>NZ_JBEZEZ010000032.1:0-56588 GCF_040649155.1 Streptosporangium sp. NPDC049046 | reverse complement strand
TATTTCCTGGGGGGGGGGGGGGGTGGGTTTTCCCGGGGGGGGGGGGGGGGGGGCCCCCCGGGGGGGGGGGGGGGGGGCCCCCCCCCCCCCCACCTCTCCGTATTTCAGTTGACGGTTACCCGTCCGGTGCGGCCGTTTCCGGACTTCACTCTCCCGGTCCTAAAGACCTTCGAAGTGAACCGCAGGACGGGAACACCTCAATCGACCTGTTTCCAGGAGACCGCTGAAAATCTCAGCAGACTCTCACGGCCGTGCAGATGGTCGGAGGAGCGGCGGCAGCCCAGACGATCGGGGCGGTGACGATCGGCGCCCTGACGATGTGGGTACTGACGACCGGGTAACCGACAGTCGTTCCGCTGGTTGTCGCCGTTCCAGGCGGCCCTTGCGGTCCGATCGGCCCCTGAGGTCCGACGGGACCCTGAGGTCCTTCGGGCCCGGCTGGTCCTGCCGGTCCTGCCGGTCCTGCCGGTCCCTCGGGTCCGGGTGCGCCGTCAGCGCCTGCGGGTCCTGCGGGTCCTGCCGGCCCTGGTGCGCCGTCGAGCCCGTCGGCACCAGCTGGCCCTTCTGGCCCTTCTGGCCCTTCTGGGCCTTCAGGGCCGGGTGCGCCGTCGAGTCCGTCGGCGCCTGCGGGTCCGGGTGGGCCTTCGGGTCCGGGTGCGCCATCGGCGCCTGCGGGTCCGGGCGGTCCCTCGGGTCCTGCGGGTCCGGGCGGTCCCTCGGGTCCGGGTGCGCCGTCAGCGCCTGCGGGTCCGGGTGGGCCTTCGGGTCCGGGTGCGCCATCGGCGCCTGCGGGTCCGGGCGGTCCCTCGGGTCCTGCCGGTCCGGGCGGTCCCTCGGGTCCCGGTGCGCCGTCAGCGCCTGCGGGTCCGGGTGGGCCTTCGGGTCCGGGTGCGCCGTCAGCGCCTGCGGGTCCGGGCGGTCCCTCGGGTCCTGCCGGTCCGGGCGGTCCCTCGGGTCCCGGTGCGCCATCGGCGCCTGCGGGTCCGGGTGGGCCTTCGGGTCCGGGTGCGCCATCGGCGCCTGCGGGTCCGGGTGGGCCTTCGGGTCCGGGTGCGCCATCGGCGCCTGCGGGTCCGGGCGGTCCCTCGGGTCCTGCCGGTCCGGGCGGTCCCTCGGGTCCCGGTGCGCCGTCAGCGCCTGCGGGTCCGGGTGGGCCTTCGGGTCCGGGTGCGCCGTCAGCGCCTGCGGGTCCGGGTGGGCCTTCGGGTCCGGGTGCGCCATCGGCGCCTGCGGGTCCGGGTGGGCCTTCGGGTCCGGGTGCGCCGTCAGCGCCTGCGGGTCCGGGTGGGCCTTCGGGTCCGGGTGCGCCGTCAGCGCCTGCGGGTCCTGCCGGTCCGGCGGGTCCCGGTGCGCCATCGGCGCCCGCTGGGCCAGCTGGACCTGTGTAGCCTCGAGGGCCCACCGGGCCCCTGGGACCTGCTGGGCCCGCTGGGCCCGCTGGGCCCGCTGGGCCCTGGATCCCTTCAGGGATTCGGCAGAGGAAGATCGGCAGACCCAGCCACCTGCACAGCGGGATGTAAATCGCATCGCTCGCGGTGGGCTGCAGGCCCTTGTGGATTATCGCTCCGGTGGTTATGACATCCCTGCTACGGATCACGGTGGGCAGGGATACGAAGTTCGTGCAAATGCTGGCAAGCACCACAGGGCAGGGGTCCCCCTGCGTGCTTCCGGCGGATTGGATTTCGTCGTGGCGAGCCTGCGCCGATATCTGAAGTTGCGAATCGGCCGAAACTGGGACAGGGGAGTGCAGAAGCAGGACGGCCCCGGCGAGCGCGCCGCCCGCAAGGGTCCGTTTCATGAAAGTAGACACGTGCGTTGTTTCTCCCTTCCTGTTGAGAGAAAACGCCGTGCGGACATTCTTGGGGCGCCCAGGAGATAGGCGGGAGAAGTGTGCTTCAAAGCTGGAATGGAAGCTTGATGGAGGGTGTGCGTTTCTTTGCGCTCCAGGCATTTGATTATATTTATAGAGCGTTAATGTCGCCGTTATTGCGATTGTTCGGATAAGTGGGCGATGATGGCATAAAGCGTAAATTAGGTTATGGGCTTGTTTCGTGCCAAGGTTCCGTGGCCGAACCCTGCTCCCGGGTCCGCCGCTCGGATCCATGCGGTTTCGTGTGGTCGGACGACGCTGGGGCACGGAAGGCCCGCCGGTAGGCCGAGGGGGAGGTGCGCATCGTCCGGGTGAAGTGATGGCGGAAGGTCGCCGTGCTGTCGAAGCCCACCGCGGACGCGATGTCCTCCACCGGCACGGAGGTGGACTCCAGCATCGTCAGGCTGGCCGCGACCCGTTGAGAGATGACCCAGCGCAACGGACTCGTCCCGGTCTGCCGTCCGAAGTGCCTGATGAACGTACGTGGGGACATGTGCGCGGCCTCCGCCAGGGTGGCGATCGTGATGGGTTCCGCGAGGTGTTCCAACGCCCAGGCCATCGCGGCGGTCACGGCGGCGCCGTCCTCCACGTGAGGGACCGCGGTCTGGATGAACTGTGCCTGCCCGCCCTCCCGGTGCGGGGGGATGACGAGTCTTCGCGCGACCTCGTTGGCCACGCCGGGCCCGTAGTCCTTGCGTACCAGATGGATGAGCAGGTCCAGTCCTGCCGCGCTGCCCGCGCTGGTCAGCACGTCCTCACCGTCCACGTAGAGCACATCCGGATCGACCTCGACCCGCGGGAACCTGTGCTGGAGCAGCTCGGCGTACTTCCAGTGGGTCGTCGCCCTCCTGCCGTTCAGTAGTCCGGCCGCGGCGAGGGCGAACGCGCCCGAGCAGATCGACACGACTCGCGCGCCCCTGTCATGGGCTCGCCGCAGTGCCGTGACCACCTCGGGGGAGACCTCGCCGTGGACATTCGCGACCCCAGGCACGATCACCGTGCTCGCGGCCTCAAGCGCGTCGAGCCCGTGCTCGGTCCGCATCGTGAACCCGCCCGTGACCCGCAGATCGGCGGGCGTCTCGGCGCAGACCGACAGCCTGTACCAGGGCACCTCCAACTCAGGGCGGGCGATGCCGAAGATCTCGACCACGCAGCCAAGCTCGAAAGGTGACATGCCGTCGAAGGCCAGCACGGACACGGCGGGAGGTGTGGCGTGGGGCGCCGGCGGAGGGATGAGCATGGCGAGATATTAACGATAAGCGGCGTTCGTGCCACTGTTGGAACCGATCTGCCGACCGACACCATTGTTCGTGCCAGGCATCACCCCGGCGCCATCTCCCGAGCCGGGAACCGCGACCGGTACCTTCCACCACCGCGGACCTCGCCGCCGTCACCGTTGTCTGAAAGGCCGCCCATGTCTGTCCCCGTTCCCTCCCCCTCCGCCGTCACCGCGGTACCGGCCGCGAGGAATGCCGAGGCGCTGGCGCACTTCGCCGCCAGGCTGGCGTTCGAGACCGACGTCTCCGACGTCGCCGCCGACCTGGCCGCCGGTGTCACGGACATCGTCGTGGTCGACTCCCGGAGCCGGGAGGGCTGGGAGCAGGGCCATGTCCTGGGAGCCGTTCACCTGCCCACCGCGTTGATCGCCGAACGCGCTCGCTCGGTCGTTCCCTCGGGGGTGACCGTGGTGACCTACTGCTGGGGGCCGGGATGCAACGGCGCCACCCGGGCCGCGCTGGAGTTAGCCGGACTCGGCTACCCGGTCAAGGAGATGCTCGGCGGCTTCGAGTACTGGGCCAGGGAGGGCTTCCCCGTCGAGACCGTCGCGGGCGTGTCCCGCCGCTCCGTCGACGCCCTGACCGCGCCGGTCTCCGGCATCGCCTGTGCCTGCTGACGTCACCTCGGCAGACGGCGGACGTACGCGGTGGGCGGCATGCCGATGACGCCGGTGAAGTCGCGGGTGAAGTGGGACTGGTCGCTGTAGCCGAGATCGGCGGCGAGCCGCGACCAGTCGGTCGCGGGTCCGGCTCTCTCGGCGGCCTCGTGGATGCGGTAACGGCGGATCACCCATTTGGGGGAGACCCCGACGTGGTCGCTGAACAGCCGCTGCAGGTGCCGGACACTCAGCCCGTGCAGGGCGGCCAGATCACCGACGCGGACGATGGCCGGGTCGGTGAGCACGCTCGCGACGAGGTCCGCCGCCCGCTCGGCGACGGGGTCGCGGACGGGGAGCCGCGTGAGCAGGAACCCTTCCAGCGCCCGTACCGCCTCCTCGTCGGAGGCGGCCAGTACTGCCGGGGTCACCGCGTCGGCGTCCGGCCCGAGGATCCGGGAGGCGGGGACGCGGAGATCGGTGATCGTGGACAGCGGGGCGCCGAGGAAGGGGCGGAAACCGGCGGGCCGGAAGCGGGTGCCGACCACGACCCCGGTGCCGGTCAGGACCTCCAGGTAGTCACCGGTGATGACCCCTGCCACGTGGGAACCGTGCTCGTGGAAGACCAGGTTCACCGATGGATGGGACACGATCCGCTGTTCGTACGGTTCGTCCAACTCCCAGCGGACGATCCAGTGATGCTCGACGAAGGGGACCAGGGCCGGGTGGCACGCGTGACGCCCGTAACGGAACCGGGCCGCCCCGAAGTGCAGGATGCCCCGGGTGTCGTCGGCGGGCGTACCCGTCACGACGGGATGGGGATGTGGATTTTCGGCAGACCCTGCGGTTCCTTGCCCGGATACTCGCCCCCCAGCATGGTGGCCACGGTGTAGAGGTGCCAGGCGTGGGTGGGTTTCTTCAGGACGGGGTCGGCGAACAGCTTGCGTACCTCGTCGGGCTTGACGATGGGAGACAGCAGGTCCAGGCGGCCGAGGACGTGGTCGCGCATCAGGCCGGTCAACTCGGCGCCGGGACTGGTCCGCCAGTTCCAGCCGCCCCCTCCGGTCTTCGGCGCCGTCAGCACCGGCGGCCTGCGCTGCCAGGGGTAGTAGCGCTTCCCCGCGGTGAACCGCCACGGCTTGCCCTCGACCGGGATGTTCCGCAGAGACGGGGCCAGGATGCCGAGCAGCTCGTAGATGACCTCCTCCGACAGCCGCCAGGTCTGGTCGAGACCCAGCGCGGCGCGGACCACCCGGTTGTCGAAGAACGGCCAGATCTGGTCGCCTCTGCGCAGCGAGCCCGCCCGCGCCCCCGCCTGCCAGCGGCCGACCTTGTAGGAGATGTACATGTGGTCGAGCGCCTCCAGCGGAGCCCGCTTTCGCCAGGGCTCGGCCAGCTCGCGGGCGTGCTCGTTGGCCTCCTCGGTGAACAGCGCGGGATCTCGCAGGAAGGTCACGTCCACCCGGCGGCGCAGCGCCTTCTCGCTCAGGTCGGTCTGGAGCAGCAGCAGGCTTCCGGCCCGTAGGCTCTCCCCGCTCTGCCCCGACATGGTGGGTTTGGCGCTGTAGGGGAGGTAACCGACGATCGACTCGTACGCCGACGTCATCCCCTCACAGGCGCGCAACGTCTCGTAGGTCCGCGCGAGGGGATGCTCGACGACGATCGCGTCCTTCTTCTCGACACGGGCCGGGGGGATGACGGTGTGCTCGATGCGCAGCGCGCGGGCGACCTTCCCGGCGATGACCACGTCGGGATGGGTGTCCAGGCCGTTGGTGGTCGCGCGCAGCGGGATGCCGGCCGCGTGCAGCACCGCGGCGATCAGGCGGCTGTCCCTGCCGCCGGTGAGGGCGAGGTTCACCGGCTCCCTGGTCGTGCGCAGCGGCTCCACCGTCGCCAGAAGCGCCTCGGCCAACTCCCGGACGAGGTGTTTCTTCTGCCTGCGTGACTCGGGCGCGGGCACGGCCGTGGGGAGCGGGGTCGTGACGATCGTACGCCGGCCGTTCCTGACGGTCACCGACGAGGACGGTGGCAGCGCGCTCACCCCTCGGTAGGGGGTCTCGTCCGACAGGAAGTATCCCTGCCTGACCATCGACTGCAGCGCGAGCACGTCCCACTCCACGCGCTCGCCGCCGCCCGCGAGGTGGACGAGCAGCGCCCGGCTGCCGATCACGTGCACGTCGGGGGTCTCGGCGTAGTAGACCGGGCAGATCCTGTGGACCGCGGTGGCGGCGGACAGTTCGTCCTCGGTCGCCCGGAACGCCGAGAAGCACCCGCCGATCCCCTCGGTGTCCAGCACCGGCATGGCCGCCAGCCGGTTCACGTCACCCGGTGCGGTCAGGTAGCCGTTCACCCCGGTCACCCGGTCGTGGCCGGTCTCCAGCAGGGGAGGACGCCGCGAGTCGTCGGGCTCGTTGGTCCAGGAGAACACCGCGATCCCGGGACGGTGCCACTCCCGGGATCCGATGACCTCGGGCGGTACGGCGAACGCGCTCTCGATCGCGCCTCTCACGGTGTGCAGCATCGTCTCGGGTATTCCGGCTCCTGGGTGTTTGGCCGCGAGGCCGAGATATACGCGCATGCTGCAGGATCCTATGACGCGTTTTTTCAAGACAGCTGTGAGTTCGGCTCGACAGCATGGCAGGCATGAACGAGATGCTGTCACGTGCCGTCACCGGCACCGCGGCTGTCGCCCGCGGCGTCCGCGACGACCAGCTGGGCCTGCCCACCCCCTGCGACGGCTTCGACGTGCGGGAGCTGCTCGGCCACCTGGCCTGGACAGCCGCGATGTTCGAGGCACTGGCCCGCCGCGAGCAGCCGCCGTCGCAGGACGCCGACCACGCCCCTTTCGCGGACCGGGCCGCCGCGCTGCTCGCCGCCTGGTCGGAACCCGGGGTGACCGAGGGCACCAGTCCCACGATGGGGATGCCCATGGCCATGGTGCTCCAGATGGTGCTGGGCGACACGGTGATCCATGGCTGGGACCTGGCCAGGGCCACCAGTCAGGAGTACACGGTGGACGCCGCGACCGGCGAGGCCGTGGCCGCCTTCGTCGAGGGGATGGCGCCGCAGGGACGGCGCCTGGGAGTCTTCGGGGAGGAGGTGCCCGTGGCGAGCGACGCCTCACCGTTCGAGCGGGCGCTCGGGCTCAGCGGACGGGACCCGGCCTGGAAACCCTGATCACGCGCCGAACACGGTTAGCGCTCGCTTGGGTCAAGCTCCCGGCGGACCGCGCAGAGGAGTCGTCGTAGGGGATGACACGCATCCCCAGGAGGCGACATGAAGTCACGTCCGCTCACCATCGTCCTCGCCGTGCTCGCGCTGCTCGCCCTGATGCTCGCCGCCGCCTGCGGCGGATCCGGCAGCGAGCCGGTGCCGGAATCCGGAAGGGCGGTCCCGTCCATGCCCTCGGACGCCGCCCCCGAGGCCGGAGATCAGAGCTCTGAGGGAACCGAGTCCGAGGCCCGGGCCACTCCCGAAAGCGAGGCCACCCGAAGGCGCGACACCTCCGCCGAACAGATCTCGACCTTCGCCCTCGACGTGGACACCGCGTCGTACGGCTACAGCAAACGGATCCTCGCCGAGGGCAGGTTGCCGGAGGCGGGCCAGGTGAGGCCGGAGGAGTTCGTCAACTCCTTCGCCCAGGACTACGCGGAACCCGAGGACGACGGTTTCACCGTGCACATGGACGGCGCCCGCACCCCGGGAAACGGCACCGCGCTGCTCCGCGTCGGCCTGCAGACCCGGAAGGCGAGCGCGCAGGCCCGGCGGCCGGCGAACCTCACCTTCGTGGTGGACGTGTCCGGCTCGATGGGCGAGCCGGGCAGGCTCGACCTGGTGAGGGATGCCCTGCACAAGCTCGTCGACCAGCTCGGACCCGGCGACCAGATCTCCCTCGTGGCCTTCAGCGACGAGGCGGATGTCGTCCTCTCCATGACCCCCGCGACCGACAAGGAGAGGCTCCACGCCGCCGTCGAACGCCTCGCCATCCAGCAGTCCACGAACCTGGAGGCGGGGCTGACCAGCGGATACGCCGAGGCTGCGGCGAGTTTCAGGGCGGTGGCCGTCAACCGCGTCATCCTGCTCTCCGACGGCCTGACCAACGTCGGCGACACCACCTGGCGCGGCATCCTCGACCGGGTCGAGGATGCCGCGGCCAAGAAGATCACCCTGCTGTGCGTCGGCGTCGGCCGCGACTACGGCGACGAGCTGATGGAGCGGCTCGCCGACAACGGCGACGGCGCCGCGGTCTACGTCGGTTCCGTCGACGACGCGCGCAAGGTCTTCGTCGAGCAGCTCGCCACCAACATCGACCTGCGCGCCCGCGACGCCAAGGCGCAGGTCGTGTTCAACCCCTCGGTCGTGGAGTCCTACCGCCTCATCGGCTATGAGAACCGGCGGCTCGCGACCGAGGACTTCCGTGACGACACCAAGGACGGCGGAGAGATCGGCCCCGGCCACTCGGTGACGGCCCTGTACGAGCTCCGGCTGCGCGGCGGGTCGTCGGGACAGCTGGCCACCGCCACCGTGCGCTGGCAGGATCCCGACACCCGCGACCCGGCGGAAGCCTCTCGCTCCCTCGCGGCGGGCGATCTGGCGAACTCGCCGTGGGAGGGGCCCACGCCGAGGTTCCAGGTCGACGTGGTGGCAGCGGGCTTCGCCGAGTATCTCCGCACCGGGGAGGGGATCGCCGGAGCCACGCCCGGTGATCTCGCCGCCCACGCCACCCGCCTGGCCGCCTCCACCGAGGACCGCGCGGTGACCGAGCTCGCCGAACTGATAGAGAAGGCCGCGTCGCTCCGATAGGCGTGCGTGGGCACTCCATGATCGAGTGGGCCGGCTCCTCGCGAGTCGGCCTCGTGGGCGGCCCGCGCCGGTTACGCCGGTTACAGGGTGAGGGGTGATCTCCTATACACTGGCGTGGTCGCCGGGTCAGGCCCGGAGGCGTCGACGAGGGGCTATGGCGCAGCTGGTAGCGCGCCTCCATGGCATGGAGGAGGTCTGGGGTTCGAATCCCCATAGCTCCACCCCTGATCGTTTCTGAGTCAGCTCAGTGACGGCCGACGAGATCCCGTCCGATCATTTGATCGGACGGGATCTCGTCGTTTCCGGGGTCTCGCGATCGCCGGCCGGGCTTCGGATGAGCCGTGGAGCGGGAAATCATCGCGACGGCACCTGAGTGATTAAGGGACGGCGACGCTTCGTGGGTATTCCGTACGGCGTCGCCACCGGCTCGTTCCTGAAAATTTGTCCACGCTCTGAACTAATTCACGTGACCCCGTGGCGGTTATGAAAGTTTCTTCGGGATTTCGTGCGCGGGCGAGGTCTGAGAGCGAACCGCAGGGGCCTCGACGACCGTCTTGAACGGTCGGCAATGGAATGACCTTCCCCTTCCGAGCAGCCAGAAGACGTCGAGGGCGGGCGTCGTGCGCCTTTGGTTGAGATGTGGTGTTTCCGGGCCAGGGGGATTGGTCGGATCCGGCCCGGAATGGATTCCTTGACTTAACGGGTTAAGTGAACTTGGCTCACCGAAACCATGTGAATGACCTGGGGGTTCAGGGCGTTCGGCTCCGGTGCTGCGCCCAGGAGGGAGGCAAGAACATGATCTTGCGACAACGAGGACCGGCGATCCTCAGGAGCGCGGCGGGAATCCTCTGCCTGGCGGCGGGCCTGCTCGCGGCGCCGGCCTCCGCCGCGTCGGTCTCCGCGGCGCCCGGCTGCCAGGTCGCCTACTCGGTGGCCTCCCAGTGGGGCGACGGGTTCGGCGCGAGCGTCACGATCACCAATCTGGGAGATCCGCTCAACGGCTGGCAGTTGAAATGGTCGTTCGCGGCCGGACAGAGTGTGACGCAGGGCTGGAACGCGACCTTCTCCCAGAGCGGCAGCACGGTGACCGCCGCGAACGTCGCCTACAACGGCGCTCTGGCGACCGGTGCCGCCACCACGATCGGCTTCAACGGCAGTTGGAGCGGATCCAACCCGGTGCCCACCTCCTTCACTCTCAACGGGGTCGCGTGCACCGGTTCGGTCACCAACCCGCCGTCGCCGAACCCCACCCCCACCCCCACCCCCACTCCGACGCCTTCGCCGCCCAACACCACCGGTCTGGTCGGCTGGGCGACCCAGGGGGGAGGCACGACCGGTGGCGGCAGCGCGGCCGCCACCACGGTGACGAGCGCGTCGGCCCTGACGAGCGCCGCCTCGGGGACGGGCGCGGCCGTGATCCGGGTGTCGGGCACGATCTCCTGCTCGGGCATGCTGAGGATCGGCTCCAACAAGACGATCATCGGTAACTCCGGAGCGACGATCGTCGGCTGTGGCCTGAACGTCTCCAACGCGTCCAACGTGATCATCCGGAACCTGACCTTCAGGAACTGGGACGACGACGCGATCAACGTCCAGTACTCGACCCGGGTCTGGATCGACCACAACACGCTGTCCAACGGTTACGACGGCGCCATCGACATCAAGCGCGCCAGCGACTACGTCACCGTGTCGTGGAACCGCCTGTACAGCCACGACAAGGCCATGCTGCTCGGGCACAGCGACGACAACGGCTCCGAGGACAGGGGTCACCTGCGCGTGACCTACCACCACAACTGGCTCGACGGCACCAACCAGCGCAACCCCCGGGTGCGCTTCGGCAACCCGGTGCACGTCTACAACAACTACTACTCCAACGTCAGGGGATACGGGGTCGCCTCCACTCAGGGCGCCGGTGTGCTGGTCGAGGGCAACTACTTCGAGAACGTCCCCGACCCCTACCACCTGGGCGAGGCCGCGTCGGGCCCCGGCACCCTGGTGGCCCGCAACAACCATCTGACCGGTTCCGGCAGCGGGCAGCAGGGTGGTTCGGTGGCCTCCATCCCGTATTCCTACGGCCTTGATGGAGCGTCCGCCGTCAAGTCCATCGTCACCTCCGGTGCGGGAGCAGGAAAGATCAACCTCTGAACGGCCGTGAAGCCGATTTCCCGGGACGTTATGCCCGCCCCGGACCGTGTCCTCGCTCCGCAGGGCGGAGCCGGAGGGGGCACGGCCCGGGACGGAAAAGAGAAAAAGTCGAATACCGCTCACCGTCTTGACGCTCCCAATAGCGCTCCTTAGCATTCTTTCACCGATATCGGGAGCGAACCGATCGACGACGACCCTCAATATGGCACTCGACCAGAAATTTGGTCGAGTGCCATATTGGTGTGTGTCTCGACGGCAACGTGGCGGGTGCGAAGGAGAGGGCTTGAACAAGCCGTTCGGCCGCGGCGGAAACCGTCGACGCGGCGGGTCGACTCGCCGGGACGACCACCTCCGGCAGGAACACACGCCGGGGAATACACGCGGGATTTCATGCGGTTTTTTGTGCGGTCCCCCGGCGAGGAGGACCGCGATGACCGGTAGTGGCCGGAGATGAATGACCTGAAAGTCCGCTTCTCCGGCTCCCGATCGGGCCGATGGCCCATAACGATCGGTCAGCGGAATGTGCTGGGCTGGATCAGCCCGGACCTGCCGGGGCCGGCCGACATCCTGTCAACGGTGGTGCGTGTGCCCCGGGGAAGCACCATGGACGCGGTCGGTGCGGCGCTGGGCGCGCTGATCGAGCGCCAGGAGGCACTGCGGACCCTGCTGCGGGACGGTGAGCAGTTCGTGCACGCGTCGGGGACGCTCATCGCCAAGGTGGTCGAGGCCACGGGCACTCACCAGGACTGGTTCCTGCCGGGCGGGGCTTTCGATCCCGCCGTCGACCTCCCGGTGAGGGCGAATGTGGTGACCCGATCGGGATCTCCGTTCCTGGTCGTCCTGCACGTGTCGCACGTGGCGGCGGACCTGTCGGCGATGACGATTCTGCGCGCCGAACTCGCCGCTCTGCTGGCGGATCGGCGGCTTCCTCCCGCCGCCTACCATCCCGCCGACCGTGCCACCTACGAGCTCACCCCGGCCGGGCGGCGCCAGTTGGAGGGGGCGACCGGATACTGGGCTCGCCAACTGGCGGAAAGGCCGTTGTGCTCGCTCGGTCTGCCCTTTCGCTTTCCCGACGCTCGCGGCCATCATCACGTGCTGCTGGGCTCCCAGGTCGCCGCGGAGGCGGTGGTCCAGGTCGCGGCGAAGACGGGCGCGCAGCCGTCGGCGGTGGTGATGGCCGCGTTCGCGGCGCTTCTGACAGGCTGGACCCAAGACCCGGAATGTCAGCTGCACTGCCTGTGCAACAACCGTTTCTCCCCGGAGTTGCGTGACTACGTCGGCACGCTCGCCCAGGACACGATCATTCCTTTCAGTGCCTCGTCCTCGTTCCTGAGGTCGGTCCGGCGGACGAACGCCGCCGCCCTGACGGCTTACCGGTATGGCCGATACGACCCGGTCCGACTGGACGAGACGATGGGCGCGGCGGAACGGGCCCGCGGTATGCGCTGTCACCGCGACGTGGTCGTCAACAACACGAGCGGCCACGTGCATACGATCCTGCCGAGGGCCGGGGTGGAACCCGGCATGGGCGATCGCGTGTTCGGCGCCCCCGCAGAGTTCGACATCTACCGGCTGGACGGCAAGCTCGGCTGCGGGCTCGCTCTCGATGCCCGCCTGGCCACCGCCGACGAGACCGCAGGCATCCTCGGCGGAGTCGAGCGGCTCATCGTCGCCGCCGCAGACGGCGACGTCGATCCGGCGGAGTTCGGGATCCCCCCTGCGCAACGGGGGCCGGGCTGGGTGCGTGCCCGCTCGTGCTGGGTCGATCTCTCCGGTGTCCAGGCCGTGGTGGATCTCGCCCTCGGCCCCGGTGCCGCGCGGATCGAGGCCGTCGGCGACGGGCTGATCGCGCGGGTCGGGCGGGACACCGACCCCTCCGCCGCCGCCAGGGCGGTGGTCGAGGTGGTCCTGCGCGAGGGGCGCCACGGTGTCGTCGCCCCCGGCGACTACGTGCGGGCCGTCGGCTGAGGAAGACCGGCCATGAGCGTGTTCCCCGATGTTCTTCCCGGGGAGCACACCGCATGACCGGTCCTCCTCACCTGCCGGACCTGAGGGGTCAGTTGCCGGTGATCACGAAGGTCGTCCCCGGCTGTCGCACGATGTCGCCGGTGGCCGAGTTGGTTATGGTCACGTTCGTCAGCGTCGCGTTACCGCGAGCGCCGCTCATGGCGAGGATGCCGGCCCCGTTGTTGGACCTGTCGATCCTCACATTGGTGATCGCGACGTTCGGCATGTTGCCGCCGCCCGTCTTGAACTGGATACCGTCGTAGGTCGAGTCGCGGATCTCGGTGTCGCGGATGGTGACACCGGGGATGTCACCGGCCTGCGGGAACAACGTGATCGCTCCGAACTCCTGGTCCTCGTTCCAGAAGGCGCCACCCGTGCGGTAGAGCCCGTTGTTGGCGATCAACGTGGTCCCCGAGAAGGGCAGGGGGCTGTGGTCGGTCGCCAGCATGATGCCCGGGTAGTTCATGGTGTCGTAGATCAGGTTGTTCTCGATCGAGTTGTTGTAGCCGCCGTAGACCGCGATGCCGTTCGCCCGCCAGGGCAGCTGGATGGTGTTGTTGACGAAGTGGTTGTCGTGCGTGTTGTCGACGACCCGGTCCTTCACCGCCTGGTTGGCCCAGATCGCGAGGGCGTCGTCGCCGGTGTTGCGGAACGAGGAGTTGAACACCCGCGAGTTCCGTGTGCCGTTGGTGAAGTTGATGCCGTCGGCGTAGGTGTTGCGGATGCGCATGCCGCTGAACAGCAGGTTGTCGCCCGGCCCCCACAGGGCGGGGATGTTGTCGTAGTCGCGGCCGACCCAGGCGCCCACGTTGGCGTGCTCGATCCACACGTTTGTGATCTTGGTGTTCTCGCCGAACCGGCCGTTCAGGCCCACCCCGCCCTCGTCGTTGCCGTCTCCGCCGCGAATGCGGCCGGATCCGAAGATGGCGATGTCGGAGATCTGGGTGTTGCTGTCGATGTCGAAGCCGAAGTTGCCCTCGTGCGGATGGTTGATGCCGCCCACCACGTCCTGCGGTTCGGTCAGGGTGTACAGCTGGGAGTGCCACATGCCCGCGCCGCGGATCGTGACGTTCTTGATGCCCACCTGGTTCCACTGTCCTCGGTTCAGCGGGTCGTCGGTGAGGATCTTCTGCTCCTGCCGCCACTGTCCCGCCGGGATCCACACGCAGCCGATGACGCCGTTCTGGTCGTCGGTCACCGCCCGCTGGATGGCGGCCGTGTCGTCGAGCCCGTCGTTGGGCACCGCGCCGTAGTCGGTGATCGAGGTGCATTCGGCCGGTCGGCTCGTCGGAGGTGCCACCTGCTCCAGGTCGATCAGGTCGATGACGTAGAACGCGGCCGTGTCGGTCGCGTCACGCTGCAACCGGAATTTGGTGCCGGCCGGGTAGGTCTGCGAGAGCAGCGCGTGCGACTCGTCGAACAACCGCCGGGCGTCGGCCTGGGGGGTGTTCGACAGTGACTCGGGGCCGTCGGTGTTCCCGTACAGCCAGCTGTGGCGTGAGGAGAGGGTGAGCTTCCTGGAGAAGGTGCCGTTGACGTAGAGGCTGATGGTCGCCTCGATGCCGCCGCCGCCCGGCGCGTCGGGGATGGAGTTGCGGACCACGATCGAGTTGGAGGGGTTGGTCGAGGTGAACTCGACGAACTGACCCGTGCTGTTCAGCCGTACCGACTTGCGGCCCGAGGACTCGGTGGCGAAGTTGGTGTGCCCGAAGGTGCGCAGCGGGTCGGTCTCCAGCAGGGTGCCCTGGTAGTCGGCGGATTCGGCCTCGTACTCGACCCATGGGACGGCCGCACCGCGCCCGACCACGATCGACAGCGAGAACGTGTTGTTGTTCTCGTTGGTCTCGGCGACGGCGTTGGTCGCGTCGGCGGTCGCGGTGACGGTGGCGCCGCCGCCGGTGGCGGTCCAGCTTCCGTTCACGGCCACGTTGACCGTCGCGCCCGCGGCGATCGACGCGGTGTTGGTGTTGAGCGTGGTGCCTCCCACCGTCACCCGGGTGACCGTGGTCGCGCCCGTCGCGGTGGTTCCCCGGTTCTTCACCGCCACGGTGAACGTGACCGGCGCTCCGACGGCCGGGTTCGGCGGGTTGGAGGTGACGCCGAGCACCTGCAGGTCGGGCCCGGGAGCCTGCGAGACCACCAGCGGCGACGACGCGGTGAGGGTGTTGTTGTCCTCGTTCTGCTCGAAGACCGAGTTGTCCGGATCCACCCTGGCGTTGACCGTGTAACTCCCCTCGCCGCGGGTGCCGATGTTGTGGGTCACCGTGGCGGTGCCGTTGACGGGGAGGGCGGGGACGGCGACGGTCGCGACCGGAGTGCCGTCGAGGTTGAGGTTCACGCTGTCGGCGGGGGAGGGCGCGGTGCCCACGTTCCTGACCGTGGCCGACAGGGTGATCGCGCTGGTCTCGTTCGGGGACGCCGGGGTCCACGAGAGGTTCGTGACCGTGAGGTCGGGGTTCGGCGCGGGGACGCCGAAGATCTGGAACTCGGCGACCTGCCCGCCGGGCGCGCCGCTGTTGGCGGTGAACCTCAGCTGGACGTCGGCGACGGTGGCGTTGAGGGGGATCGTCACCGAGTTGCCGGAGGCCGGGTTGAAGGTGTGGTTCTGCGCGGAGACCAGGCTGGTGTAGCCCGTGGCGTTCTGCTCGCGGCCCAGGATCTGGATGTTCTGCGTGCGGGTCCCCCACGCGGAGTCGGGGTTGAGCTTCAGCACCACCGAGCTGACGTTCGCGTTGGAGCCCAGCTTGGCGGTGAGCGTGTTCGGGAACGCGCCGGAGTTGGCCTCCCAGTAGGTGGAGAGGTTGTCGTCGTTCGCGTTCGCGGCGACGAACGAGTGCACGTGGCCGGACTCGGCCATCTCCTTGCCGATCGCCAGGTTGGATCCCGGGGTGCCGGTGCCCTCGCGGGTCACGGAGTTGCTGTTGGCCGACTGGTTGCCCGCCGCGTCCTTGGCCCGCACGAAGTACGTCACGGTCGCCGACGCCGGCTGGTTGTCGGTGTAGGTCAGTACGTTGCCGACACTGCCCCGCAGTTGGTTGTCGGCGTAGACGTCGTATCCGGTGACGCCCACGTTGTCGGTGGAGGCGTTCCAGGTCAGCCTGATCTGGCCGGTGGCGGGCTGGGTGAAGGCGAGGTTGCCGGGAGCCGTCGGGCTCTGGGTGTCGCCGCCGACGGCGGTGCCGTAGATCTCGAATTCGGAGATCTGCGCTGCGGGCCAGCCGGTGTTCGCGGTGATGGCGACGCGCCAGTACCGGTGGGTCGCGGCACCGAAGTCGATCGTGACCGTGTTGCCGGTCGCCGGGTTGAACGTGTGGTTCGCCGAGGCCACGACCGTGCTGAAGGTGTTGCCGTCGGCGCCGCCCTGGATCGAGAGCGTCTGGGTACGGGTCTGCCAGGCGGCCGCGGGGGGCACCTTCAGCACGATCCGGTCGACGCTCGTGGCGGTGCCGAGGTCGATTCGCGCCCACTGCGGGAAGCTGTTGTTGGGACTCTCCCAGTAGGTGTCCGGGTTTCCGTCGTTGACGGCGGACACCGGGTAGCCGCCCGTGGAGCCGCTCGCCAGGGTCGCCTTGCCCGGCGACAGATTGGGTCCGGCCGCGGCGGAGGCCGGGACGACCGACCCCACGACGAGGAGTAAGCCGGTGACGACCATGGTCGCCACCCGTCGTAACGGTCTGTACAGCATTCTCATTCGCCTTCTTCTTCTCTCGTCGGGCACGGCGGGGCCGAGGCGTGAAGGTGGGACCTTCACCGCACACGTAATGGGGGGCAGGTGCACGACGCGGTGCATCCCTGGAGAGTTGCGATGAGTAGCAAGAAAACGAACAGAGCTTTGCAATATTCTTGCGCGGTGTTGGCCAAAGGTTACATACGTGCTACGGGCGCGTCAACGGCGGGGAAGCGGCTTTCTCGATTGGCTCGACGCGAGCTGTGACATGCCACCAAAACCGGCAAACCGGTGGTGAACGCCGGTCGCGCGCCTGGGCGAAGCCGGCGCGCGAGGGGGCGTTCTCAGCCCAGCTCGTAGTCGAGGTGGAAGGAGTGGGCGCCGCCGTCGTTGACGATCTGGCCGCCGCCCCGGATGCCCAGCAGCTCGCCGGTGCCGGAGTCGGGAAGGATTGTCCAGCTCAGCCCCGCCTCCCCGGCCGTGTGGTGGAGCACGAAGGTGCCCTCACGGCCGTGCGCGGTGCCGGTGAAGCGTTCGAAGCCCGCGTAGGCCGCCGATGTCTCGATTCGGGGGATCGCGGTGATGATGTCGGCGGTGCTGGTGCCGACCAGGTCGCCGTCGAAGGTCTTGGTGAGGTGGACGCGGGTGAGCGTCGCCCCCTCGGCCTCGTCGTAGGTCTGCGGCTCCCAGCTGTCGATGGTGAAGGTTCCTGTGGCGCGAGGCATGTGTGCTCCCATGTGGGGTTCCGGATCTCGCGCCAATCCTGGCGACCGTACCTGACGCCTGATGTCAGGTACGGCTCCGCGTGGCATCCGCTATGAGAGCTGCCATTTGTCCATGTTCCAGGTGATGGTCGACTGCGCGGGGTTGGGGACGACGTTCTGGAGCGTCTCGTCCCAGGCGCTGAGTCCCGGATGCTGGAAGAGCGGGATGGTGGCCAGGTCGCTCCAGAGCCTCTTCTCGATCTCACCGATGATCGGGTTCTGGGCCTCCAGGTCCACCGTCGAGTTCAGCTTCGCGATGAGGCGGTCCACCTGCTCGCTGGAGTAGCAGCCGTTGTTGCTCCCCTTGTTCTGGGCGTCGCACTTTCCCGGCGAGGTGAAGTTGGAGGCCCAGCCGCTGACCAGGGTGGAGCCCGACCAGGCGAACAGGGCCACGTCGTAGCCGTTGTTCGGCAGCACGTTGTCGAGGAAGTCCTCGGAACCCTTGTCGACGACCTTGAAACCGGCCTTGTCGCAGGCCTCGATGATGAGCTGGACCGCCGCGGTACGGCGCGGGTTCGGAGTCTGGTACCCGATGCTCACCTCAAGGCCCGTCTTGCCGGCCTTGCGTAGCAGCGCCCTGGCGCCCGCGATGTCCTGTCGCTCGTACAGGCCCGCGCTGCCGCTGGCCGCGACCACCGCCGCGCTGTTGGCCTGGAAGGGGGCCACGGTGCGGACCTCGAGGGGCTTGGCGGCGGGCGCGACGGGGCCGATCAGGGTGTTGACGATGAGCTGCCTGGGCACGCACCTGGCGAACGCCTCACGCAGCCTCCTGTCCCTGAACGGGCTGGAGTCGAAGTTGAAGTCCAGATGCTCGTAGGTGTACTTCTCGAAGACGCCGACCTTCACGCCCCGCAGCGACTGCAGTTGCCTGAGCACGTCGGGCCCCGGCTGGGGCTCGACGATCTGGACCTCGCGGTTCTGCAGCGCCTGGGCCTGCTCGTCGAGGGTGATGAAGCGCTCGACGATCGTCGGGGTCGCGGCGGGGGTGCCCCACCACCTGTCGTTGGCGACGAGGGTGAGCCGCTGCCCGGCGTCCAGTCTGGAGAGCTTGTACGGTCCCGAGGACGGGATCAGCTCGGCGTCGGGCAGCCTGCCCTCGGAGACCCAGCCGTCGTTGAAGAACCTGATGCCCTTCTCCAGCTTCTGCGAGTCGGCCCCTCTGACCGCCGCGATGAACTCCTCCTCCGACAGGCCGTCCTGCTTGGCGACCACGTGGGCGGGCATCATCTCGGTCGCGCCGGGTCCTCCGGCCACCCAGTCCGCGAACGGCTTGTCGTAGACCAGGGTGAACTCCCTGCCGCCCTTCTCGCAGTCGGGGATCCGAGTGTCCCGAAGGCCGGTGGTGTCGGCGGAGGCGAAGCCCTTGACCTTGCCGGACCGGAAGGCCCACCACAGCATGACGTCGTCGCAGTCGATCGGGGTGCCGTCCGACCAGACCGCCTTGTCGTTGATGGTGTACTTGACGCTCAGCGGGTCGTCGGAGATCTTCTCGTACGTCCCGAAGTCCTTGTCGGGGGTGATCGCGCCCTTCTCGCCGTAGAACCAGAAGCCCGTCAGCACCCGCTGCAGCGGGGCGGCGTTGCGCGTGGCGTTCTCCCCGGTGGTGTTGTTGTTGTAGGAGTGGAACTCCTGCTCGTAGGCGTAGGTGATGGTCTCTCTCGGTGGACCCGACTCCGAGGCCGTGGGATCGTCCGCCGTGCCGTCGTCAGCGCAGGCGCCCAGCAGAAGTGAGCCGGCCGCGAGCAGCGCGAGAAACCCTCCCGGCCTTCGTGCGTGGAACACGGCACCACCCCTTCGATCGCCCGGTCCCCGGCAAGGCCCCCGTGCCGGTCGAGCATCGTCACCTCTCGCGACCGGGCGAGACCCGGACGGGCATCGTGCCCGCTCCGCGACCATGCCGGGTGCGAAACCCTCAGGTCAGGAGAATAGGAAAAACGTAACCTTTGAGCGAATTCACCCAAAATGTGAGATGGAGATCTTGTGGGTTCGCGTCACGGGTGTATCCGTGAACGGGAAGGCTCTATGGCCTGATTCTTGCGATTATTGGCACCCGGGCCACTCGCTGGGCGAGGTGCCGCCCCACGATTATGGGGCCCATGACAACGACACTTCGGGCGCCCAACCGCGGACTCCACCGCGCCTGGATCGTGGCGGGAGTCGCGTTCGTGGCCATCCTCGGCGCGGCGGGGTTCCGGGCTACGCCCGGGGTGCTGATCACACCGCTGCAGGAGGAGTTCGGCTGGTCCCGGGGCACGATCTCGCTGGCCGTCTCGGTCAACCTCATGCTCTACGGGCTGACCGCGCCCTTCGCCGCCGCACTCATGGACCGCTTCGGCATGCGCAGGGTGGTGACGTACGCCCTGCTGCTGGTCGCCGCGGGCAGCGGGTTCACCATCCTGATGAACGCCCCCTGGCAGCTCATCCTCTGCTGGGGCATCCTGGTCGGGCTCGGCACCGGCTCGATGGCCCTGGTCTTCGCCGCCACCCTCACCGAACGCTGGTTCGTTCGCCACCGCGGCCTCGTCACCGGCGTGCTGACAGCGGGCGGGGCCACCGGGCAACTCGTCTTCCTGCCCGTCCTCGCCCATCTGGCGGCGGACAGGGGGTGGCGGTCGGCGGCCGTCACGGTCGCCGTCGCCGCCCTCGCCGTGGTCCCCCTGGTCTGGTTCCTGCTGCGCGACCGGCCGGAGGAGGTGGGCACCACCGCCCTGGGCGCCGATCCCGCCGCACCCCCCGCCGTTCGGCCGGCACGGGTGGGAGGCGCCGCCTCACGCGCACTCGGCGTGCTGTGGAGCGCGGCGCGCACGCGGCCCTTCTGGCTGCTCGCCGGAGGCTTCGCGATCTGCGGAATGAGCACCAACGGCCTGGTGGGCACCCACTTCATCCCCGCCGCCCACGACCACGGCATGGCCGAACCGGTGGCAGCGGGACTGCTCGCCCTGGTCGGGATCTTCGACGTGGTCGGGACCGTCGCGTCCGGCTGGCTGAGCGACAGGGTCGACTCGCGCATCCTCCTCGGCGCCTACTACGGGCTGCGCGGCCTGTCGCTGATGGCCCTGCCCAGCCTGTTCGGAGCCACCGCCGAGCCGAGCATGCTCGTCTTCATCATCTTCTACGGCCTCGACTGGGTGGCCACGGTCCCACCCACGGTCGCCCTGTGCCGCCAGATCTACGGTCCGGAGGGGTCCGTGGTGTTCGGCTGGGTCTTCGCCTCCCACCAGGTCGGTGCCGCGGTCGCGGCGGTCGCCGCGGGGGTCACCCGTGACCACTTCGGCGCCTACGACCTCGCCTGGTACGCCGCGGGCCTCCTCTGCCTCGCCGCCGCCGTCATGTCGATCGCCATCACCAGGAAGTCGTCCCTCGGCGGGGAGTCCACCGCGGGGAAGCAGGCATCCTTGAAGGCGTGAGAGAACGAGGCGGGCGAACCGCGGGAGACGGAACCGGATCGGACGCGCGGCGGCCGGGGAAGATCGCATGACCCGCGCCGGGGACGACGCGACAGGGGCGACGGGCGGGACGACCGGCGGTAACGGCGGAGACGCTGATCGGGACAGGAGGGTCCTCCCGCTGGTGGTGCGCATCGAACGCTCCGCGCCGCCCGAGCGGACCGACGCCCTGGAGGCGGCGGCACTGGCCGTGCTGGCGCTGCTCGACGACCCGCGCGCCCTCGACGGCGGCGAGTGGGCCGAGGCGGTACGCGTCTGGGACGGCAGCCGGTTCAGGAAGGTCGTCCGGCGGGCGCGCGGGGCGGAGTGGCGCAGGGTGCTCGACCTGCCCGGTGTCACCGTCACCTCGGGCACCGCCGAGGTCCGCGTCCACCCGCCGGTCCCACTGGACGGCTGGCCCAAGGACCTCTCCAGGCTCCAGGTCTCCGGTACCGAACTCACCGACTCCTCCGAGCCTGGACCACCGGGAGACGTGGTGCTCTGGCTCAACCCGGGGCTGACGATGTCGGCGGGCAAGGCCATGGCCCAGGCGGGACACGCCGCCCAGCTCGCCTGGCAGGCGAGTGGGGACGACACCAGGAGGGCCTGGCGGGAAAAGGGGCTGGCGGTCTCCGTGCGCACCGCCGACCCCGCCGCGTGGGCCGGGCTCGTCGCCTCGGGCCTGCCGGTGGTGAGAGACGCCGGATTCACCGAGATCGAGCCCGGCTCCCGTACGGTCGTCGCGGACGCCCCTTGGCTGCGCGAGGGCGGCCGGTGACCCCTTCGGGGAGTTCGATTCCCGGACGGCGGGTCGCCCGCGGCCGGTGAGGGGCCCGGGGCCGGCGCGCACGATCGGCAGGTCGGTGTGCGGCTCCCGCCTCGCGGGAGGAGACATCGGAGGTGAGCCCGGCCCCGCATTCCACGAACATTCCGTATTCGTCGCGGAGCGTTTCCCCCGGGGACGAGAAAGGTACTCGTTCCCGAAGTGTGATGGGGATCCCGCACGGGAAAACCGGATTTGTCGTACGCTCCCGATCGTGCTCGATGGGTTGGGTGGGACTCAGGGGACCCGGGAGACGGGTCCCGCGCCGACATACGTGACCGCCGAGGCGGCCACGTCGGAGATGCCGAAAATCGTGGCGGAGAGTCCCCCGAAGCTACCGGATTCCCCGGTGAAACGGTCCCGCATCGGCGACCTGCCGATGCGCGTGATCTACCGAATCCTGGCCGTGGGCGTCGCGGTGATCGTGGCCGCGGTCGCGACGGTGGTCGGCTTCGTCTCCTCGGGCTCCTCAGATCAACCGGGCGAGGGAAAGACGGGGCAGATCGCCGCGCCATCTGCCGCGCCACCCTCGCCCGGTTCAGTCTCGGCGGAGCCGTCCACCTCGGTGTCGGAGCAGGCGTCCACGCAGGCCTCCGCCGCGTCGGCGTCCCCCTCGGACACCACCTCCGCGTCGTCGTCCCCCTCGGGAAGCCCGAGTCCTTCCGAGACGGCCGCCCCCGCCTCGGTGTCCGACGGCTTCGAGCCGGCGCCCGACCGCAGCGCCGTCATCGCGGCCCTCACCGACCCCCGAGTGCCCGACCTTCCGCGCGACAAGCGGCTCGCCCGCCTCTCGGGCAAGGCGGCCAAGGGCAAGCGCCGCGTCCAGGACGAAAAATCGGGCGTGTCGCTGGTCCGCCTGGGCAAGCCCTGGAAGGTCTTCGGCGCGTCGCCGTTCGCCACCAAGCAGGTGCTGCCGAAGGCGAAGGGGGCCGGTCACCGGGCGATGGTCGTGAGCTGCCCGGTGCCGATCCTGGTGCAACGGGAGTCCAAGGACACCGCGCTGCTGGCCGCCCGGTGGACGCTCAACCACCACCCCAAGGGCGGCAAGATCACCTGGACCGCCTCGCAACCGATCAAGAACGGCTGGCTGCTCGCCTACCGGGTGAAGTACAAGCTGAAGGGCAAGACGCGCTTCTCCATGGCCGCCGTCGCCGTGACCGAGATCTCCGGTGCCAAGCCCGCGATGCTTTTTGCCACCATTCCCGACACCCAGCGCAAGTACTGGCGCGCCATCAACACCGCGGTCTCCTCCCTTCGAGTGAAATAGCGCCGCCCGAGTCCGTGGCGAGAGGACGGGGAGAGCCGCGCTAGGCTCGGTCGCCGTGACCCAGATCGTCCTCGCCTCCGCCTCTCCCGCCCGCCTCGCCCTGCTCCGCAGCGCCGGACTCGATCCCAAAGTGATCGTCAGCGGCGTGGACGAGGACGCCATCACCGCCGACAGCCCGAGCGAGCTCTGCCTCACGCTGGCCCGCGCGAAGGCGGCCGTGGTCGCCCGCGGTCTGAGCGGCGGGCTGGTCATCGGCTGCGACTCGATCCTCGAACTCGACGGCCGTGCCTACGGCAAGCCGTCCTCGCCCGAGGAGGCCGTGGCCCGCTGGCGCGACATGCGCGGCCGTGAGGGACGACTGCTCACCGGCCACTGCGTCATCAACGTCGCGGACGGGCGCGAGGCGGCGGAGGTGGGCGCGACGGTGGTGCGCTTCGGCACCGCCGGAGACGACGAGATCGCCGCCTATGTCGCCACCGGCGAGCCTCTCCACGTCGCGGGCGCCTTCACCCTGGACGGCCGCGGCGGCTGGTTCGTCGACGGCATCGACGGCGACCACGGCAACGTCCTGGGCATCTCCCTGCCCCTGCTCCGCCGCCTCCTGGGCACCCTCGGGGTCTCCGTTCCCGGCCTCTGGCAGCGTCCCTGACGCCGCGGCTTCTTTTCCCGGCATCTCTGCCGTTCGCGGTATTGTCGGCTGTCCTCCCAAGGGGAGCCGATCCCGATAATCTTCCGCCATGGGTCATTTCCGCTCCTTTCTGGACGGCATCGGGTTCTTCTTCCAGGGACTGCGCTGGGTCACGCGAAACCCACGCTGGTGGCTGTTCGGGTTGATCCCGGCGCTGATCGCGTTCGCCCTCTACGCGACCGGCCTCTACTTTCTCGGCACGAACGCGCTGGACCTCGCCGCGTGGGGCACACCGTTCGCCGACGGATGGGGCGAGGCGGCGCGGACCGCACTGCGAGGGCTGGTCGGTCTGGCGATCTTCGTCGCCGGGTTGATCCTGTCGGTGGTGACCTTCACGGCGATCACCCTGATCCTGGGCGACCCCTTCTACGAGAAGCTCTCCGAGAAGGTGGAGGAGACCTACGGGGAGGTGCCGACCGGCCACGACCTTCCGCTGTGGAAGTCGATCCCCCGATCCATCAGGGACAGTGTGATCACCCTCGGATGGCTGTTGCTGTTCACGATCCCGCTCTTCTTCCTCGGGTTCGTGCCGGTGATCGGGCAGACGGTGGTGCCGGTTCTGGGCGCCCTGGTCTCCGGGTTCTTCCTCACGGTCGAGCTGACCACCCTGGCCCTCGAGCGCAGAGGGCTGGTGCGCAAGAGCAGATTCGGCCTGCTCAGGGGGAACAAGGCCCCCGCGCTCGGCTTCGGGGTCCTGCTCTTCCTGCTCTTCCTCATCCCGTTCGTCGCGGTGGTCGCGATGCCCGCCGCGGTGGCCGGTGCGGCCATCATGGTCCGCACCCGTCTGGCACCGGCCGTCCTCCCTGAGGGAAGGACGGCCGGGGACCCACGCGTCGACAGGGGTGTCTGAGGGGGCGGCCGGAAAGAGAGTCACCGGGCCTTCGGCGCGTCCCGTTCAGGTGCCGGAGGAGGCGCCTATGGTTCGTCAAGCGGCAGAAGTCAGATCTTCTTGTGCCGGCTGGGGAGGTAGGAGCGCGTAGATCTCTCGGGCGATGTAGCGCTTCAGGCAGCGGATGATCTCTTTCTTGTCCTTGCCTTCTTTGGTGCGGCGTTGTAGGTGGTCGCGGGTGCGTGGGTCGGTGGCCGTCCGGTTGTGGACGGCCGCGGGCTCTGTCCACAGAACTCCGTTCGGGGCGCGAACGGCGGCACGGTTCCGGCGAGGCTTCCCGGCATGACATCAGACCACCCGGCCTCGTCCGAGTTCTCAGCGTCCTCCTTCCCCCGGTTCCCGACCTCGTCGAACGAGTCCTCGGCCTCGTTCGAAGCGCTCTCTCCCTCGTCTGCGCTCTCGGCCGAGTCCTCCCTGTCCTCCTTTCCCCAGTCCCCACCCTCCCCGCTCGCCTCGGCGCCCCGGCTCCTGCTCGGTTCCACCGAAGACGTGCTGGGGGCCGTTCCCTACCTGCTGGGGTTCCACCCCACCGACAGCCTGGTCGTCATCGGACTCACGGGCAGTCCGCCCAGGATCAGACTGCACCTCACCGTCCGCTGGGATCTGCCCCTGGGCTCCGGCGGTCTCGGCCAGATCGTCCCGCTCCTCGTAAAGGAGGGCGTCGCCCAGGTCATCCTGGTGGGCTACGGTCTTGGCCCGCTGGTGACCCCGGCCGTCGACGAGGCCGCGGCGCTGTTCCGCCGGAGCGATCTCGTCGTCGTCGACGCGCTCCGGGTGGAAGGCGGTCGCTACTGGTCGTACGAGTGCGCGCGGACCGACTGCTGCCCGGCCGACGGCGTGCCGTACGAGCGGCGGGCCGACGCGGTCGCGGCCGAGGCGGTCCTGCACGGGCTGGTCGCCCTGCCGGACAGGCAGACCCTGGAGCGCTCGCTCGATCCGGTCACCGGGCCCGCGCGGCAGGCGATGAGCGAGGCGACGGACCGTCTCACGGCGGAGCTTCGCGACAGGCTCGCCAGATGCCGCGACGCCGACGGGTTCGCGGCGGAGTTCGTCGCGGACGGCATGGCCAGGGTGCGCGAGGCGATCGTCACCTACGCCTCGGGAGGGTGGCTCGGCGAGGAGCAGGCGGCCAGGCTGGGGATCGACCTGGCGGTGATCAGGATCCGTGACGAGGCATGGACGCTGGTCGGTGAGGAGAGTCACGAGGCGCACCTCAGGCTCTGGCACGACCTCACCCGGAGGCTCGAGCCGCGGTTCGTGCCTCCGGCGGCCTCGTTGCTCGGCCTGGTCGCCTGGCAGCGGGGAGACTCCGCGCTGGCGGGCATCGCCCTCACCCGGGCGCACGAGGCCAACCCCGGTTACTCGATGGCCCACCTGCTCGCGCACGCGATCCACCATCTTGTCCCACCGCACGCGCTCAACGGCCGGATGCCCAGCCCCGAGGAGCTCGACCGGGAGATGGGCACTCCCCGGATGGCCTGGCTGCTTCCGATGGCCGCGCTACTGGAGAAACCCGGCGGCCCCGCATCCGAGGGGGCCGCTACGGGGGCGCGTCACTGATGCTTCAGCTCACCGGTCTGGGGGACCCAGGGAACACTCGGCCGTCCCCCCACGAGACGCTGAAGCACACCGACCCCCGCTCCCGCCGCTCCCACGAAAGTGACCAGAAGATGGACGGCGCCGAAGTAGAGGCCGAAGAGGAGACCTCGGCGGGCGAACACCCGCCGGTAGGTGCTGCCGTCGAGGACCACGGCGGCGGCGACGAGGAGCGGCGACACGAGGGCGCCGACGGGACCGACCAGCAGTGGCAGCGAGATCGCCGGTACGGCGGCGACCAGCAGGACACCGCCGAACGCGCGCGGTACGGAGTCACCGGGCGTTTCGCCCCGGGTCCATTCCCGGGCGCTCACCCGTGCGCGCCGGAACACCTTCTTCAGGATCACCCGCAGCGTGGAGTCGTGGTCGGCCCGGCCGCGGACGGCGTCGGTGATGCGCACCCCGTAGTTCTTCCGCATCAGCCGGGAGCGGTAGTCCGCGGACACCGTGTCGCTCAGATGGGGGTTGAAGGGGCCGATCTCCTTGAACACCTCGGTCGGCACGGCGAGCACGGCGGCGTGCAGCTCAAGGGTCGGGCGGTCGGTCGGCATCCACCAGTGATACATCTGCAGCGCGCGATACTGCGCGGCGAGGCTGCTGGCCGCGAGCGGCTCGGGGTGGAGGATGCCGCCCAGGGCACCAAGCCCGGGCTCGGATCCGAGGATGTCCACCGCGTTCTCGACGCTGTCCGGGTCGAGTGCTATGTCGCCGTCCTGGAAGAGCAGGATCTCGCCGTGGGCGTGCTCCGCGCCGAGGTTGCGCGCGGTCGACGCCCCGCTGTTGACCTCGGTGCGCAGCACGGTGACGCCCATCGACCTGGCCACCTCCGCCGCGTCCTCGGTGCCGCAGTCGTCCACCACGATGACCTCGATGGGCGAGTAGGTCTGCTCCTTTATCGCACGTAGGCACAGGCGTAGCACGTGGGATCGGTTGAAGCTGGGGATGATGACCGAGACTAGCGGGCGTTCTCGATTCATGGGTCGCTCCATTGGCTGAAGGCCGCTCTTTCCGAACCGCGGGGTGTTGGCCGATGATCAGGGCGGGCTGCCCCGGTGGGTTCTCGGTCGACCGGCCGTGGCTCGTCGCCAGGCCTCGGACCACCCTGTTTCCGGCTGCTTCCGGCTTGCTTCCGTTCCACGCTAGCCGCGACGGCTTGTCTCATTCTTGTCGTCCGGTTCGCCGCGTCGTACGGTTCTCTTTCCGCGGGGCCTGTGCCGTGGCCCGCGTGGTCCGCGGCGAGGTTGATTCTGCGGGCGCGGACGACAAGGAAGCGACAAGAACCGGTCAGTACGTTGAGGTACCGCTGGAAGTGATCGCGGATCTTCAATGGCTGTCGCCGGCCTGACCTACGTGCCGAGGTGGTGTGCTGATGGGCGACCGGGACATCTTGACCGAGGATCAGCCCACGGAGGTCCCCCCGGAGAAGCCGGTCGGCCGGTGGGCTCGCCTCGGTCGGTTCATCCGGCCGCGGCGACGCTGGTGCCTGGGCACCCGGCTGGTGGTGACCGCCACCACGGGGTGGCTGCTGTTCGTGGTCGTGCATCTGCTGGTGAGCGGCCGCACCTCGCTGTGGGCCCCGCTCGACCTGATGCCGCCGTTCATGTTCGTGGCGGTGCCGGTTCTGGTGCTGGTGGTGGCGCCGCTGGCGCGCCCGATCCGCTGGCGGGTCATCTCGGTGCTGGTGTTCACCCTGGTGCTCGGCGCGGGACGGAGCGGGATCAACGTGGCGACCCTCTGGTACACCCCACCGCCCGCACCGCCCGGGGCGATCACCGTGGTCACCTGGAACACCGAGTTCTGGGACCAGGATTGGCGCACCTCCGACGGAAACCGCTATTCACCCGACTTCTACGACTACCTGCGCGAGATGGACGCGGACGTCTACCTGCTCTCGGAGTATCTGTACGTCGACACCTCGGCGGGGGACATGATGACGTCGAAGTGGACCGCCGACATGGCACTCCGCATCGACAAACTGCCGGAGCTGCGGCGCGAGTTCCCCGGATACCAGGTCGCGACGTCCGGGGAGCTGATCACGCTCTCCCGGCTCCCCATCGTCGGGGAGCGCGGGCTCGACATCACCCGGTGGCTGCCCGACGACCAGAAGGCGGTGCCGGAGGTGATGCGGGACTGGCCGACCTCCTACACGGTCGAGACGCTGCGCACCGACATCCAGGTGAACGGCACGGTCGTCTCCTTCTACAACACGCAGATCAACCAGCCTCCGATTGAGTGGCGGCTGTACGACGGCGAGGCCCGTGACTCCAACCAGTACGCCCACAGCCGGCGGGAGGCGAGCTATCGGGCGCTTCGCACGGACATCGAGGCCAACGACCATCCGGTGATGCTCGGCGGCGATCTGAACACCACCCCGGCGATGGGGATGCTCCGGCTGCTGCCGGAGAAGCTGGTCGATCACACCCGGGCGCTGCCGTCCCTCTACCCGGTCACCTACCTCGCGGGAGTCGGCGAACTCTGGCGGATCGACTGGGTGCTCACCACGCCGGACCTCCTCGTGCACCGCTACGAGATGCCCGGATCGGCCGGACTGTCCGACCACCGCCCTCAACAAACGGTTCTATCGGTTGGCCACTGAGCCGCAGAAGGAGTTCAGATGACGGAACCGGCGACGGCGCGGCCCGAGGACGTCGCGGTCATCGTGCCGAACTACAACAAGAAGAAGACCCTCCGAGCCTGCCTGGAGGCGGTCTACGCGCAGACCCACCCCCCGGCCGAGGTGATCGTGGTCGACGATCGCAGCACGGACGGCTCGTTGGAGATCGCGCGGGAGTTCCCGTGCACGATCATCGAACTGCCGAGCAACCGGGGGCCTTCGGCGGCGCGTAACGCCGGGGTGGACGCCAGCGGCTCGCCCCTGCTCTTCTTCGTGGACTCCGACACGGCGCTGGCTCCGGACGCCGTACAGAACGCGGTGCGCGCCTATCGGGACACGCCCGACTGCGGCATGGTCCAGGGGATCTACGACAAGGAGCCGCTCTTCGACGACGGCCCGGTGGAGCGCTACCGCGTCTTCTCCGAGCACTTCGACCGCCAGCGGGCGGTGTCCACGTTCCTGTCCAACTCGCTGATCCCGCGCACGGTCTTCCGCGAGGCGGGCGGGCTGGACGAGCGGTTGCGCGACGGTGAGGACTTCGAGTTCGGCAACCGGGTGCCGTCCAAGTACCGGCTGGTGGTGACCGCGACCGTGGTCACCAGGGCGGACGATGTCGACCGGTTCTGGGAGTGCATGTGGGAGCGGTTCGTCAGAGCCAGCACCCTGCCGGTGATCATGTTGAGGGCGCGGCGGCTGTACGACGACGACACGATCGGATTCCGGCTGGACATGATCGGGCCGGAACCGCGCACCCGCCGCCTGCCGCCACGGATCTCCTCCGTCTCGGCGGCGCTGAGCCTGTTCACGCTGCCGTTCGTCTTCCTCGCGCCGTGGCTGCTCCTGGTGCTCGCGCTGCTGCTGGCGGCGTTCGTGACGGTGAACCGTGACTTCCTTCGATACTCCTACCGCTACCGCGGCGCGGGCTTCGCGTTGCTCATGGCCTCGATGCAGTTCTGTTATCACACGGCGTTCTTCCTCGGAGCCGGCGCGGGGCTGCCACGGCTCGTCTTCGAGCTGCTCCGCCGCCAGGGGCACCCGGCCAAGACCGGCCTGACCACGGTCTCCTCGGCCGGTGCGCCCGAGTGAGCGTGATCCGGTCGTGGCGCCCGTCGTGGCGTCCGCCTCGCGCACTCGTGCGCGCCCTGATGGCGGCGTTCGCCCTGGTCCTGGTGGGCGCGGTGGCGACGGCACTGGCCGGGCAGGACTGGAGCGTGGTCTCGGTCATGCTCGCCGGGAGCGACGGCGGGCGGATCGGCCTCCTGCTCGCCGGTGCGTTGCTGATCAGCATGGTCGGGCTGGGATTCGGCTATCTGGCGTGGCGGGCGGTGCTGTTCGAGCTCGGCCCGCCGGTGAGCGAACCACGGGTGGCGCGCGTCTTCTTCGTGACGTTCCTCAGCAAGTACGTGCCGGGGAAGGTGCCGGGCCTGATCGCCGCGACCAAGGTGGCCACGGCCAACGGCGTCGGTTTCGGGCGGTTGATGAGCACGGCGGCGCTGAGCATGAGCCTCGTCCTGCTGACCGGGCTCACGATCGGGCTGCTCGCGGGCGTGCACATGCTCGGCACCCAGGTGGTATGGCTGGTGGCGGCGGCGACGGTGCTGGTCGTGGTCGTGCTGGTACGACCGCAACTGGTCAACCACGGCGCGCACCTGCTGCTGCGGTTGCTGCGCCGGCCGGACCCGACCAGGTCGGCGTCGGCACGTGGGATACGGCTGGCCGTCGTCTCGCAGGCGGTGTCGTGGACGGTCACCGGCCTGCACCTGTGGCTGCTCGCGGTCGCGATGGGGGCCGACCCCGTGCGGTCCCTGGGACTGTGCGTGGGCGCGTTCACCCTGGCCACGACGGTCGGAATGCTGACGGTCGTGCTGCCCGACGGGATCGGTGTCCGCGAGGCGGTGCTGACCGCCGCCCTGACGGTGGTGCTGCCCGCGCCGGCCGCCGCGGTGGTGGCGGTGGCGAGCCGGCTGGTCTCCACGGTCGGCGAGGTGGCCTTGGGAGCGGCGGCGCTGGCGGTGGCCGAGGTCGCCATCAGGCGCGCTCCGGCCGCTCCGGCCGCTTCGGCGGAACCGGAACCGGAGCGGGTGACAGAGCCGGCGACAGAGTCGGCGACGGAGCCGGCGACGGAGGCCGAAGCGGCAGCGGCACCGGCGGGAGACAAGTAGCCATGTCAAGCATCGGAAGACACGAATGCGCGCGAGCGTCCGCCGGGCGGGTCCCCTCCCGGCCGACGGACGCCCGCCGACCCGAAGGGGGCATCGACCATGGATGAGCAGCGACCGCTGGTCTCGGTCATCGTGCCGAACTACAACTACGCCCGCACACTGGACCTGTGCCTGAGCGCGCTGGAGCGGCAGGACTATCCGCACATCGAAGTGATCGTCGTCGACGACCGCAGCACCGACGACTCGGTGGAGACGGCCCGCCGGCACGGGGTGCGGGTGGTGGTCACCGACACCAACATCGGGGCGCCGGCGGCGCGCAACCTCGGCGTCCTGCACGCACGCGGGGAGGTGCTGTTCTTCCTCGACTCGGATGTGGCGCTCACCCCGGACACGGTCGGGAACGCGGTGGCGCTGCTCACCTCCGATCCCACGCTGGGGGTGGTGTGCGGCACGTACGAGCCCGAGCCGTTGATCCCCGACAGCCGCGTGGAGCGGTACCGCAGCCTTCAACTGCACTACTGGATCTCCGGTGACGCGGGCGACATCACCACGATCTATTCGGCGATCTTCGCGATGTGGGCGAGGGTCTTCCACGAGGTGGGTCCGCTCAACCCGGCGTTGCGCCACAGTGAGAACGCCGACTACGGCCACCGGATCACCCAGCGCTACCGCATCGTGCTGGACACCACGATCAGGGGCGCGCACGACCACGACGACCGGCTGAGCGTGGTGCTGTCGAAGTTCTTCCACCGCGCGCGTCTGCACATCCCGCTGTACCTGCGCCGGCCGGACTTCAACGGCGGCCCGACCAACAGCAGCCGCGGCTGGGGTTCGCTCGCCGCCCTGTTCGCGGTGGTCACCGTGGTGCTGCCGGTGCTGTTCGGCCCGCTCTGGGCGCTCGTGCCGATCGTGCTGCTGATCGGCTCCATCGCGTCCGACCTGGGGATGTACCGTTTCGTCTGGCGCTACGCCGGTGCGGCGTTCACCGTTTACTTCACCGCGATCCACTTCCTGGTGAACGTCACCGTCGCGGTGGCGGTGTTCGTCGGCGTCGCGCAGTGCCTGCTGTCCAGCCGGTTCCGGCGCACCTACGACATGCCGAACCCGTCCGCGCCGGCGATGGGGGCGTGAGCGATGACCCGCCCGCTGGTATCGGTGGTGGTGCCCAACTACAACTACGCGGCCTCACTGGAGCTCTGCCTGCGCGCCATGAGGGAGCAGACCTACCGGCCCATCGAGCTGATCATGGTGGACGACGGCAGCACCGACGACTCCGTCGCGGTCGCGGAACGGCTCGGTGTCCGAGTCGTCCACACCGGGCGCAACATGGGGGTGGCCGGCGCGCGTAACCTCGGCGCCGCCCACACCCGTGGCGAGATCCTGGTGTTCGTCGACTCCGACGTGGCCGCCTATCCCGATGCCGTCGAGGTGGCGGTGGGCATGCTCGCGGAGAATCCGCGGCTCGGGGCGGTGTGCAGCATCCACGACCCGGAGCCGCTGATCCGCGACAGCCTCGTCGAGGAGTATCGGGCGCTGCAGTACTACTACTGGACGGCGAGTTCCGAGGGGCCCATCTCGTTTCTCTTCCCGGCGCTGGTCGCGATGCGCCGCAGTGTGTTCGACGAGGTCGGGCCGTTCAACACCCGGTTGCGCGAGACCGAGGAGGTCGATTACGGCCACCGTCTCACCCAGCGGTACGACATGGTGCTCACCACGGCGATGCGGTCCCGGCACGACCACGACGACCGGCTGTTCACGTTGCTGCGCAAGCTGTTCCGGCGGGGGCGCGCCCGGGTGCCGCTGTACGCGCGGCGCAAGCGCTTCGCCCGCGGGTTCGAGACCTCGAACCGGGCCGGTGGAAGTCTCGCCGCCCTGGCGGCGGTGGTCACACTGCCGGCGGTGGCGCTCGGTCCGGCCGGTGCCGTGTTGCCGGTCCTCGCCCTCGCCGTGTCGATCCTGGCGGACCTCGGCATGTACCGGTTCGTGCTGCGGCGGCGCGGCCCGCTGTTCCTGCTCTACTACGGTACGGTGCATTTCGTGGTGAACGTGACCATCGCCGCCGGGGTGGTGGCCGGAGTCGCGCAGTGGTTCTGCTCTGCCAGGTTCCGCCGGCTCTACGATTCCGAGCTGCTCGTGCGGCCATCGGCGACCGGGGAGGCGACGACATGACGGCTCGCCCGTTCCCGCCCATGACGTTCATGACATCCGCGACGTCCTCGCCGTTCATGGTGTCCGCGCCGCTCGCGACGTCCATGACGTCCGCGACGCTCACGACGCCCGTGGTGCTCGCGACGCCCGCGATGTCCGCGGCACCCATGACGACCGCGACGACCGCGCCACGCGCACGTTCCGGACCCGGTCACCGTCGATGACCGATACGCGGGTCGTGACAGCGACCGCCGGGTCCCGGCCCGCGTGGCGGTCGCGCTGGAGGACCTGGCCGCTGCTGTCCGCGCCGGTCGCCTGGCTGGTGTTCGTGGTGCTCCATCGTGTGCTGTCCGGCCGGGTGTGGTGGTGGCAGGTTCCCGAGCTCGTGCCGCCGCTCGCCTTCGCGGTCGTCCCGATCCTGCTGCTCGCGGTGGCCCTGCCGGCGCGCCGGGCACGGGGGTGGATCGCGGCGGTGACGCTCGCCTCCCTGGTGCTCGGCGGAGGCGGGAGCGGGCTCAACCTCGCGGCCCTGTGGCACCGGCCCCCACCCGCGCCGCCGGACGCGATCACGGTGTTCTCCTGGAACACGTTCTATTGGGACCAGCGGCCGGAGAACGGGGCGGCGATGCCGCCGCCCACCGGCACTCCGCCACGTGACATCGCCGACTTCTACCGGTATCTGCACGACCAGAAGGCGGACGTGTATCTCCTACAGGAGTACGTCTACTTCGGCCAGGACTCGAAGGCGATTCGGGTGGACGACCTGGACAGGCTGCGCCGGGAGTTCCCCGGCTATCACATCGCCGCGGCGAGCGAACTGGTCACGGTCTCCCGGTTCCCGATCGTCCTGCGGTCGGGGATCGACCTGCGCCCGTGGCTGTCGGAGGAACGCGACAAGGCCATACCTCCCGACCCGGGTCTGCCGGATTTCTCCACGGTGAAGACGCTGCGCACGGACGTACGCGTCGGCGGGGACGGCGGAAAGACCGTCTCGCTCTACAACACGCACATCAACTCGCCCGTTCACGCGTTCCCCCGGGGCCCGGATCCCCGCCGCCTCAACCGGACCCAGCACGAGCGGCGGCAGGCCAACCTCCGCGCGCTCGCGGCCGACGTCGAGCGGAATCCGCACCCGATCCTGCTGGCCGGGGACTTCAACGCCTCACCGGCGATGGGCATCCTGCGCCTGCTGCCGGACCGGCTCGTCGACGCCACCCCGGTGCTCGGATCGCTCTACCCCACCTCCTGGGACGACCGCCGGCCGCTGTGGCGGATCGACTGGGCGTTCACCACACCGGACGTCACCGTGCACCGGTACGAGCTGATGCGGTCGAACGGTCTTTCCGACCACAGCGGGCAGCGCCTGGTCGTCTCGACGAGCGGTTGACCCGGGAGGAATCGCCAGGAAACGGGGATGCTCCGAAGGACCGGGGAAGAACGGTCAGGGCCTTCGGGACAGCACCCGGTCGGGCAGGTGGGCCGTGGGACGGGTCCAGCTCAGCGATTCGGCGCGCGGTGGCTTCCCGAGGGGCGCCCAGCCGAAACCGCCGTGGTCGGCACCGGCCAGGACCACCTCCCCGGCCGCCCAGACCGGCTGATCGTGATCGCCTCGCAGGATCTCCTGGTGCAACGCGCGCAGCTCAGGCCCCGGCTCGATGCCCAGATGGTCGGCCAGATACCCGCGCAGGAGCGCGTACTGGGCCACCGCCTCCGCGGTGCGTCCCAGGGCGCACAGTGCGCGCATCAGCATGCTCGCGAGCGGTTCCACGAGCGGGTAGCGGGGAACGAGGGGGGTGAGCTCGGTCACGACCGTGTCAGGCCGTCCCAGCCGCAGGTGCGCCTGCGCCCAGGTGACGACGGCGCCGACGAACTGCTGCTCGATGCTGTAGCGCATCCGGGAGGCCCAGTCTCCCGAGATGCCGGTCAGCGGCGAGCCGCGCCACAGCTCCATCGCCTCGGCGAGCAGTGCGACCCGGACGGAGTCGTCGTGCGCATGGGTCTGCGCCTGCTTCGCGAGCCGGTGGAACCGGTGGGCGTCCACCCGCTCCGGGTCGGCCTCCAGCACGTAGCCGCCGCCGCGGCGCTCGATGGAGACCGCGGATCCCGTCAGTGCCTGCCGCAGGCGTGCGATGTGGGCGTACAGCGAATCCGTCGCCCGGTCCGGCGGGAGATTCCAGACCCGGTCGATCAACGTCGGAAGTGACACGGGATGATTGACGTCGACCGCGAGGGCGGCCAGCACTGCACGTCGTTGCGGTGGTCCCAGGGGAACACGCCGGCCGTCGACGGTCACCTCGACCGGACCCAGTATGCGGACTTCCATTCTTTCCTTCCGTGTCGCTTTCACCGCGCCGCTTTCACGACGCCGCTTTCGCAACGTCGTTCTCACAACGGGACGAGATGGTGGGCGAGCAGGAGCGTCACACCCAGGGTGGCGGCCCACAGCACCGAGTTGGCGACCATGACCCGGTCCCGAAGCAGGATCCGGACCGGGTCGCCACCGTCGTCGTCTATCAGCTGGATCTGCAGGTAGCGGAAGAGGGCGAAGAGCGCGAAGGGGGTGGACAGCAGCATCGCCGTCTGGCCGTACTGCGGGCCGAACGGGCCTTCGTCGCGCAGGTAGATGAGGCCGGACAGCAGGGCGAGCACCGAGGCGATCTGCAACAGCCAGTTGGTCAGCTCCATCGAGTAGCCGCGGAGTGCCGGGCGGTGCGCGGCGCCGCTCTTCAGTTCCTGACGCCGCTTGCCGATGAGGAGCAGCAGGGAGATCGAGAACACCGTGACCAGTAACCAGGCGGCGGCTCGCCCTCCGGTCACCTCGTATCCCTGGATGACCCGGAGGACGAAACAGACGGCTATCGTGCCCACGTCGACCAGCGGTACGTGTTTGAGAAAGCCGCTGTACGCGATGTTGATCACGAGGTAGGCGAGGATCGGCCAGTAAGGGCCCGGGGTGAGCCCGACGATGGCGCCGAGCAGCCCGAGCAGGATGGCGCAGTAGACGTACGCGAGCCTGATCCCCACGCGGCCGGCCGCGACCGGACGGTGACGCTTGACGGGGTGGTGCGCGTCACGGTGCCGGTCGGCGATGTCGTTGCCGACGTAGACGGCGGCGGAGGCGAGGATGAACGCGACCGTGGCCAGGACGATCTCACCCAACGCGGTGAGGCTCCACAGGGAGGTGTCGACGAGCGCGATCGGCACGAGGAGGATCGCCTTGGCCGCGTGCGACGGCCGTATCAGCCTGAAGAGGTCCGTGACCAGGTGTGGACGGGCCTTCGCTGCCTCTTCCGGTACCACCTCCCGGGGCTGTGGGAGCTCTGGGATGTCTGCCGATTCGACGACGTACATGCTTTCCCCGTCACTTCAGAAGAACACTTTCGCCAGGGACAGCGCGCCCTGCCGCCACGCGTCGCGGCTGGTCTGGCCGGCGCCCCGAGGCGAGCCGGCGCCGCGATTCTCCCGCCACCAGGCGTATGTGCGGAGAATCGCGTCCCGGTTGGACAGCCGGGGGCGGAAACCGAGCCGCTCCCCGGCCTTGTCGATGCTGACGTAGGAGTCGGCGAGCAGTTTGTGCACCAGCCGTCCGTACACCGGCGACAGCCGGGTCCTTTCCAGTAGCCGGAGCCCGGTCAGGGCCGGCCGGACGGGCAGCGACACGACGCGTTTTCCGTGACCGGCCGTGTCGAGTACCGCCTGGAAGTCCTCTCGCAGCGTGCCGAACTCCGCCGCCGCGAGATTGTAGGTGTCGTTCGCGATGTCGGCCGGCACCGTCAGGACGTCGGCCACGGCATCCACCAGGTCCTCTATGGCGAGCATCTGGATGCGTACGTCCCCGCGGCCGAGGACCGGGAAGTTCCGGCCCTCCTCGGCCCATTCGAAGAGCATCGCGAACAGGCCCATCCGGCCGGGACCGAGGAAGGTCTTGGGGCGCAGGATCGGCACGCACATTCCGCCGGCCCGGTACTTGTCGGCGAGTTCCTCCGCCTCGGTCTTGGCCCTGGTGTAGGGGTCGACGGGCTCGCGTGGATGCTCCTCGGGGGTGGGCACCAGTTTCGGGAGCCCGTACACGGCGGTGGAGGAGATGTGGACCGTTCTTTCCACCCCGGCCCGGCGCGCGGCCTCCAGCACGCTGTGGGTGCCGCCGACGATCAGGCTGTGGATCTGCTCCGCCGGATAGCTCGGCAGCGCGCCGGCGCAGTGCACGACCGCGTCCGCTCCGGCCATCGCCTCGGTCATCAGCGAGACGTCCCGTACGTCGCCGACCCGGTGGCCGTATCCGGGGTCCGGTTCCGAGGGCGGGCGCAGGTCCACGCCGATCACCTCGTGGCCCGCGAGTACGAGCCGCCGGACCAGGTTGCCGCCGAGCATTCCGGCGCTGCCGGTCACTACGACCCGATAGGCCACCGTGACCCCACCTTCTCTCGCACGAACCTGGCGAGCAGTCGAGGCAGGCCCTTGGCCAGGGTCTTGTCGAGGCTCTCCAGGAAGTACTCGAGGTCGTCGGGCTCGATGGCGAGGGTCGGCGCGACGACGAGCGGGTTCTCGACGTTCGGGCTGTAGTACGACACGATGTCGTGCTCGCGGTAGAGTTCCGCGATCACCGAGAGGGTGATCAGCTTGGTGCGGAAATTCGGATCGCCGGAGAAGCCCGGTGCCAGCTTGCCGGCGAGGTCGAGCACCTTGGGGCCGCCGGTCAGGAACACCCCCCACAGCGCCCCGGTACCGGTCACCTGGCCGACCACCTCCGGATAGCGCTTCTGGATGTTCTCCAGTCCGGGGCCCAGGACGCGCTCGATCTGCCTGGCCCGCGCGGGATAGTCCTCCTCGACGATCACGTTGATCGCCTCGATCGCGGTGGCGGTCTCCTCGCCGAACCCGTAGTAGGTGGTGCTGTGCAGGATGACGTCGGAGAGCCGGTCGTAGGCCTTGCGGAAGATGGGCTCTCGGGCGGTGTACCCGGCGATCGACGCCTTCCCGCCGCCGAGCGATTTCGAGTAGGCGAGGATGTCCGGCAGCAGGCCCGGATATCGCATGAAGTAGAAGAGGCTGCCGGTCTTACCCCATCCGGTGTACACCTCGTCGAAGATGAGGATGATGTCGTGCTCGTCGCAGAGCCGTCGCAGCCCGTGCAGGTCGGCCTCCGACCAGGAACGCATGCTCGAAGCGCTGAAGGGCTCGACCATGATCGCGTAGACGTCGCACTTCCCGTCGGGGGTGCGCGCGGCGTCGACCGCCGCCCGTACGGACGCGAGGTCGCCGTAGGGGTGGATGACGATGCCGGGAAGCCCGGGGAACCGGAACGAGTTCTCCGAGGATCCGGTCAGACTCCCCGCGCCGAGGGTCTTGCCGTGGAAGCTGATGTCGGACCGCAGGATGGTGTTACGCCGCCCGCCGTGATACTTGTACGCCATCTTGATGGCGCCCTCGTTCGCCTCGGCGCCCGAGTTCGGAAAGTAGGAGATGTTCAGGTCGCCCGGCAGCAGCGTGGCCACGTTGTGGCTCAGGGCGGCCACGTAGGGCGAGAAGAACGCCTTGTGGACCTCCATGCGCCCCCGCTCGGCGAACCGGCGGCGGGCGGCCAGGATGCGCGGGTGGTTGTGGCCGTGGTTGAGTACGCCGACCCCTCCGGTGACGTCGAGGATCCGGCGGCCGTCACGGGTCCAGATCCAGGCGCCCTCGGCGCGTTCGGCGAGTTCGCGACCGAAACCGAAGGAGGTCATGAGGTTGACCTGGCTGCGGCTGACGTACTTCCCGTAGAGGTTCTGGACCTGCTTCACGGTAAGGTTTTCACACTCATCGATGCCGATTAACTCCGACACGTCCGCCCTTTCCTGGCGTTTTTTTGAAACTTTCAGCTTCTGGCGTCACGGATGAGTACGGTTCGAGGATGGCGATCGCCGGGAGGCGCGTGTCCGTCGGGTGCCCGCGGTGGTGCCACCGCTGTCATCGATCAACCCCCGGAGCTTCCTGTGCAAGATGCCGGCCTTCTCTCTAGAGATGTGAGAAGACGAGAGAGATGTCGCTAATAGTGATGAATGTTGCTATACCTCGCACCACACAAGTTTGTGTAGGTCGACGCTTCGCTCGATGAGGCATGGGGGCGAAAAAGCGGTGCGGCATGTGATCCCGGGGATTCGTCTTTCGAATCCCCGGGATCATTACGTAGATGTGGCGATGATTTCGGACACGCCGAATCCGATATTTACGGTGAGAGGAATTGAGAATGATTTAACGCGCGGTGAATCCGCGCCCCCGTGGACGCATGGAGAACGGTTTCCGGCGCGTCAGATTATGTGATTACGGCGGCTGGAGACGAGGATTGTTTCCGCCGCGTCAGATCCCTCGCCGGTTTCGATCGCTCATTTCCCATCGCCACGGCGGCCGGTGCGAAGCGGCGCCGTGGACGGTCGGCAGACCGGTGACGTCCCCCGCCGCGCCGGGCGCCTGTCGCGCGGTGGAGATCAGGTCGGCCATCTTGGCGTTGAGCCATCGGGGATCGATGGTGCAGTCGTCGGGCGACATGCTGAAGCGGCCGAGTGCCAGGTGACCGAACTTGGCGTCTCTCCCGGCCCGTCGGTGGCGCACGTCACCGAGGGTGCAGGCGATGACGAGGGAGCTGTGAAGCGCCCGCCTCACGGCCTGCACCTGCTCCTCCTCGGTCTCCTCCTGCCGGGTGCGCTCGCGGGCGAACAGGCAGAGCAGGTCGTGCATGCGATACCGGCCGGCGTCGCGCACCTCGAGGAGCTGGGCGTCCGCGAGATGATCCAGGAGATCCGCGGTCTGTTCCTCCGAGCGATCGGCCAGCGCCGCGGCGACCGCGACGCTGATGTCGGATCCGCCGAGCAGGCCCAGCAGCCGGAACAGGCGGGAGTGCTCGGCCTCCAGGGCGCGGTAACTCACCATGAAACAGGCCCGGACCGCCCGGTCGTCGGCCTGCAGTTCGGAGAGGCGATGATCCTCGACCGCGAGGCGGTCGGCGAGCCCTCGCAGCGACAGGTCCGGCCGCGCCACCAGCCGGGCGGCGGCGATCCTGATCGCCAACGGCAGGCCGCCGCAGAGCCGCACGATCACGCGCGCCGCCCGTGGGTCGGCCGCGACACGCTCGCCGCCGATCAGGCGGCTCAGCAGGGTGGTCATCTCGTCCTTGGCCATGACGCCGAGGCGGAGATGCGCGACGGTGTCCAGAGAGGTCAGCATCCTCCGAGCGGTGATCAGCACGCGGCAGGTGGGGCTGGCGGGCAGCAACGGCCGTACCTGCTCCGCGTCGCGAGCGTTGTCGAACAGGAACAGCAGGTGTCTGCCGTCGGTCAGCGAGCGGAATCGGGCGGAGGCCTCGTCCACGTCGGTCGGGACGGCCACGTCGTCGCCACCGAGGGAGCGCAGGAGACGGGCGAGGACCTCGGCCGGATGCAGTGGTTTGACGTCGGGGGTGGAACCGTGCAGGTTCACGTAGAGCTGCCCGTCGGGGAACCGCTCCGCGATCTGGTGGGCGACGTGTACGGCGAACGCCGACTTGCCGATCCCCGCCGCTCCGGCGACCGCGGAGACGACGATACGGCCAGGGGCCGCCGAGGTGAGCGCCGTCCGTAACCAGGAGACCTCGGAGGCACGCCCGGTGAAGGCGGCCGAGGCGATCGGGAGCTCCGCCGGGGCGAAAACCCGGCGGACGGCGACCGACGGTGACGGCGCCGCCAGTGCGGAGTCGTCGGCGAGGATCTGCCGATGCATACGGACCAGTTCGGGGCCGGGATCGACACCCAGTTCCGCGGCGAGCATCTCCCGCGCGTGCTGGTACACCACGAGCGCGTCGGCTCGGCGGCCGGAACGGTACAGGGCGAGCATGAGCTGCGCGCGGAGTCGTTCGTTCAGCGGATCCCTGCGAGTCAGCGCCTCCAGATCGGGAAGCACCTCGCCATGCTGGCCCAGCGCGAGGCGGGCCTCCAGCGAGGCGTCCACGACGATCGTTCTCAGCCGTTCCAGCCGTGCCGCCTCGCCTCGCAACGGTTCGGGCAGGGAAAGCCCTTCCAGAACCGCCTCGGCGCGCCACAGACCCAAGGCCCGGGTGTACCGTTCGAGCGCGACGTCATTTCGCCCTTTGGATAACATCAGACGCCCTTGGGCGGCGAGTTCCTCGAACAATCTCACGTCTATTTCATCGGGGGCGACCCGGAGCACGTACCCGTTGGAGCCCGCCTCGATCCGGGAAGGCGAACCAAGCACCCGGCGCAGCGCGGAGATATAGGTGTAGAGGTTCGACTCGGCGTTGGCGGGAGCCTGTTCCCCCCACAACCAGTCGAGCATTCGATGGGTGGGGATCGCCTTGCCGGCATTGAGGAGCAAGGCGGCGAGCAACACCCGCTGTTTGCGTCTCCCGAGGGTGATCGGTTGCCCGTTGGCCGCCCGCACTTCGATCGGCCCGAGAATCTTGAAATCCATCGGCATCACTCTTCAGCGGATACCATGCGCCAACATGAACCGTACAAATGCGTATAAATCCGTTTTTACATAGCGATTCATGATCGTGCGCTCTAACCTTCGGAGGGTACTCACCTGAAGGGAAGAAAAAGATTACGCGGCAGGCGCGCCCGAACGCTCACGCTCCGGTGCGACGCTCCTCGCCGTGTGTGTGATCATCCCTGACCGGCCGCCCTGACCAGGGCGTCGCGCATCGTCAGAGGGTGCGCCACGGGGCGGGTCCCGGACGCGCCGACCGGTGCCGGCGGCGCCGTCGGCGGACCCGGGTCGGCCGCTCGATGGGGGCGTTCCTCGCGAGCGCCGGGAGCCCTTCGGCTCGGCGGGCGGCAGCCCGTGCGCCCGAGGGCGTTTCCTCGCGAGTGCCGGCGGCCCCGGGCCGGCCGGTCATCCGGCCGACGTGATCCTCGGCCGCGTCGGCGGACCGCAGCCGGTCATCCCGCCGGCCTCTGTCCGTACCGCGGTAAGAGTGAGGCGGCCCCTGGCGACGAGAGGGCCGCCGGTCTCTCGGGCCCCCGAGTCGGCGGATGCCCGCGGGGCTCCCCGGTTTCGGTGATGAGGGGAGCCCGGCTCTCTTCGCTCAGCCCTCGGCGCGTTTCTGACGCTCGTTGTAGGCCCTCATCCGGGGTGGATAACCGGTCAGCTGGACGTCGTAGACGGGCAGGGCCAGGTCGCGGGCCACCTTGCGGATCACCGCGGGGGAGCCGACCCGGCGCCGGGTCCATTCACCGTCGTCGGCGACGGCCACCGCCGTGGTGTTCGTCGCGAATGTCTCGGGCTCGACGTAGAACTCGACGCTCTTGCGCGACTTCGCGAAGGCGATGAGCGCCTCGATGTCGGCGTCGGTCGTGGCGCGGTCGAACTTTGCGATCTTCGGCCCGCGTAGCCGCCTCAACCCGTAGCGATCTCGCCATCTCATATTTCCTTGTATACCTCTCCTGCTCGTTCCGTGGCGGAAGGCCAGGGATGGGTCTCAGGGGCTTATGGGGGTTCATCCTGATATACCGGGCCGACAATCTGGACGAACATTGAGATCGAAGCGGCGAAGAAAGGGTATCGGTCTCATGGCAGGCACAGCGACACCAGCAGGCCCGGGGTACGGGGGAGTGCCGGCGGCAGGTCCTCGACCCGGTCACGCGGGGCTTCGGGTCAGCAACCAGGATCGCGAGCGGGTGGTCGAGCACGTCCAGGCCGCCTACGCGGAGGGAAGACTCGACAAGGCCGAGTTCGACGACAGGCTGGAGCGGGCGATGACGGCCCGCGTCCACGGCGACCTCGTCCCGATCATGAACGAGCTGTACGGCACGCGTCCGGCCCGTCTCGCCTCCTACCCGCCCGCCGCGGGTCAGGTCGCGTACGGTCATCACGCACGCCCCTTCGGCCGGGGGGAGAGCGGAGCGGAGCGTCTGGGGGCGGTGGCGTCGCACCTGCTCCCGCTGGCGGGCCTTCCCGTCATCGGTCCGGCCGTCATGATGCTCACCGCGGGCAGGACGTCGCCCTACATCCGGGCGCACTCGGTGGAGGCACTGAACTTCCAGCTGACGATGCTCGCGGCCACCATCGTGCTGGCGATCACTTTCATCGGCTTCGTCCTGACGCCCCTGCTCTGGATCGGCGGCGTGGTGCTGTCCGTGGTCGGCGCCGTGGCCGCGGCGGGCGACGGCGACTTCCGATACCCCTTCACCCTGCGTGTCGTCAAATGACGCCTCCGGTGTCCTGAGGCCGCAGGACCTACGGGACGGCAGCCGCACGAGGGACGTGGCACCCGTGCGGCGGTACGCCGGACCACGGACGTGACACGAGCACGAAGACATGTCAGAGCATGAGGGCGCGGACCATGTCGACGGTGTCGGCCTGGTCCGCCGTCTTGTCGGTGCGGTAGCGGATGACCCTGGCGAAGCGCAGCGCCATGCCGCCGGGATAGCGGCTCGACTGCTGCACGCCGTCGAAGGCGATCTCGACGACCGTCTCGGGACGGACGGTGACCGTCCAGCCGTCGGTGGGCCCCTCGGCGATGCCGAGGAAGCGGTCGGTCTGCCAGGCGAGCAGCTCGTCGGTCAGGCCCTTGAAGGTCTTGCCGAGCATGACGAATCCGCCGGTCACCGGGTCGCGGGCGCCCAGGTGCAGGTTGGAGAGCCTGCCCTCGCGGCGACCATGGCCCCATTCCGCGGCCAGGACGACGAGATCGAGCGTGTGCCGGGGCTTCACCTTGATCCAGCCGGCGCCGCGCCGCCCGGCCGCGTAGGGCGTCAGGAGCGACTTGACCACCACGCCCTCGTGGCCGCTCCTGATCGCGTCCTTGAAGAACGCCTCGCCGTCCGCGACGTCGCCGGTGACCAGGCGGGGGGTCACCAGCTCCGCGGGCACGGCGGCGGTCAGGGCCGCATGGCGTGCCTCACCCGGCAGGTCGAGCAGATCGGCGCCGTCGACCCGCAGCGCGTCGAAGAAGAAGACGCTCAGCGGGATCCTCTCGCGCACGCGCGGCACGTCGGTGCGGCTTGACACGCGGCCCGAGGTGACCTGGAAGGGCTCGGGGCGGCCGTCGGCCCGCAGCGCGATCACCTCGCCGTCGAGGACGAGGTCGCGGGAGGGCAGGGCGCTCATCGCCTCGACCAGCTCGGGCACCTGCGCGGTGATGTCCTCAAGGGCGCGGGTGAAGACGGTGATCCGCTCATCCGAGCGGTGCGCCTGGACCCTGACGCCGTCGAGCTTCCACTCGATGGCCACCGGCTCGCCGAGCTTGCCGAACGCGGTCGCGATGGAGGTGGCGCTCTGGGCGAGCATCGGCGACACCGGGCGGCCGACCTCAAGGTGGAAGGCGCGCAGTGCCTCGACCCCACCGCCCAGGGCGGCGGCGCCGACGGCGGGAAGCCAGCCGCGCAACGTCAGCGCCCGCCTGACCTCGGTGGCCGGCACCCCGGCCGCCTTCGCCACGGCCTCGACCATCACTCCTTCAAGCGCGCCCTGACGCAGCTCGCCCCGCAGCAGCCGTGACAGGAAGACCTGCTCCTGGCGGGTGAGGGCGCCGAACAGCTCGGAGACCAGCGTCCTGCGCGCGCTCTGCGAGCCGGGGCCCGACAGGGCCTTGATCTCATCGAGGAGGTCGTGGACCCCGCGCAGGGTGGCGGTGGCGGCGAGCCGGGGCTCCGGCGGGTCCTGCAGGCTCGTCCAGCCCACTCCGACGTTGCGCTGAGGCAGCTCTCCCGAGAGGTAGGCGATCGCGATCTCGGCCTCGTCCGGCTCGACCCTGCCGAGCAGCTCCGCGAGGTGGGCGGTCTTCGCCAGCCGGGCGGAGACGGCGGTCACGGCCGCGGAGGTGCGCGCGAGGTCGATCAACAACACAATGGCCAGCTTAAGAGCTACGAGCGGTATTTCGGTGAGGCGAGGCGCTGCTTTTCTGAGTCATCGCGCCCCGCGGGGAGGTCGGACCTTCCCGCGAACCTCGCGAACGTGAGGTGGCCGCCAGACCGGGGCACACAGAGGACGACATCGGACGCAGGGCACGGTGCCGGATATGAAGGACGGTGCAGGACGATCGGGACGGCAGTGGGGGCGGAGGGGTGACAGGACACGCGGGGCGGGCCACCCGTCGCCGGTGTGGCCCGCCCGCATGCGTCGTTTCGTCCCGAGTCAGCTCACGCCGAGCAGGTCCACGACGAAGATGAGCGTCTCGCCCGGCTTGATGCGGTTGCCCGCGCCGGCGTTGCCGTAGCCGAGGTGCGGCGGGATGGTGAGACGACGGCGGCCGCCGACCTTCATACCCGCGACGCCCTGGTCCCAGCCCGCGATGACCCGGCCCCCGCCCAGCGGGAACTGGAAGGTGTCTCCGCGGTTCCACGACGCGTCGAACTCCTCGCCCGTCGAGAAGGCAACGCCGACGTAGTGCACGGTGACCTGGTGTCCCGGCTTGGCCTCCGGGCCGTCCCCTACGACGATGTCGACGATCTCCAGCTCCGAGGGCGGGGCGCCTTCCGGAAAGTCGATCTCCGGCTTCTCCAGTGCCACGTGGTTCTCCTTGGTTGGATGCGCGCCGGTCGATTTCCGACCGGCCGGACGACTCTACGGCTTCCGGCGTCACCACGAGAGACGTGGGGGCCGAGGTGGCTTCCGCGTCGTCTTTCCGAAGTCGTCCTTCCGAGGAGGGGAGGGGGTCTCCCGTACGGGGGCGGCGAGCACTCGTACGCGAGGCCGTCCGGGATCGTCTCGCGAGGCGGGGACCGGTGGCACCGCGGGTGCGGGCGGCAGGTGGGACCACGGGGGAAAGTTGTGAGGGAGCGCTCTCTGAGATAGAGAGTGGCCCGCTCGGCGGGGGGTGTCAAGAGGCCGGTGCGGCCCTGTGGAACACGCTGGAAACGCGACCTTAATGTGACCTTTCCTCGTGGGAGCGCTCCATTTTGTATAAAATTTAACTCCAAAACCTCTCTGGGCTGTGGAAACGTTTAAGAGAGCGAGAGGGCACTTTCCGTGAAAAGTCGACCGCCAGGCGCGGGGTGAGGTCGGCGGTGCCGTTGACAGGCAATCCCCTTGGCGTCACTCTCTCTCAGAGAGCGCTCTCTCCATGATCATCTATGAGGACCCCGGGAGGGTTCCATGCGTAAGTCACGCCAGAGGTTCCTCGCCCCGATGGCCGCCGTTTCCGCCCTGGTCCTGGGCCTCACCGCCTGCGGTGGGGGTGGCGCCGGGAGCGGCGGGCCGGCCTCAGGGCCGGCCGAGAAGATCAAGCTGACCGTCGGGCTGTTCAGCGACTTCCACTACGCGCCGCTGTACGAGGAGTTCAAGAAGACCCACCCCAACGTGGAGATCGTGGAGCGCCGCGCGCAGTTCAACGACCACCACACCAACCTCATCACCCAGCTGACCACCGGCGCGGGCGCCGCGGACGTGGTCGCCGTCGAGGGCGGTTACATCGGCGCCTTCACCCCCGTGCCGGACAAGTTCCACGACCTCAAGGAATACGGCCTGGACAGGCGCGAGAGCGAATACCTCGACTGGAAGTGGAAGCTGGGCGTCTCCAACGACGGCTCCGCCCTCCTGGGCCTCGGTACCGACGTCGGCGGCCTGGCCATGTGTTACCGCCCGGACCTGTTCAAGAAGGCCGGCCTGCCCGTCGACCGAGACGAGGTCTCGGCGCTCTGGCCGACCTGGGACGCCTACGTCGAGACGGGCAAGAGGTTCGTCGCGGGCAAGGTGGAGGGAGCCAAGTTCACCGACGGTCCCGGCGAGCACTTCCGCGCCATGGTCGAGCAGGCCCCCATCGGCTTCTACGACGCCGAGTACAACATCGTCGCCGCCACCAACCCCGACGTGCGCAAGGCGTACGACACGGGCGTGAAGATGATCGACGAAGGTCTCTCGGCCAACCTCGCCGCGTTCTCGCCGCCGTGGAACACCGGCATCGCCAAGGGAAGCTTCGCCACCATGGTCTGCCCGGCCTGGAAGACCGGAACGATCAAGGATCAGAAGCCCGGCGAGGGCACCTGGGACATCGCGGCGGTCCCCGGCGGCGGCGGCAACCAGGGCGGCACCCACCTGATGCTGCCCAAGCAGGGCAGGCATCCCAAGGAGGCCGCGGCACTGATCGACCTGCTGACCAGCAAGGAGAGCCAGATCAAGCTCTTCAAGGAGGCGAGCGCGCTGCCCTCGCTGCCCGCCCTGTACGACGACCCCGCGGTGAAGGACTTCGTCAACCCGTACTTCGGCAACGCGCCGATCGGCAAGATCTTCACCGACGCGGCCAAGTCGCTCAAGCCGCAGCCCGTGGGTCCCAAGGCCGGTGACGTCCTGCAGGCGATCGGCGACGGTCTCCAGCGGGTCGACCAGGGCAAGCAGAACGCCGAGGAGGCCTGGGCACAGGCGCTCAAGGACGTCGGCAGGATCAAGTAGTCGTCCCCCGGCCGGCCGGTCTGGTACCGGTCGGCCACCAGCCCGTGCCCCTGTCCCGTGGCGGGCACGCGTCCCGTGCCGCGGAACCGCGCGCCTCCCGCCGTGCGCCGTGACGGGCCGACGCCGCCCGCCGTGACGGGCCGCACTCCTCCCGCCGTCCGAAGAACCGCAGAAAGGAGCTGCCATGGCCACCCGCGCGCCCGATCGCCTGGCGGCGGTCCCGCCGAACAGGCAGGCGGGACCCCGCCTCCGCCGCCAACTGGTTCACCAACTCGACGTCAAGGGCTCGCCGTACGCCTACGTGGCCCCCTTCTTCCTGCTCTTCTCCGCGTTCGGGTTGTTTCCCCTCGCGTACACCGCCTGGGTGAGCCTGCACGAGTGGACGCTGCTCCGGGACGAGCAGACCTTCGTCGGCCTGGAGAACTTCAGAACGCTGCTCGCCGACGACTACTTCTGGAACGCCACTTTCAACACCCTGTCCATCGGGGTGCTGTCCACCGTGCCGCAGCTGCTGCTCGCCATCTGGCTCGCCCACCTGCTCAACCGGCCGCTACGGGCGCAGACCTTCTTCCGCATCACGCTGCTGCTGCCCAACGTGACCAGTGTGGTCGCGGTGGTGGTCATCTTCAGCCAGTTGTTCGGCCGGGACTTCGGCATGATCAACTGGGTGTTCTCCCTGGTCGGCGTCGAGGGCATCGCCTGGAACGAGGGGGTGCTCAGCTCTCACTTCGCCATCTCCACCATGATCATGTGGCGGTGGACGGGCTACAACGCCCTCATTCTCCTGGCGGCGATGCAGGCGGTGCCGCGCGAGTTGTACGAGGCGGCCACCATCGACGGCGCGAGCGGGACGACCCAGCTCCGCAGGATCACCATCCCGATGATCAAGCCAACGATCATCTTCGTCGTCATCACCTCGACGATCGGCGCGATGCAGATCCTCGCCGAGCCGCTGCTGTTCGGCTCCTACCTCGTCACCGGAGGGGTGGACCGGCAGTATCAGACGCTCTCCCTGTTCATCTACGAGAACTTCACCAAGCTCGACTTCGGTTACGCCTCGGCCATCTCCTGGATGATGTTCGTCTTCATCGTGGTGGTCGTCGGCGTCAACTACCTGCTCACCCGTCGTGGGAAGGGAGGGCTGACATGAGCGCCCACACCGCCGTCCCCGCGGTCCGCCGTCGTTCCGGCGGCGCCGCCCGCAGGCTCACCTACCTCACGCTCGCCGCGGTGGCGTTCTTCTCCATGATGCCGCTCTACTACAGCGTCGTGGTCGCCTCCCGCGACAACGCGGCCCTGGCCGACGTGCCGCCGCCGCTCATCCCCGGCGGCAACTTCTTCGCCAACGTCGCCCGCGTCTTCGACACGGTCCCCTTCGCCCTGGCGATGCTCAACTCCGTCGTCGTCTCCGGCACCGTCGCGTTCGCGGTGATGCTCTTCTCCACCCTGGCCGGGTTCGCCTTCGCCAAGCTGCGCTTTCGCGGGCGCAACGCCCTGCTCCTGCTCACCGTGGCGACGATGATGGTGCCGACCCAGCTCGGCATCATCCCGCTGTACATGCTGATGGTGAAGCTGGAGTGGACCGGCACCATGTACGCGCTGATCGTGCCCGCGCTCGTCAACGCGTTCGGGGTGTTCTTCATGACCCAGTACCTCTCCAGGGCGCTGCCGACCGAGCTGCTCGAGGCGGGCCGGGTCGACGGCTGCAGCACCTGGGGCCTGTTCTGGCACGTCGTGCTCCCGGCCGCCCGCCCGGCGGCGGCGGTGCTGGGCATGCTCACCTTCATGTCGGTCTGGAACGACTACTTCTGGCCGCTGGTCGTCCTGACCCCGGAGGATCCGACGGTCCAGGTGGCCCTGTCCACACTGGCCAGCGGATACGTCAACGACTACGTGCTCGGCCTGGCGGGCACCACGCTCGGCACGCTTCCACTGGTCGTCGTGTTCGCCCTGCTCGGCAAACAGATCATCGGAGGAATCATGCAGGGGGCGGTGAAGGGATGACCGCCGTCGGCACTCGGAGGCCACCCTCGCCTCCGTCGTGCCGACGGCAACGGCCACCCGCGCGTCGTGCACGCCGCGATCGCCGAAGGGGCGGACGTGCGTGGTCATCCGGTCGCTGCTGATAATTTCGAGTGGGCCGGAGGGGACCGGCGTAGGTTCGGGATCGTGCGCGCGGACTTCGCCACCCGGCGGCGTCCGCTCAAGGACGGCGCGCCGTTGTACCGCGATGTCATCGCACGTAACGGACCGCAATCGACGGTAGGGGAAGAACACGATGAGACGTCCCACCCTGGAGGCGGTCGCCGCCCGTGCCGGGGTCTCCCGGTCGACCGTCTCCCGGGTGGTGAACGGCCAGACCACGGTCACCGCCGACATCCGGGACCTGGTCATGCGCGCGGTGAACGAGCTCGGCTACGTCCCCAACGGGGCGGCGAGAAACCTGGTGACCCAGCGGACCAACTCGGTCGCGCTGGTCGTCTCGGAGTCGCCGAACCGGGTGTTCTCCGACGATCCGATGTTCTCCACCGTCATCCGTTCGGCCAGCCTGGAGCTGGAGGCCGTCAACAAGCAGGTGGTGCTGCTGCTGGCCGGGTCGCCGGAGAGCCATGCCCGGGTGGAGCACTACATCGCCGGCGGCCACGTCGACGGCGTCATGCTCGTGTCCAGTCACGGTGCCGACCCGCTGCCGGTCGCGCTCACCCGGCTGCGCGTCCCGGTCGTCTCCTACGGCAGACCCGCCGTGCCGGTCGAGATACCGTACGTCGACAACGACAACGTCGAGGGCGCCGCCACCGCCGTGCGGCATCTGCTGGAGCGAGGCAGGCGGCGCATCGCCACCATCGCGGGGCCGCTGGACATGATAGGCGGGCAGGACCGGCTGACCGGCTACCGCGAGGTGCTGCGCGACTCCGATCGCCGCTCGATCATCGCGGTCGGCGACTTCACCCGGGAGTCGGGGGCGGTCGCGATGCGGCAGCTGCTCGCCGACGACCCGGAGATCGACGCGGTCTTCGCCGCGAACGACCTGATGGCGATCGGCGCGATGCACGCGCTCCGCCAGGCGGGCCGGAGGATTCCCGACGAGGTCGCCATCGTGGGCTACGACGACATCGAGGCCGCCCGCTACACCGACCCGCCGCTGACGACCATCCACACGCCGCACGCCGAGCAGGCCGCGGCGATGGTCCGCCTGCTGCTCTCCCTCCTTGAGGGAGGCCCCGCCGAGTCGATGATCGTGTCCACGGATCTGGTCGTCCGGGCGTCCTCGTAGTCCCGGTTCGGAGCTCGGGCCGGAGCCCTGGCACCCGGCCGGGGCTCCGGATCCGTGCTCTTCGTCGGGTCTTGAGTTTCGCCCGCTCCCGTGGCCGGAGGGCGACCGGTCTCAGGACGCGGTGGACTCCCGGACGACCAGCTCGGTGGGGAGTGTCACCTGCGCCTTCTCCTCCAGGTCGAGGACCATGCGGGCGAGCCTCCGTCCCATCTCGACGGTCGGCTGCCTGACCGTGGTCAGCGGAGGCTCGGCGTAGGAGACGGCTGGGATGTCGTCGAAGCCGACCAGCGCGACGTCGTCGGGGACCCGTCGGCCCGCCTGGCGCAGGGCCGTCAGCGCGCCCAGCGCCATCAGGTCGTTCGCCACGAAGACCGCGTCGATCTCCGGGTCGTCGGCGAGCAGCTGCCGCATCGCGACCGTCCCCGACTCCCGGGTGAAGTCGCCGACCGCGACGATGGAGCGGCGGTCGGAGTCGCGCAGCACGGCGCGGTAGCCGTCGAGCCGGTCGATTCCGGCGATCATGTCCTGCGGCCCGGCGATGGTGGCGATGCGCCGCCTGCCCCGTTCCATCAGGTGCCGCACCGCGCGCTCGGCGCCGCCGGCGTTGTCCACGTCCACGTACGGCAGGCTGCTGGGCACGGTCGGCCTGCCGCTGCACACCACCGGCACCCCGCGCCTGGCGAGGATGGCCGGCAGCGGGTCGGTGCCGTGCATCGACGCGATGACCACGCCGTCCACGTGGCCGTTGGTGGCGTAGCGCTCGGCCCGCTGGTAGCCGCCCGTCGCGCCGATGAGCATCAGCACGAGCTGCTTGTCGGCCTCCTCGATCTCCAGGCTGACCCCGCGGATGATCCCGGCGAAGGTCGGGTCGTCGGAGAAGACCCGGGTCGCCGGCTCGGGGAAGACGAGCGCTATGGAGTCGGCCCGCTGGGTGACCAGGCTCCGCGCCGCCTGGTTGGGCACGTAGCCCAGCTCCTCCACGGCGCGGTTGACCGCGTCGCGGATCTGGGGTGCCACGCGCGTGGAGCCGTTGACCACGCGCGAGGCCGTCGCCCGGGACACACCCGCCCGGGCGGCCACCTTCTCCAGGGTCGGACGGGTCCTCACAGTCCGTTCCGGCGTACGACCTGGCTGTACCACAGGGCGCTGTCCTTGGGGATGCGGCGTTGCGTCGCGTAGTCGACGTGTACGACGCCGAACCGCTTGTCATACCCCTCGGCCCACTCGAAGTTGTCCAGCAGCGACCACACGAGGTATCCGCGCAGGTCGGCGCCGCCCTCGATCGCCGCGTGCGCCGCGCGCAGGTGGCCGTCGAGGTAGGACAGGCGGCCGACGTCGTGCACCTCGCCGTCCTCGACGACGTCGTCGAAGGCGGCACCGTTCTCGGTGATGATCAGAGGGGTGCCCGGATAGTCGCGCGAGAGCCGCAGGAGCAGGTCGGTGAGGCCGAACGGCTGCACCGGCCATCCCATCGCGGTCTGCGGCGCGTCGGCTCCGCCGAAGGCGATGCCCTCGCTGCCCGGATAGACCAGGTTGGCGGGCTCGCCGGCGCGGACGGTCACGGTCTGCGGGTGGTAGTAGTTCACGCCCAGCAGGTCGATCGGCTGACCGATGATCTCCAGGTCGCCGTCCTGGACGAAGGACCAGTCGGTGAAGCGGCGGGCACGCTCGACGACGTCGGCGGGATACTCCCCGCGCAGCACCGGGTCCAGGAAGATCCGGTTCTGCAGGCCGTCGACGAGCTCGACCGCGGGGGCGTCGTCGCCGATCACGGGGGAGAGGTTGAGCGTGACGCCGACCGTGGCGGCGCCCGAGGCGCGTAGCGCCTGGACGGCCAGGCCGTGGCCGAGCAGCAGGTGGTGGACGGCGGCGAAGCCCAGCGCGGGCTCGGCGAGGCCGGGGGCGTGGATGCCCGACGCGTAGCCGAGGAAGGACGAGCACCAGGGCTCGTTCAGGGTGGTCCACGTCTCGACCCGGTCACCCAGCCTGCCGTGCGCGATCGCGGCGTAGTCGGCGAAGTGCGTGGCGGTCTCCCTGCTGGTCCAGCCGCCGCGGTCCTCCAGGGTCTGCGGCAGGTCCCAGTGGTAGAGCGTCACGATGGGGGTGATGCCCTTTTCGAGGAGCTCGTCGACGAGGCGGTCGTAGAAGTCCAGGCCGCGCGGGTTGGCGGGCCCCGACCCGTCGGGCTGCACGCGGGGCCAGGAGATGGAGAACCGGTAGGAGTGCAGGCCGAGGTCGCGCATGAGCGCGACGTCCTCGGGATAGCGGTGGTAGTGGTCGCACGCGACGTCACCGGTGTGGCCCGCGTGAACCTTGCCGGGGGTGCGGGAGAACGTGTCCCAGATGGAGGGGCCCCTGCCGTCATCCCGGGTGGCGCCCTCGATCTGGTAGGCCGCGGTGGCGGCACCCCAGACGAAGCCCTCGGGGAATCTCAGCACGCCGGAGTCCTGAAGGTCGTAGGACTTTTCGGCGGACATGGTCATGTCCTCACCGCCCCATTCTGTTCGGCTGTTACGTGAGAGCGCTCTCTGGAGCATCACGGTACCGCACAGATCGTGTCAAGAATTCTGAGATGGTAACCGTAATATCACGGTTCTTGACTTTGCGTTGTGGGCAGACAACTCTTCCAGAGAGCGCTCTCACACTCCCCGGCAATTGTGTATTTGGAGGATGGTTCCATGTCGCTCCTCTCTCGGCCCCGGCGCACCGCCCTTGCGGCGGGCAGCATAGGGCTGGCGTTGGTCGTCACCGCCTGCGGATCCGCGGACCCCACGCCATCGGCGGGTGGCGACGACGCCGGCGCGTCCCCCGAATGTGCCGCCTTCAGTCAGTACGGCAAACACGAGGGCAAGACCGTCAGCATCTACTCGCCGATCCGTGACGCGGAGGCCGACCACTTCGAGAAGGCGTGGAAGCCGTTCGCCGACTGCGTCGGAATGAAGATCACCTATGAGGGCACCGGCGAGTTCGAGGCGCAGATCCAGGTCCGCGCGGACGGCGGCAACCCCCCCGACATCGCCTTCTTCCCCCAGCCGGGCCTTCTTGAGCGTTTCGCCAAGGCGGGAAAGCTCAAGCCCGCCTCCGAGGAGATCAAGAAGCTCACCGCCGAGGGCTGGTCGGAGGACTGGGCCAAGTACGCCACCGTCGACGGCGTCTTCTACGGCGCCCCGCTCGGCGCGAGCGTGAAGTCCTTCGTCTGGTACTCGCCGAAGATGTTCACCGAGAAGGGCTGGGCCGTCCCCAAGACCTGGGACGAGCTCATGACGCTCACCAACACGATCGCCGACTCCGGCGTGAAGCCGTGGTGCGCGGGCATCGAGTCCGGTGACGCGACCGGCTGGCCGGCGACCGACTGGATCGAGGACCTCATGCTCAGGGAGGCCGGTCCCGAGGGATACGACGACTGGGTGAGCCACAAGACCCCGTTCAACGACCCCAAGGTCACCGCGGCGGTCGACAAGGTCGGCGCGATCCTCAAGAACGAGAAGTTCGTCAACGGCGGCTACGGTCCGGTCAAGTCGATCGCCAGCACCGCCTTCCAGGAGGGCGGCGTCCCGATCACCGAGGGCAAGTGCGCCCTGCACCGCCAGGCGTCCTTCTACGCCAACTTCTGGCCCGAGGGGACCAAGGTCGCCGAGGACGGTGACGTGTTCGCCTTCTACCTGCCGGGCAACGACCCGGCCAAGAAGCCGGTGCTCGGCGCGGGCGAGTTCGTGGCGGCCTTCACCGACCGCCCCGAGGTCCAGGCCGTCCAGGCGTATCTCGCCTCCGCGGAGTTCCCCACCGCCCGCATGAAACTGGCGACCTACGTCACCGCGCGCAAGGGCGTCGACCCGGCCAACGCCCAGAACCCGATCGACAAGCTCTCCATGGAGATGCTCCAGGACCCGAGCACGATCTTCCGCTTCGACGGCTCGGACCTGATGCCCGCCGCGGTCGGCGCGGGCACGTTCTGGAAGGGCATGACCGACTGGATCAACGGCAAGGACACCAAGACGGTCCTCGACTACATCGAAGCCTCCTGGCCCAAGTCCTGATATATCCCGATGAGTCCGGTTCTGCGTGATGCGCGGGACCGGACCGTCGTCCTCCCGGGAGATTCTCCGATGGACTTCGACTTCGCCGCCGAACTGCCCAAACTCCTCCAACTGCTGATCGGCGTCGCCGCGTTCCTCGTGGTGGTGGCGGTGATCCTGGTGCTCCTCGACCGCGCCCCGATGCGGCGGCGCGCGTGGACCCACGCCACGATCCTGCTTCTGCCCGCCATCCTGCTCCTCGCCATCGGCCTGGTCGTACCGGCCGTGCGCACCACCCTGCTGTCGTTCATGAGCGGCGACGGCAAGGAGTGGGTCGGCATGTCCAACTACGCCTGGATGTTCACCCAGCCGGAGGCGGTGATCGTCCTCCGCAACACCCTCATCTGGGTGCTGCTCGTCCCGCTGCTGGTGACCTCGGTCGGGCTGGTCTACGCCGTCCTGGTCGACCGCACCCGTTTCGAGTCGCTCGCCAAGTCACTCGTCTTCCTGCCGATGGCGATCTCCTTCGTCGGGGCGGGCATCATCTGGCGCTTCGTCTACGCCTACCGCTCCGAGGAGCAGGACCAGATCGGCCTGCTCAACCAGATCACGGTCGCGTTCGGTGGCGAACCACAGCAGTGGCTCCAGGAGGCACCGCTCAACACACTGTTCCTCATCGTGGTCATGGTCTGGATCCAGGCGGGTTTCGCCACCGTGGTGCTCTCCGCCGCGATCAAGGGAATCCCCGCCGAGATCGTCGAGGCCGCCCGGCTGGACGGGGCGAGCCCGCTGCAGATGTTCTTCCGGGTGACGCTGCCGTCCATCCGATCGGCCGTGATCGTGGTGCTGGTCACGCAGTCGATCGGCACGCTCAAGCTGTTCGACATCGTCCGCACCATGACCGGCGGCCAGTTCGACACCAGCGTCATCGCCAACGAGATGTACAACCAGGCGTTCCGGTACGGCGAGACGGGCAAGGGCGCGGCCCTCGCGGTCTTCCTGTTCGTCCTGGTGACCCCGATCGTGATCTACCAGATCCGCCAGCGCAGAGAGGCCGTCAGGTGACCGGGCGAGCAGGCAGGCCCCGCGTCGCGAGTACGCGGACGGCGAAGGAGTCCACATGGCCACGTTGACCCAGACCATGGTGCGGCCCGAGGCGACGACGGCACCGCAGCGCGTACGGCGGAGACTGAGCGGCCGCGTCGCCGGCGCCGCGGCGATCGTCATCGCGGTCCTGTGGACCACCCCGACCTTCGGCCTGCTGCTGTCCTCGCTGCGCCCGGAGGACCAGATCAAGACCACCGGCTGGTGGACGTTCTTCTCCGACCCGCAGATCACCCTGGAGAACTACCAGCAGGTCCTGTTCGGAACCTCCTCGTCCTCCGGCCAGATGATGAGCTTCCTGATCAACTCGATCGTCATCACGATCCCGTCGGTGCTCTTCCCGCTCGCCCTCGCCACCTTCGCGGCGTACGCGCTCGCCTGGCTGCCGTTCCGCGGACGAGAGTGGATCTACATCGGCATCTTCGCGCTGCAGATCGTGCCGCTGCAGATGGCACTCGTGCCACTGCTCTCGTTCTTCTCCGAGGGCGTGTCCGTCTTCGGCCTCCAGTTGATGCCCGCCTGGGAGCTGGAGGGCCCCGCCCGGTTCATTCAGGTCTGGTTCGCCCACACCTGCTTCGCGCTACCGCTGGGCGTCTTCCTGCTGCACAACTTCATGTCCGAGCTTCCCGGCGAGTTGATGGAGGCGGCGAGGGTCGACGGGGCGAGCCACGGGAAGATCCTGCGCACGATCGTCCTCCCGCTGGTCGGGCCGGCGCTCGCCACCTTCGCGATCTTCCAGTTCCTCTGGGTCTGGAACGACCTGCTGGTGGCCCTGATCTTCGCCGGAGGCACCCCGGAGAGCGCTCCGATGACGGTACGGCTGGCGCAGATGGCCGGTACCAAGGGCAACGAGTGGCAGCGCCTGACCTCGGGAGCGTTCGTCTCGCTGATCATCCCGCTGGTCGTCTTCCTGTCGATGCAGCGCTACTTCGTCCGCGGCCTGCTCGCGGGCGGCGTCAAGGGCTGAGCACCCTCTTCCGCGTCCACCTGCCGGCGGGGGGGGCCCCGGGGGGGGGGCCCCCCGGGGTGGTTGGGGGGGGGAACACCCAGACCCCCCACGCGGGGGGGGCCCCCGGGGCGGGCGCCCCCCCC
>NZ_JBEZEZ010000031.1:0-98876 GCF_040649155.1 Streptosporangium sp. NPDC049046 | reverse complement strand
TTCCCGGCCTGATCGGCCGGCTCGGGGATCGTGCTCCGGATTGCCCTGCTGCGCAGGTAGGACCGGTTGGCGCGAGAGGAGTACGCCTTATCGCCCCGCACCCGCAGCGGACGGACTCGGGGACGCCCCGGCCCGATACGAGGGACCCAAATGCCTTCCAAGACAGCCGTGAACTGTGGGCTGTCGCCGCGCTGTCCAGCGGTGACCAGTAAAGACAGCGGCCGCTGGCCTTGCTCGCAGGCCAGGTGAATCTTGGTGGTGAAACCACCCCGGGACCGGCCCAGGCCGTGGTCGGCGGGCTCGACACCGATTCCGCCCGGCGGCTCCTTCTGGGCCGATCCATCGCGACGGGCGCCCGCTGCGTGCTGATGGGCCCGGCAGATCGTGGAGTCGACGTTGACCTCCCATGTGATCAGCCCTGCCGCATCCGCCCGGGCCTGCAGCCCGGTCAGCAGCCTTGGCCACGTGCCATCGCGCTGCCAGCGGCGAAACAGACCATAGACCGTCTGCCAGGGCCCATACTCCGGCGGCAGATCCCTCCACGGAGCACCGGTCCGCACCCGCCAGCGGATCCCGTCTATCAGCCTGCGCCGGTCCACCACCGGCCTGCCCAGCACCGCGACCGGCAGCAACGGCTCCAGCACCGCCCACTGCTCATCAGAAAGATCCCCTCGCCCCACACCGAGATCATTACGGTGCGGGGCAACGGACAGCGTCCACTTCTAAAACACGCCCTAGATGGTGAGCGCGGACTCGATGCGCCTGAGGTGGTGCCTGGCCAGGGCGAGGTTGGAGCGGTCGCGGTCGAGCACCAGGTAGAGGAAGGTGTGGCCGGCACTGTCGGACAGCAGCCTGATGATGTGATACTGCCTGGCCAGCGTGATGAGAATGTCCTCGACGGAGTCGTTGATGTTCAGCGCGGCCATGGTCCGCACCTTGGCCCGGACGACCTCGGTGTTGCCCGCGGCGGCGACTTCCAGATCGAGGTCGCGGCCTCCACCGATCGTGCCGAGAGACATGCCGCTTTCGTAGTCGACCAGCGCCGCGCCGACCGCGCCGTCGATCGCCATGGTCTCCTTGAGGGCGGTTTCGATGTTCATGATCTTCTTTCCCGGGCGAGCGACCGCCCCCCCGGCGCCTCGCCGAGGAGGGGACTTATCGGACATACAGATGGGGCAGTTTGTGGCTGTCGATACGTAAAGTACACTTAACTACTACCGTTAGTGAAGTGCAATATGGTCTAGTAGCGGATGAACAGCTCATTAGGGGAGATATCCGGAGTTCGTGGTAGGGGCATGGCCTGTGCCGTCCCACGGAGTCAGGGGTGTCGTGCCGCGTCCGGGCGTCTCCCGGCTCGTCCGGAGTGCACGGGCGCCGGGGCCGCGTCGTCTCCCGTCCGAGCGCCCGTGAAAGAGCCGAGGGAGACATCCGGTGGTGAAGACCGGCCCACATTCCGTACGTGAACGACTCACCCTCAGCGAGCAGAACCAGAGGTGACCCTGTGCCGTCGTCGGCCGCCATCCAGCCGATGCCGTCTCGTGGAGCGGCCGGCCGCTCCCCTTCCCCGAACGGGATGACGGCGTGACCGCCGGGGAGCCGGAGATCCTGGGCGAGATCGGAAGATGCCTGCAGCAACTCTCCCGCGAGCGGTTCTCCGGCGTGCTCCGCGTCGAAGGAGGCCCGGGAGGAGCGCTGTGGGTGCGGGACGGCCTCGTGGTGGCCGCCACGACCCCGGCGGCCCCCGGCCCCGAATCGCTGCTGCTGCGCTCGGGCAGGGTGTCGGAGAAGGACTGGACCGACGCGTACACGACCGGTGCCCCCGCCGACCGGCTCGCCGCCGAACTCGCCGAGCGCGGCGTCATCGGCGAGGCGGGTCTGGAGGCGGTGTGCCTGGCCGCGCTCTTCGACGCGGTGTTCGCCATGGTCCTGTACGGCGTCGAGTCGTGCGCCGCCGAACCGGTGGGCTCCGGCGACCGCCGGCCGCTGCTGCCCGTCCTGCCGGGGATCGGGCACGAACGGCTGGCACGGGAGACCGCGCGCCGCATGGGATACGTGGAGACCTGGCGACGGCTGGGCCTGTCCATGCGCGTCAGGCCCGTGCCCCCGGCCGTCTCCGTTCCCACGCTGCTCGGCGCCGACCGCATCCGCCGCGCCGTCCTGGACCGGGCGAACGGGCGCCGGACGCCGCGGGACATCGCCTTCGTCCTGGGCAAGGGCCTGTTCGCGGTGATGAGCGAGATCGCGAGGATGGTCGAGGAAGGGGTGCTCGACCTCGGCGGTTCCCCGGCGGGAGAGGTGACGCCCGCTCCCGAGCCCGCGGCGGAGGATCCGGACGAGAGTCCGGCTCCCGGGCTGCCGCGCCGCCATCCGGGCACCAGCAAGGTCAACGAGATACTGGCCGCCGCAGGGGGAGGGCCGATCCCCTCCCAGCCCCTCCTCGCCCTGCGGTCCCTGCCCTCGCTTCCGCCTTCCTGGGAACCGGAGGGCGATTGACCTCCTTCCCACGGTCGAAGCCAGGGGACTCCGACCCTCACGGGTCGGGTTTCCTGCTTCATCGCCGTTTGCCCGCCAGGAGGAAAACTCTCCCCTTTGAGGTCTTACCTCGGCTCCACAGGCGTTTTCCCTCTCTGCTGGCCCGGCGGCGAGGGTGGTGCGGGTCATACGTGCGGCGGCTTGGTCGTCGCCACCGCACGCACATGCTGACAACCCGTGCGGTGTCTTGCCGCGTTTTCTTCCCACGCCTGAAGGCGGGGCGCTCCACGTTGAAAGGAACACGATGACCAGGCAAGCGGTGCTCGCCGAGCTGAAGATCCTGCGCGATCAGGTGGCCGGCGTGATGGAGACGGCCGTCGCGTCCGTGGACGGGCTGCTCGTCGCGGCCGACAGCGAGGGGCCGAGGCCGGAGGTGCTGGCGGCGCTGGCCGCCGCCACGCTCGGCCTGGGCAAGCGGACGGGCTACGAAGTGGGCATGGGGGAGCTTCGTGAGGTGGTGACCCGCTGCCGCAGCGGGTACATCGTCGTCTACGCCGTGCGTCAGGAGGCGCTGCTCGTCGTGCTCGCCGACGAGGGATTGGACGTCTCCCGGTTGCACGTGGAGTCCCGGCCCACGGTCGAGCGGCTGGGCGCGCTCCTCGTCGCCACCTGACCAGGACTCCACCCGCCACCAGGACTCCACCCGCGACCGGGATCCCGCTCACCGCCGGAGGCGCACCCGCGACCGGGTCTCTCGTCCGGGAAGCAGGTCGCACCCGCGACCGGGATCCCGTCGGCGAGCGGAGTCGTACCCGCGACCGGGATCCGGTCGTTCAGGACACGTCGACCCAGTCGAGGGTGCGCTCGACCGCCTTCTTCCAGTGCGCGTAGCCGTCGGCCCGCTGCTCGTCCGACCACTGGGGCTCCCAGCGGCGGCCCTCCTGCCAGTTCTGCTTGAGCTCGTCGGTCGACTTCCAGAAGCCGACGGCGAGTCCCGCCGCGTACGCGGCACCCAGGGCCGTCGTCTCCGCCACGACGGGCCGGGAGACGGGCACGCCGAGTATGTCGGCCTGGATCTGCATGCACAGGTCGTTGGCGGTGACGCCGCCGTCGACGCGCAGAACGTCGAGGGCGACCCCTGAGTCCTGTCGCATCGCCTCGACCACGTCGCGGCTCTGGTAGCAGATGGACTCCAGGGTGGCCCGCGCGAGGTGGGCGTTGTTGTTGAAGCGCGACAGGCCGACGATGGCGCCCCGGGCGTCGGATCGCCAGTACGGGGCGAAGAGGCCGGAGAAGGCGGGGACGAAGTAGACGCCGCCGTTGTCCTCGACCTGCCGGGCGAGCGCCTCGCTCTGCGACGCCCCCGAGATGATGCCGAGCTGGTCGCGCAGCCACTGCACCGCGGAGCCGGTCACCGCGATGGAGCCCTCGAGCGCGTACACCGGAGGCTCCTCGCCGAAGCGGTAGCAGACGGTGGTGAGCAGGCCGTTCTGGGATCGCACCAGCTCGGTGCCGGTGTTGAGCAGCAGGAAGTTGCCGGTCCCGTAGGTGTTCTTGGCCTCGCCGACGCCGAAGCAGACCTGTCCGACGGTGGCGGCCTGCTGGTCGCCGAGGTCGCCGGAGAGCGGGACCTCGCCTCCCAGCGGGCCTCTCGCCAGGGTGGTGCCGTACAGGCCGGGGTGGGAGGAGGGGGCGATGGCCGGCAGCATCCGGCGGGGGATGCCGAAGAACGACAGCAGCTCGTCGTCCCAGTCGAGGGTCTCCAGGTCCATCAGCATCGTGCGGCTGGCGTTCGTCGGGTCGGTGACGTGCACGCCGCCGTCGGGGCCGCCGGTCAGGTTCCACAGCAGCCACGAGTCGGTGTTGCCGAAGATCGCGTCCCCGGCCTCGGCCGCCTCGCGCACCCCCTGGACGTTCTCCAGGATCCACTGGACCTTGCCGCCGGAGAAGTACGTCGCCGGGGGCAGGCCCGCCTTGTGACGGATGACGTCGCCCCTGCCGTCGCGGTCCAGGGCCGAGGCGATCCGGTCGGTACGGGTGTCCTGCCAGACGATCGCGTTGTGGTACGGGCGCCCGGTTCTGCGGTTCCAGACCACCGCGGTCTCGCGCTGGTTGGTGACGCCGAGCGCGGCGAGGTCGGAGGCGGAGAGTCCCGCCCTGTTCATCGCGGTCTCGATCACCGCCCTCGTGCGCTCCCAGATCTCCGTGGGGTTGTGCTCGACCCACCCGGCCCGCGGCAGGATCTGCTCGTGTTCGAGCTGGTGGCGCCCTATCTCGTTACCGCCGTGATCGAAGATCATGAAGCGGGTGCTCGTCGTTCCCTGGTCGATGGCTCCGACGAAGTCAGGCATGGATGGTGCCTCCTCTGTGAGACTCTCCGGGAGATCTGCCGCTCTCCCCGTAACGGTTCTCGGCCGTGGTCGTCGTCCCGCTCCTGTTCAGGCGGTGTCGGCTTTCTCGTCGGACGGCATCCGTCCCACCTCGGGCTCGGCCTCCTCGGAAGGAAGGAACCTGGAGATCAGGACCTGGTACAGGAACGCCCCGATCAGCCCTCCGATCACCGGCGCCACGATCGGCACCCAGAAGTAGAGTTGGCCGTACTGATCCTGCCAGGCGGTCTCATACCCGGTGAGGTACGAGGCAAGCCGGGGCCCGAAGTCGCGGGCGGGGTTGATGGCGTACCCCGCGTTGGTGCCCCAGGCCATGCCGATGGCCACGACGATCAGGCCGATCACGAAGGGGGCGAGGTTGGCCATCGGCGCCGAGTTGCGCGCGTCGGAGACGGCGAGGATGAGCAGGAGCAGGATCGCGGTGCCGATCACCTGGTCGCGGAAGGCGCCCCAGGTGCCGATGGGCAGGGTCCCGTTGCCCGGCAGGGTCGAGAAGACGCCCTGGGTCTTGATCGTGAGCCCCGGGTCGGCCTTCTGCAGCACCTCGCTGTAGTTGAAGCGGACGATGAGCGCCGCCACGAACGCGCCCGTGGTCTGTGCCAGGGCGTAGGGCAGGACCTTGCGCCAGGAGAAGCCCTTGAAGGCGGCGAGGGCGACGGTGACGGCCGGGTTGAGGTGGGCTCCGCTGGTGCGTGCCGCGACGTAGACGCCCAGGGTCACTCCGAGTCCTCATGCCCACGCGATGCTGTCGTGGTCGCCGATCTCGGCCGCCGCGACCTGGGCCACCACCCCCACCCCGAACAGGATAAGGATCATGGTGCCCACGAACTCGGCTGCCATCTCGCCAAGAAGACCCCGGTTTTTCAGGCGTTCTGCCATATTTCCCCCTCACGGCGCCGCTCCGGATGCTCGGACGGTAGGCACGAATTCCAGGGCGGTCAACGATTTCGTGACGAGATTGTTGATTTTTGGTCAACAATCTAAGTAATTGGCAACGCCACCGAAACATGCCCTTATGTCCCTACCTGCGATGTAACCGTCGAGTAAGAATCCCGTCCCCTTCCGGGATTCCGCGTGAGGACGTCCTCTTCTCCGGGCCGCCCCGGGCCGCCCCGGGCCGCCCCGGGCCGCCCCGTGCCGCCCCGTGCCGCCCAGTGCCGTCCGGTGTCTCCAGGCGCCCTCCCGGCGCAGCCAAGAGCCGCTCGGGCGGGAACCTTTGCCGGGTGCGGAGGTCAACTCGCAGGTCAGAGGGGGATGAGAAGCGTATCTTCAGTGCGCTTGGAGGAATTCGATGGGCCGTCTCAGAATGTGCAGGGCCGGTGTGGCCGTCGTCGCGACGGGAGCCGTGCTGGCCGGATGCGGATCGACGGGGCCGGATGAGAATGACGAACAGAAGGCCAGGGTGGCGGCTGCGGCGAAGGCGTCGGCTGCCGCGGCCTCGCAGGCCAACCTCCTCAAGGCCAAGACGGAGGCCGCCGCCAAGGTCAAGGCCAACGAGCTCGGGCAGGTGCCCGTCCTCATGTATCACCGGATCGTCGACAAACCCTCCACCCAGGACGATCGCACCCCCAAGCAGTTCCGTACCGAGTTGGAGCGGCTCGCCAAGGAGGACTACGTCGCGATCACCGCGGCCGAGTTCGTCACCGGGCGCATCGACATCCCGGCGGGCAAGCACCCCGTCGTCCTCACCTTCGACGACTCCTCGCCCTCGCAGTTCGATCTGGACGGGATGGGCCTGCCCAAGCCGAACACCGCCGTCGCGATCCTCCAGGAGGTCGCCAAGGCACACCCGGGCTTCCGAGGGGTTGGAACGTTCTATGTGACGCGCGACATGTTCGGCAAGGCGACGCCCGAGGAGGGGGCGCAGATGCTCCTCTGGCTCGCCGAGAAGGGCTTCGACATCGGCAACCACACCCGCGACCATCTCAACCTGAGGGGCAAGCCGAAGAAGGAGGTGAACACGGAGGTGGCGGCGGGCCACCGGCTCATCACCGACCTGATCAAGGTGCCGCCGGTCACGCTCGCCCTGCCGTACGGCAACCAGCCCGACGGCAAGGAGTGGGGACGCAAGGGCTCCTCGGGCGACGTCTCCTACGACTACGGCGGCGTCTTCCTGGCCGGTTACACCCCGGCGATGTCACCGTTCAACAAGAAGTTCGACCCGCTCGGCATCCCGCGCATCCGCTCGATGGACAAGAAGGGCGACTGCGCGAAGTTCTGCTCCGTGGCCTGGCTCGACTGGCTGAAGGCGAACGCCGACGAACGCTACACCTCCGACGGCGACGTGAAGACGGTCGCCTTCCCCAAGTTCAAGGCCCCCTTCGTGGCCAAGTCCTTCACCGACCGTGTCCTGCCCTACTGACCCGGCCCGGCCTGACCGGAAACGGCCTGACCGGAAACGGTTTTAGTCAGCCCGGATTGACCTGAATCATCCCGAACTGATCTGAACCTGCCGAGGATCGGTCCTGGCCTACCGATCCTCGGCCGGACGGTCGATGTCTCTTCGATGCGCCCCGAGGTGGCCGAGCAGGATCCGGGCGTGTCCCGAGGTGGCCGAGCAGGACCCGAGCGTGCCCCGAGGTTTCCCGCGGGGCACCGGGATCAGCCGGGGAGTTCTTCGAGGGGAACCGTCACGGTGGTCGTCGAGCCGTTGGGGTGCAGGGTCTCCACCTTCGCGTCGTCGCCGGGCCTGAGCTGCGCGAGGACCGTCGCCAGCTCCTGGGTCGACGGGGTGGGGGTGCCGTTGACCGAGACGATCAGATCTCCGGCCTTGAGGCCCGCCCTCTCCGCGCCGCTGTTCCTCTGTACCCGTACGACGCTGACGCCCGCGGGCTCCCCGTTCATGTCGATCACGGTCTGTACGACGACGCCGAGCGCGGCCCTGCGGGTGTTGGTGACCTTGCCGTCCCTGATGATCTGCGTGGCGACGTCCTTGGCGGTGTTGGCCGGGATCGCGAAGCCGATGCCGGGGGCCTGGGCGTTGCCGAGTTCGGGGTTGACGGCGGTCAGGGTCGGCACGCCGACGACCTCGCCCCTGAGGTTGACCAGGGCGCCGCCGCTGTTGCCCGGATTGATGGGGGCGGATGTCTGGATGGCCCCGGTGATCGTCGCGCCCGGCGAGCCCTCGCCCCCGGGTTCGGTGATCGTGCGGCCCAGCGCCGAGACGATCCCGTCGGTGACGCTGCCCGACAGGCCCAGCGGGTTGCCCATCGCCATCACGATCTCACCGACGCGCAGCCTGGAGGAGTCGCCGAAGACGGCGGGCCTCAGCCCGGCCGGGTCCTCCACCTTGATCACGGCCAGGTCGCCCAGCTCGAAGGAGTCGATCAGCCTCGCCGTACGCGGGGCGCCGCCGCTGGCGAGCGTGACCTCGAAACGCTTGGAGCTCCCGACCACGTGGGCGTTGGTGATGATGTGCCCGGCGTCGTCGTAGACGATCCCCGAGCCGAGGCCGTTGTCGGTGGTGATCTGCACGATGGACGGCAGCACCTTGGCGATCGTCCGCTCGTACGCGGTCTCCAGGGCGTCCGGGACGTACGTGGGCGCGGGAGAGCCCGGCGGGGATGCCTCGGCGGAGGTGCTCGCCGGCGCGCCGGGTGTGGGGGCGCCGGGTGAGCCGGCCATCCCGGATGTTCGCAGTTCCGGGCCCTGGCCGCAGCCCGCGAGTGTCACGGCGGCGGCCAGTAGCGCGACGCCTGTCTTTGATCCCCCCATGCAAGGGTATTTGCCCAGCTCAGAGAGGAAGATACGCCTTGTGAGGGTTGTCGCGGCGGAGCTCGCCCGATCGTGAGCGCGTCGACCTCTCGCGCACCCCATGCCGGGACCAGCGGAGTGACATTCTGTTCATGCGGCGGAAAAGGCGGTCACCTGGGCGGATGTGCCTCCCGTAGCCGAAGCGTAATAAACGACGATGCGTCGAATCTTTCCGGGGTGACATAACCTGGCGCGTATGGCGGACGTCGGCGGCAATTCCTCCGGGCGCTCTCATGAGAGATACATCCCCTCATACGAGGCGCCCACGGCTCCCATACCCGCCATACCCGCCGAAGACGGCTCGATCATCAGCCCTCGGGTGCCCCGGCGGTTTCCCATCGGCGACGGCGAGGAGACCGTTCTGGTCTCCGGGCCTCCTGGATCGTTCCCTCACCCTCCATCCTCGCCGGGTACGGCGTCGGGTGACGGGCGGGACGAGCCTGAGAAGGACGCCGACCAGGTGCGTGAGTCAGGCGGTCTCGGCACGATCCCGGTCAGGCAGGTAGGCGGCTCCGCAGGGCTCTGGCGCCCTGATCGGACCGGCATGCCCGGCCGGACGGGTGGAGGGGCACTGGCGGGTGCGGCCGGAGGGCGAAGCGCGGCGGGGCAGGGCGACCGGCTCGGCAGCGGGCAGGACGGTGGACAGAGCGACGGGCAGGGCGCGGCGGCCGGATGGCCCGGCGCGGCGCGGCGGCCCGGCGTGTTCGCGGAGTCCGGCGGGCAGGACCGGCCGGAGGCGCAGAGCGGGCCGCAGGCGCGGGGTGGGACCAAGAGGTCCGGCGGCCTGCTGATGCGGATCGGCGACATCCCGATCCGGTTGGCCTACAGCCTGGGTGCCGCCGTCCTCACCGGTGTCATCGTGGCCCTGATCTTCGTCCTGTTCTCCGGTGACCAGCCCAAGGACCCGGCGGGGGTCGGCAGGGCCGTGATGCCCGCCGCGAAGCCCTCGCCCACCGTCTCGCCGATCACACTGCCGGCCCTGCCGGGCGCGACCGCCCTGCAGGTCCTGCCGGGCACGCCGAGTACGGTGCTGGGCGCGGTGACCGACACGAGGTCCGCGCTCACCTACGCCAGCCTGGGAACGCCGTGGGAGAGCAAGGCCGTGCCGTCGTTCTCGGTCGGCCAGCAGGTCGGCGCGACCCGTCTGCCGCGCACGGTCATCGCCTCGGGGCCACTGCCCGGCGCCACCCCGGCCAAGGCGCTCAAGAGCGACGCCGACTACCGCAGGGCGGCGCTGAACGCGGTGAGGTGGACGATCCGCGGCCACCACCCCGCGGGGAGCAAGGTCGTCTGGACCGCCTCGCAGCGGCCCGCCGGAGGCAAGGGATGGCTGCTCGCCTACAGGGTCACCTATGAGGTCAACGGCAAGAAGCGCACCTCGCAGGCGGCGCTCGCCGTGATCGACGTCGGCCGTCGCAAGCCCTCGATGCTCTTCGTGACCGTGCCCGACGGGCGCAAGCGGCTCTGGGCCGACATCGCTCCGCTGATGGCGAGCGTCCGCGCCCTCTGACCTCTTCCGCGTCCGTCCGGCCCCGGCTCACGGGGGAGGCCGACGGGCGGGCACAGAACGGGTGTCCTCCACGCGGCGGGTCGGGGGTCGGGAGCCTCGGCGTGCGGGATTCTCTCCGGTTGTCCACGGCGCGAGATCGCGTGCCCGGAAGGTGATCTCGCGCGTTGTGATGGAAGTACCTTCTAGAATATGGTTCTGGCATTGAATCCTGTCTGGAGGCTGTCATGGCGATCGGATTGAGTGAGGAGCACGAGGCGCTCCGGGAGTCGGTGACCAGGTGGGCGGAGCGCAACATCCCGTCCGGGACCGTGCGCGCCGCCGTCGCGGCGGAGGGTGAGGAACGCCCCGGTTTCTGGGCAGGACTGGCCGACCAGGGCCTGCTCGGCCTGCACATCCCCGAGGAGCACGGCGGCAGCGGTTACGGCCTGCTGGAGACCGTCGTCGCCGTCGAGGCCCTCGGCGAGCGCGTCGCCCCAGGCCCGTACGTCCCCACGGTGCTGGCCGGCGCCGTGATCCTCGCCTCCGACGGCAAGGCGCAGGCCGAGCTCCTGCCCGGTCTCGCCGACGGCACGCTGACCGGTGCGGTCGCGCTGGGCGCCTCCATCACCGGCACCCGCGCGAAGGACGGCACCCTCACGATCGGCGGCGTCGCCGAGCCGGTCCTGGGCGGCGCGTCGGCCGACGTCCTGGTGCTCCCGGTGAGCACCGACCGAGGCGAGGAGTGGGTCGCGGTGGACGCCTCCGCGGCGACCGTCACCCCGGTCAGGTCGCTCGACCTCACCCGGGGGGTGGCCAAGGTCGAGCTGGACGCGGTCACCGTACCGGCGGGGCGGATCCTCGACCGGCTGCGGGGCTCGCAGGTCCTGGATCTGGCCGCGATCCTGTTCGGCGCGGAGGCCGCGGGCGTCGCGTCGTGGTGCGTGACCGCCGCCGCCGAGTACGCCAAGGTGCGCGTGCAGTTCGGCCGCCCGATCGGGCAGTTCCAGGGGGTCAAGCACAAGGCGTCCCGGATGCTCGTCGCCCTGGAGCAGGCCCGCGCGACCGTGTGGGACGCCGTCCGTGCCGCCGAGGTGAAGGGCGGCACCGAGGTGTCGGCCGACGAACGGGCGTACGCCGCCGCGATCGCCGGTGTGGTCGCCCCCGACGCGGCCGTGCTCTGCGCCAAGGACGCCATCCAGATCTTCGGCGGCATCGGTTACACCTACGAGCACGACGCCCACCTGTACTACCGGCGCGCGCTCACCCTGCGCGCCCTGCTCGGCTCCTCGGGGGAGTGGGCGGAGAAGGTCGCGGAGCTGGCACTGAACGGCGTGAGCCGGGAGCTGGAGATCGAGCTGCCCGACGAGGCCGCCGAGCTGCGCGAGAGCATCCGGACCGAGATCGCCGGGATCGCCGCGCTGGAGGGCCAGGAGCAGAAGCGGGCACTGGCGAGCGCCGGATACGTCATGCCGCACCTGGCCAGGCCCTGGGGACGCGACGCCAAGCCGCTGGAGCAGGTCCTCATCTTCCAGGAGCTCAAGGCCGCGAAGGTCAGGCTGCCCCAGATGATCATCGGTGCCTGGGTGGTGCCCTCGATCGTCACATACGGCACCCCCGAGCAGCAGGAGCGCTTCCTGCCGCCCACGCTGAGCGGCGAGATGATCTGGTGTCAGCTCTTCTCCGAGCCCGGTGCGGGCTCCGACCTGGCGAACGTGCAGATGAAGGCCGAGAAGGTCGAGGGCGGCTGGCGGCTCAACGGTCAGAAGATCTGGACCTCGGTGGCGCACTTCGCCGAGTGGGGCATCTGCATCGCCCGCAACTCCTCCGAGGGGTCCAAGCACGAGGGCATCACCTACTTCCTGGTCGACATGAAGGGGGCCGGCGTCACGGTCAGGCCGCTCACCGAGATGACGGGGGAGAACCTGTTCAACGAGGTCTTCCTCGACGACGTGTTCGTCCCCGACGAGCTCGTCGTCGGCGAGGTCGGGCAGGGCTGGAAGGTCGCGAGGAACACGCTGTCCAACGAGCGGGTCTCGCTCTCCTCCGGTTCCGGCGGCACCGGCTCCTCCGTCCCCGACCTGCTCGGCCTGACCGGGCGCCTCGGCAGGGAGCTGGCCCCCGCCGAGCGCCAGGAACTGGCCCGCGTGGTCTGCGAGGGCCACTCGATCGCCGCGCTCGGACTGCGGGTGACCCTGAAGCAGCTGACCGGCCAGGAGCCCGGCGCCGACGCATCGGTCCGCAAGTTCCTGTCCACCTCGCACGCCCAGCACGTCTCGGAGTGCGCGGTCTCGTTGCTCGGTTCCTCGGCCGTCGTCGCCGCCGACATGAAGCTCGGCGACGCGGGCTACTGGAACCGCGCGGTCCTCTCCACCCGGGCCATGACGATCTACGGCGGTACCACGGAGGTGCAGCTCAACATCATCGCCGAACGCATGCTCGGCCTGCCCCGCGACCCCGAGCCGGGGAAGTGAGCCGTTTGCCGTGGTGAGGGGACGTGCTCGGTTCGTCCCGAGTGCCCGCGCCCGGGGAGTGACCCGCCTCCCGTCGTGAGCGTAAGGAAGGCGCGTTCTCGCCCGCCCGTGATCCTGCGGGCGGGCGCCGCAGGTCAAGGCCGGTTATTTCAGTACAGGTCGGGTTTGACCCCTTCGGTTAGGCTTCGCGCATGTCGATGCGGTTCCGGCCAGGTGTGGTCGTCCGGAGCGCCGTGGCCGGCGCGATCCCGCTGCGCTGGTTCGGCGCCCTGATCCGCCGGGTCTACCCCCGGCTGGACGCCGAACTGGCCCGTGCCGAGGAGTTCGTGCCACGCGGCGGCACCGCCGTCGACGTGGGCGTCTGGTACGGGCCGTGGACCGCGAGGCTTCGGCGGCTCGGCTGCGACGTCGTCTCGATCGAGGCGAACCCCCGCCTGGCCGCCATGCTCGGGCGGACCTTTCCCGACGTCCGGGTGATCGCGGCGGGTGCCTCGGACAGCTCGGGCACGGCGCGGCTGTGGATACCCGGCGGCGGGCGGGGAGCGGAGGCCACGGCCTCGCTCGTCCACGGCGAGGGGGAGGGGGTGCCGGTGGACATCCCGACCGTCACCATCGACGAGCTGGACCTGAAGGACGTCCGTTTCATCAAGGTCGATGTGGAGGGTCACGAACTCGCCGCGCTGCGCGGCGCCGCGCGGACCGTCCACCGGGACCGGCCCGTCCTGCTGGTCGAGCTGGAGACCAGACACCAGGACATCGGCCTGGTCGTCGACCAGCTCGCGGAGTGGGGCTACACCGGCTCCGTCCTCACCGGCGGCACCTGGGTTCCGCTGGACGGCTTCGACCTGGCCGCCCACCAGGCGGCGGCGGTCGCCGAGGTGGAGCGGAGCTTCGTCTCCCGTCTCGTCAGGCCCGGCGGTGAGTACGTGAACATGGTGCTGTTCCGTCCCACCGTCTCGTAGTGCGCGCTCCCCGCGTGTCCGCCCTCGGCGCCCTCGGTGCCATCGCCTCCCGCGTCTCCGCCCTCCGCGCGCTCACCCCCCGAGCCCTCACCTCCCGCGCGCTCGCCCCCCGCACCCCCGTCCCGCACCCGGCGGCGGGGCACGCCTTCGCGTCGTCCCTGGTCCCGGCCCTGGTAGGGCTCGCCCTCGGGGTGCTCGCGCTCTGGCCCGCGCTCGGCTCCGGTTTCGTGCTCCGCTACGACATGGTGTTCGTGCCCGACCCGCCGATCCCGGCGCGGAGCGGCGGTTTCCCCCGTGCCGTGCCGAGCGACCTCGTGGTGGCCCTGCTCTCCTCGGTCCTTCCCGGCCAGATCGTGCAGAAGGCGATCCTGTTGGGGATCTTCGTGCTCGCCGCGACGGGCGCCGCGGCCCTGGTGCCGGGGGAGCGCCGGGTCGCCCGGCTGGTCGCCGCGGTCTTCTACGCCTGGAACGTCTACCTCGCCCAGCGGTTGCTGCTCGGCCAGTGGGCGCTGCTGCTCGGGTACGCGGGCCTGCCGTGGGCGGTACGCGCGGTCACCCGAGGGGGGATGTGCAGGACGGTCCTCGCGCTGATCCCCGCGGCGATCGGGGGTTTCCAGGCGATGCTCGTCTCGGCGATGTCGGTCGTGCCGGTGGCGGGCCGCCGGGCGCCGCGAGCGCTGCTCGCCGTCGCCGTGCTGAGCCTGCCGTGGCTGGTCCCGGCGCTGGGCAGCTCCGCCGTCACCGATCCGGCCGGGGTCCGGGCCTTCGCACCACGGGCGGACGGGCCTTTGGGCACCCTCGGCAGCCTGCTCACCCTCGGCGGCGTGTGGAACTCCGGAGCGGCCGTACCGGGACAGGAGACCTGGTGGTCGGCCCTCGTCCGGCTCGCGGTGGCCGTGGCGGCGGTGACCGGGTACGCCCTCCTCACGCGGGGGTGGCCGTCGGCGGGCCACGTGGCCGGGGGCGGGCCGGTCGCGAAGAGCGGACGGGGTACGGCTGGAGGCGGGCGGGACAGCGGGCGGCCCGCGTACTGGGGTGGGCTGACGGTCGCCTCGGTGGCGGGGCTGACGGTGGCGTGTGCCGGGGCCTTCCTGCCGGGGGCGGTGGAGGCGCTGGTCGGGCTGTGGCCCGGCTTCGGGCCGCTCCGCGACGGGCAGCTCTATCTCGCCCCCTTCGCCTTGCTGCAGGCGGTCGGCCTGGCCGCGGTGACCGCGCGCCTGTCTCCGGTGATCCGTCCCGGCATGCTCGTGCTGCCCCTGCTGGTGCTGCCCACCTTCGCGTTGGGGGCGTTCGGCAGGCTGGTCGCGGTCGACTACCACCCGGACTGGTCCGGGGTGCGGAGCGTCGTGGACGCGGATCCCGCGCCGGGGGCGCTGCTGACGCTGCCGTGGGGGGCCTACCGGGTGTTCGGCTGGAACGGGGGCCGGGTGGTGCTCGACCCCGCCGTCAAGTCCTTCCGGCGCGAGGTCGTCTGGAACGACGGTCTGCCGGTCGGGCTGGGAGACGGTCGTACGCTCGTCCTCGCGGGCGAGGATCCGAGGGCGCGCAGGGTCGGCGCGATCCTCGCGGGGTCCGGCCCGCTGACCGGGCCGCTGGCCGCTGAGGGGATCAGCCACGTGCTGGTCCAAAGGTCGAGCGAGAACTTGTTTCGTTCCAGACTGCCCGGCGCGCGGCTGATATTCGCTGGTCAGGAGCTCGTGCTGTACCGCCTCTGATCCTCTGGGACGCGAATACACCGAGATTTACCAGCTGGTAGCATTTTCCACACACTTTCGGCGATTGACTAGCTGAGTACCTGTATCAGGTTCTACTGTCAGGCAGACCGCACGACCGCGCGTTGGAGGGAGAACTCGGGTGTTGCGAGTGATTGCCGCTCTGGCGGTAGGGGCAGTGCTGGCGGTCGGAGCCTCGGTGGCCGTCGTGAACGTCGCGGCACCGACCCCCGAGCCGCCCAACAGGCCGCTCTACAACTACGGCAACAGGTGACGCGCGAAGGCCGCGGATCGGTCCTGGCGCTCACCTGAGCATCCGGCCCTCGGGGGCGGAGACCCGCTCCGGATCACGTCGACGAGACAGGGCCTGGCCGCCGCATGCGCGAAAACCCTCGGTGCCGTCGTTCTCGCATGCCGGACAGCGACATTCACCCCATAAAGTGACACCTCGTCCGGAGAGTGCGGAGCGTACGGGGGCACGGAGCGCTCGGAGAATTCGGAGATAGGAGTGGTCGTGGCCGGACAGGGCGCCAGGGCGACCCGCCGGGCGTCGGGCCCGTCCCCCGCGGGCCTGGTGGCCGCGACGGCGCGGCAGCGGCCGTTGCTGCGCGGGGTGCGCGTCGCCGTCCTGAACTTCCGTGAGCCGCTGCAGTCGGTGGCGGGGGGCGCCGAGGAGTACGCCTGGCAGGTGAGCCGCCACCTGGTGGGGCAGGGGGCGTCGGTCACCTTCGTCACCTCCAAGGAGGCGGGGCAGTCCTCGGCCGAGGAACGCGACGGCATCGCGCTGCGGCGGATGGGCAACCCGTTCCTGGTCTATCTGCTGGTCCCGCTCTGGATGCTGCTGCGGCGCCGGCGCTTCGACGTCGTCATCGACTGCATGAACGGCATCCCCTTCTTCGCCCCCCTGGTCACCGGACGGCGCACGGTCGTCATCTCCCTGGTGCACCACGTGCACGACCGCCAGTTCTACGCCTTCTTCCCGCGCTGGCTGGCCCGTATCGGCTGCTTCATCGAGGGGCCGGTGGCCCGGCTGGTCTACCGGCGCCGCGCGACCGTCACGGTCTCCGAGTCCTCCAGGAAGGAGTTGCGCGAGCGGCTCGGCTGGCTCGCGCCGATCCAGATCATCCCGAACGGCAGCCCGGTGGCGCGCCTGGTCGCGAGCGGCGAGGGCGTGGCGGGGGACCCCTCGGTGGTCTACCTCGGCAGGCTCGTGGGCCACAAGCGCGTCGAACGGGTGGTGGACCTCGCGGGAGACCTCGAAGGGGCGTGGCCGGGCATCCACGTGCACGTCATCGGACGCGGCTGCGAACAGGAGCGGCTCACGGCACACGCCGCCCGCCGCGGCCTCGAAGACCGGGTCCACCTGCACGGCTTCCTGTCCGAGGCCGCCAAGAACGCGATCCTGGGGGCGGCGCGGGTCAACGTCACCGCCTCGGAGTTCGAGGGCTGGGGGCTGACCGTCATCGAGGCCGCCGCGCTCGGCGTCCCGACCGTCGCCTACGACGTCGCGGGACTGCGCGACTCGGTGCGTGACGGTGTCACGGGCTGGCTGGTCGGAGAGGGGGAGGTGCTCGCCGACGTGGTGGACCGCGCGCTGCGGGAACTGTCGGACCCGGCCAGGCGCGAGGAGATCCAGCAGGCGTGCAGGCTCTGGGCGGCCGAATTCACCTGGGGGAGAACGGGCGCTACGATGACCGGACTAATCACCACAGAACTATCTAAAAACGGCCGCCACCTTCATGTATCCGATCTCTGTCTCGCCGCGGGTGAGACCGACCCGCCATAAGTGACGGTGATCCCCGAGGCGTGGATCACCCGCCTTTCCGCACCTCCCTCCGAGTTCGGAGCCTCCGACACCGGGCTTCGCCGCAGGCTCAGGCTGCTCGCCGGGTGCCTCTTCCTCGCCGCCGTCGCCTTCCACATGGCGCCGGGCATGCTCATCGCCGAGACGAAGCTGGACATGCCGATCAACCCGATCGGCTTCCTCTCCCAGGCGCTGAGCATGTGGGACCAGGACTACCTGGGACACCTGCAGAACCAGGCGTACGGCTACATCTTCCCGATGGGTCCCTTCTACACCCTGCTGATCAACGCGGGCATGCCCCCGTGGGTGGTGCAGCGGCTCTGGGTGACGCTGATCCTGTGCGTCGCCTTCGTCGGCGTCGCCCAGCTGGCCAGGGCGCTGCGGATCGGCGGGCAGCTCGCCGGGGTGCTGGCCGGTCTCGCCTACGCGCTCGCCCCGCACGCGCAGGCGCTCATGGGCTTCAACTCCGTGGAGTTCGCCCCCAGCGCCGTCCTGCCCTGGGTGCTGCTCTTCCTCGTCAGGGGCGCGCAGGGGGAGACGAGCCCGCGCAGGGCCGCCTGCCTGTCGGCGCTCGTGTTCCTGTTCGCGGGCGGCATCAACGCCGCCGCCGAACTGGCCGTGCTCGTGGTACCGATGATCTACCTGCTCACCCGGGCGCGCGGCCCGCGCAAGCGGCGGCTCATCGCCTGGTGGCTCGCCGCGATCGCCGCCGTGTCGTTCTGGTGGCTCGTCCCGCTGGTGATGCTCGGCCGCTACGTCTTCTCCTTCATGCCCTTCACCGAGAACGCGTGGACGACCACGGTCGTGGGCTCGCTCACCAACGTGCTGCGCGGCATGAACAGCTGGGTCGCCTTCCTGCCGGTGGACGGACGCCCCTTCCTGCCCGCCGCCTACGAGCACGCCACCGTGCCCTGGCTCGTGCTGGTCACCGCGCTCGTCGCCGGGCTGGGACTGGCCGGGCTCACCCTCGCGCGCACGCCCGAGCGGACCTTCCTGATCCTGACCGCGCTCGTGGGTGTCGCCGTCCTCGTCGCGGGCCACGCCGGGCCGCTCGCCGAACCCCTCAGGGCGCTGCTGGACGGCCCGCTCGCGCCGTTCCGCAACCTGCACAAGTTCAACGCGCTCGTACGGCTGCCGCTGGTGCTCGGACTCGCCGCGTTCGTCTCCTACGTGGGAGCGCGCAGGCCCGCCGTCCGCCTCCCCGCCGTGGTGGTGGGGGCCGGGCTGGTCGGGCTCACCCTCGTCCCCGTCGCCACCGCGGGCATCGCCCCGAGCGGCGCCTTCGCCGACGTCCCCGAGCACTGGCGGCAGGCGGCCTCCTGGCTGGACGACCGGGCCGAGGAGGGCACCGTGCTGGTCCTGCCCGGAGCCCGGCGAGGCGAGTACACCTGGGGGCGTCCGCTCGACGAGCCGTTCCAGCCGCTGCTGAGGAAGGCCCGCTGGGTGAGCAACACGATCGTGCCGTGGGGCACGGCCGGCTCCAACCGGCTCGTCAAGGCGATCGACGACCGCTTCGCCAACGGGCAGGGATCGGAAGGGCTCACCCGGACGCTGCGCCGGATGGGGGTGCGCTACCTGCTGATCCGAAACGACCTCGACAGGGTCGCCTTCGGTGACGCGTGGCCCGCCCGGGTGCACGAGGCGCTGGACCGCTCTCCCGGCCTGACCCGGGTGCGCGGCTTCGGGCCCACGGTCGGCTTCGAGGACTCCCAGACCGGCGCGAGCTGGCTCGACCAGCCGTACGCGTCCCTGGAGATCTACGAGGTCACCGGGGCGCGTCCCGTCGTCGGCACGGTCGCGGCGCAGCGGCCGCTGCGGGTCTCCGGCGGTCCCGAGGCACTGCTCACCATGGCCGAGGAGGGGGTCCTCGAAGACGACCGGCCGGTGATCCTCGGCGACGACCCCGGAGCGGACGCGATCCCCGCCGCCGACACGGTGCTCACCGACACCATGCGGCGGCGCGAGCTGGTGGTGAGCGACCTGCGCAGGCCGTACGGCGAGACGATGACGCCGGACGAGCCCTACAAGGGGTACGGGCCCGCCTACGACCTCACCGACCCCGGCTGGTCCGATCCCGGCACCGTCGCGGCCTTCATCGGGATCAAGGGGGTGACCGCCTCCTCCTCGCAGTCCGGGCTCGGGGTGACCCCGGGAACCCGCGACAGCGGGCAGCAGCCGTACGCGGCGGTGGACTTCGACCTGCGCACCGGCTGGCGCTCCACCGGCTGGAAGCCCGCCACCGAGCAGTGGCTGGAGGTACAGCTCGCCAAACCGACCTCGGTGCCCTTCATCCAGGCGGTCTTCGAACGCTCGGAGGAGACGGTGACGGTCTCCGAGGTCATGGTCGAGACCGACACCGGCAGGGTGCGCACCCGGCTCGGCCTCACCTCGCTGTGGGAGCGGCTGAACGTTCCGCAGGGCGAGACGTCCCGGATCCGGATCCGGGTCACCGGCGTCCTGCGTGACCCCAACCCCCGGGTCGGCATCACCGAGCTGTCCATTCCCGGGGTCCGCGCGGAGCGCACGCTCGTGGTGCCGCCTGTCTCCTCGTCCGCCTCCTCGGCCGACCCCGCTTCGCCCGGGCAGACGGTCGTGACCAGCCGGACGGACACCGCCCCCGGCTGCATGCTCGGCTCCTACGCCTGGACCTGCGCGGACAGGCTGCGCTTCGTGGGCGAGGACGGTTACGCCTTCGACAGGTTGGTCCCCGTCGCCGAGGGAAGGCAGACGCTGGAGGGCAGGGCCGTGCTCACCGACCGGCGGGTGGCCGAGACCGTGCTGATGCCGGAGGGGAGCTTCCCCCGCGTCACCGCCTCCTCCACCGCGAGCGACATCCCGGCCACCGGCGCCTACGCGGCCTTCGACGACGACCGCAGGACCATCTGGTACGCCGGGGACAAGGACCTGGAGCCCTCGCTCTCCTTCGAGCTGGGCAGGGAGGTGAACCTGTCCCGGCTGCGCGTCGACTTCCCCGACACCAGGCTGGGCGCTCCGCCGGTCCGGGTCACCGTCACGACCGACGACGGCGTCCGGTACGCCTGGGCCTCGAAGGACGGGTGGATCCACTTCGCGCCGATGAGGGCGAGCCGGGTGAAGCTCACCTTCGCCGCCCTCGGCTCCTGGCGGATGGAGGTGCTCGGGGTGGCGATCCCGGGGGTCGAGCCGCTGCCCACCCCGGACACGCAGCCGGTGAGGATGCCCTGCGGGCTCGGCCCGACGCTCACCGTGAACGGGGTCGCGACGCCCACCGAGATCCACAGCGGGACCCTGGGCGACCTGCTCAACGGCCGTCCGGTCGGCTACCGGGCCTGTGAGGCGGTGGAGACGCGGGACGGCACGCTGCGGGTGCGCGCCGCCGCGCTCCAGGGCTTCCGGGTGGACTCGATGGTCCTGCGCGCCGCCGACGCGGAAGGTGAGGGGAGCGGCGACGGTGCCGCGAACGACGCCAAGAATGCCGCAGAGAGCCCGAAGAGCCCAAAAAGCCCGAACAGAAGCGGTGCCGGGAGCACCGAGAGCACCGGGAACGCGGGGAGCGCCGGGAACGTCGCGGCGCCGGAGGTGATCCTGCGGCCCGCGACCGTGGAGAGCTGGGAGGCGGGGGAGCGCCGGGTGAGGGTCTCCACGACGGAGCCCTCCTACCTGGCGCTCGGCGAGAACTTCAACAAGGGCTGGCAGGCGTCGTTCGACGGACGCGTGCTGGAACCGGCGAGGCTGGACGGGTGGCGGCAGGCGTGGCTGCTGCCCCCCGGGAGCGGGACCGTGGTGATGACGTACGCCCCCGACGGCCTGTATCGGATGTCGCTGGTCGTGGGATGGGTGCTGGTCGCGCTGGTCGTCGCGCTCGCCCTGGTCCGCCCCCGCCGCCCGCTCCGCGAGCTTCCCGCGTCGCCGCCCGCGGTGCTGCGGGCGGCCTGGCTGTGGCCGCCGGCCCTCGTGCTGGGCCTGGTGGCCGAGGGGTGGGCCGGTGCCGCCCTGGCCGGTCTGGTGGCGGCACTCGCCCTGTGGCTGCGAGGCATCGCGGGGGCCGAGCACAGCGCGGGCGGTCGGCTGTACAGGATCGGCCGGGTGCTGTTCACGCCGTTCCCGGTGGTGGCGGCGCTCGGCGCGGCCGGTCTCGCGCTCGGCTACGGCGGAGCGGCGGGAGCGGCGGGAGCGCAGTATCTCTCCCTGGTCGCCGTGGGCCTGTTGTTCGCCGCGGCGCGCGTGTCGAGGTCGCCCCGCCGTTGGCTACGGGCGTGGGAGAAGGACGATCCCCTCCAACCCGTGGAGCGACGATGATCGGCCGGAGACCGCGCGGTGTGCTCGTCCTGGTCGCCGGTGCCTTCCTGATCACGCTGGCCGCGCTGGTGCGCCTCTACATCTATCCCAGCGGCCTGGTACTGCCCGCGGAGCAGGACCGGATCACCAAGCTGACCACCGAGTCCGGCTCCTACTTCGACACCGCCACCCTGCGCACGCACCGGGGCGTCCCGCTGGAGACGGCCGTGGCCAGATACGGGGACACGGTCAGGTCCACGCCGGACGTCGCGGTGTGGACGGAGTTCGTCTCCCTCGCCACCCGCGACGGGCGGCGCATCGACTACCACGAGCGGCGGGCCGCGTTCGACCGCCGTACGGGGCAGGCGGTCAACTGCTGCGAGAACTACGTCGACGAGAACGGCAACCCCGCCCCGCGCGGGCTGGTGTTCCGCTGGCCCTTCGGAGCCGGGCCGGTCGCCTACCAGGTCTACGACCCGCTCGTCCGGCGTCCGGTGGCCGCCCGCTTCGAGGGGATCGAGACCCTGTACGGCGTCCGGGTCAACCGCTACGCGCAGCGTCTGGTCAACGAGCGGCTCGTCCAGCGGGCGATGGAACTGCCGGGGACGGTCCTCGGGCTGGGCGGCAGGGAGACGTTCCCCGTCAACGCCTACCTCGAAGGAACCCGTACCTTCTGGGTGGAACCGGAGAGCGGGATGGTGATCGGGATCAGGGAGAACCTGGTCAAGACCCTGCGCACCGACGACGGCGCGGGACGGCTGGTCGCGCTCGCCGCCGACATGCGCACCAGCACCGGGGACGAGCGGTGGAACGCGGGGGAGGCGCGGCAGTTCCTTCGCTGGGCGATGCTCGTCAATCGGGTGATCCCGCTGTCGTGCGCCGTGCTCGGCGTGCTGCTGCTGTTCGCGGGTTTGCGCCTGCAGAGTCGCGCCTCCGCCGCCCCCGCCCCCGCTCCCGGCGCCGGAGCCGCAGCGCCGGAGCCTCGATCAGCCGATGGCTGAGGTCGGCGAGCAGGACGGTGAACGCGGTGCACACCACCAGCGTCGTGAGCAGATCGCCGCTGAAGCTCTGCTGCCCGGTCAGCTCGTACCAGCCCACGATCACCACGAACTGCCACAGGAAGACGCCGTAGGAGATGCGGCCGAGATAGCGCATCACCCGGTTGCCGAGCAGCGAGCGCAGCGGCGAGGGTTCGGAGGTCTGCAGGGCCACGGGAGAGAGCAGGGCGAGGACGAAGACCGTGTAGAGGGTCATCTCGAAGATGTCCGTCCACAGGTCCTGGACCTCGAAGAGGCGGCCTCCCGCGATGGGGCTGGCCGCGACGGCGTAGACGAAAGCGGCGATGATCCAGCAGGTCACCCACGACTCGCGCACCCCCCTGGTGAGCCGCCGCACCGGGGCGTCGGGGTCGGTCTCGGCGTGCGCCCAGAACGAGACGACGGCGAGGGCCATGCCCGTCGCGAAGTAGAGCATCGACCGGGGGAGCCAGAGCCCGAGTTCGGGGCGGTGCGCGGGGATGTGGCTGAAGACCGCCCAGAGGGGGGAGACCAGGGCGAGGGCGCCGATGCCGACGAGCAGCCGCTTGGCCCTGGCCGCGGGGTCCGCGCCGCGCCGCGCGAGGGCGCGCAGCGCGACGGCGAGGAGCGGGAGGGCGAGATAGAAGGTCATCTCGACCGAGAGGCTCCACATCTGCCCGAGCCCCGGCGGGCTCGCGCCGGCCCACCACGGCTCCGGCACGTAGTTCTGCACCAGCAGCAGGAAGGGCAGCCAGTTGACGGGTTCGGCCGCCTGCGGCCACGACCACAGCGGCAGCGCGACGGCGACCACGAGCCAGTACGCGGGCAGGATGCGCAGCGCGCGCTTCCACAGGTAGCCGCCGGCGCCGGGGGGCGCCTCACCCCGCACGACCTCGCCGGCCCAGGGCCGGTAGAGGAGGAAGCCCGACAGCAGGAAGAAGATCGGCACCCCGATGTCGCCCCTGGAGAGCAGGGCGGGCAGGAAGCCCTCCCTGAGGGAGGCGCCCGTCGTGCTCGCCACGTGGTAGAGAAGGACACCGAAGGAGGCGACCGCGCGGACGCCGTCCATCGCGTCGAGATGCCCGCCGACCGCGGGAAGATCCCGCACGTCCCTGCCGGTGGACCCCTGGTGAACCGGCATAGAACCTGTTTCGGTCACTTTTCGGCATCCCTGGTGACTGTGGATGTTTGCCAGCACTAACATATCGCGAAATGGAACTTGTTATAGGGTGAGCGGGATATATGTGTAGCGGGCGGCCCCAGGAGGAGCGATGCGTCGCGTCATCGGTTTGATATTCATCGGACTCGGGGCGTTTCTCATCGTTCTGGCACCGCTCGTGCGGTTCCAGGTGGCGACCGGTCTCATCGCCGCCCCCGCCGACCAGTACGGCATCAGCAAGCTGGAGGCCGTCGACGCCCAGTACTTCAGCCCCGGGGACCTGAAGGTGGTGAAGGGCAACCTTGACATTACCGTCACCACCAGGGGGGACGTTACCGCGGCCGAAGGCGACCGGGTCGTCTGGGAGGAGGCCACGGCGGTCAACGACGTCACCAACCAGAACCCCCTCATCTCGTTCAGCGAGCGTCGCAGCGCGTTCAACAAGTACACGGGCGAGGGCGTGAACTGCTGCAACGTCAACGTCGACAAGACCCCCGTGCAACTCCAGGGGCAGATCTACAAGTGGCCCTTCGACGTCGAGAAGAAGACGTACAGCGTGTTCAACGCGATCACCGGCAAGGCGTTCGACGCCAAGTTCGTCGGTGAGGAGCAGGTCGGAGGGCTCTCGGTATACCGGTTCGAGCAGACCGTCCCGCCGACCAAGATCGACACCGTCACCGTCCCGGCCTCCATCCTCGGCATGGACGATCCCGGCGACGTGCAGGCGGACCGCGTCTACGACGGCGTGAACACCTTCTGGATCGAGCCGGCCACCGGCTCGCCGGTGCGGCAGGAACAGCAGCGCCACGACGTGCTCAAGACCTCGGACGGCGTCGAGCGCTCGCTCGCCTTCGCCGCCGACGTGAAGATGACCCAGAACACCGTGGACGACCTGGTCAAGAACGCGCTCGACAGCAGGAACAGCATCACGCTGCTCAAGACCATGATCCCGCTGGTGCTCCTGGTGATCGGCCTCGCCCTGGTCGTCACCGGCGTCCTGCTCGTGAGGCGCCGCAGGGACATGTGAGAGACCGGGGGCGCCGGGCCCTCGACGGGGAAGGTGTGGAGGGAGGCCGCGGGCGCGCGCCCGCGGCCTCCTTTTCCGTTCGCCGTGAACCTCGTGAACCCTCGTTCCCGGACGCACCGCTGGAACGCGTTCCATCGTTTTCCCTGCTTCATTACTCACGAGTAGCTTAGGTTTTCGGTCGAAAGAAAGGTTCTCTACTAGAACGCGTTGCAGTTAGTTTGACGCGGTCGTACAGTCGCAGCATGCGGACACGTGTTACCGACATGCTCGGGATTGAATTTCCGATCTTCGCGTTCAGCCACTGCCGTGACGTCGTCGCCGAGGTCAGTCGCGCGGGGGGGATGGGCGTGCTCGGCGCCCTCTACTTCACCCCCGAGGAGCTCGAGATGGAGCTCAAGTGGATCGACGACCACGTCGACGGCAAACCGTACGGCGTCGACGTGGTCATGCCCGCCTCGTACGCGGGCTCCGACCTCGGCGTCGACTCGCCCGAGGACCTCGTGGGACGGCTCCAGGGGATGATCCCCCAGGGCCACCGGGACTTCGTCGACGGCCTGCTCGCCTCCCACGGCGTGCCGCCGCTCTCGGCCGACGCGGACGCGGGCAAGGTGCTGCTCGGCTGGACCGACGCCACCGCGCGCCCGCAGGTCGAGGTGGCCCTGCGGCACCCGATCGCACTGCTCGCCAACGCGCTGGGCCCGCCCCCCGCCGACGTGGTCGACCAGGCGCACGCCAAGGGGGTGAAGGTCGCCGCGCTCGCCTCCACCCCGCGGCACGCGATCAAACAGGTCGAGGTCGGGGTGGACATCGTCGTCGCCCAGGGCACCGAGGCGGGCGGGCACACCGGGGAGATCTCCACGATGGTCCTCATCCCGCAGGTCGTGGACGCCGTCGACGTCCCCGTACTGGCCGCGGGCGGCATCGGCGACGGCCGCCAGATGGCGGCCGGGCTCGCGCTCGGCGCCGAGGGCGTGTGGACGGGATCGATCTGGCTCGCCGTGGAGGAGGCCGACACCTCCGAGGTGGTCAAGCGCCGCATCCTGGGGGCGACCTCGCGCGACACCGTGCGCTCGCGGTCGTGGACCGGCAAGCCCGCCCGGCTGCTCAGGAACGAGTGGACCGACGCCTGGGAGTCCCAGGAGTCGCCCGGCACGCTCCCCATGCCGCTGCAGTTCATGCTGATCTCCGACGCGCTCCGCAGGATCGGCCGTTCCGACGCGACCGAGCTGGCGACCTTCCCGGCCGGGCAGATCATCGGCGCGATGAACCAGGTCAGGTCCACCAGGGACGTCGTCTTCGGCATGATCGAGCAGTACGTCGAGGCAATGGAACGATTGGGTCGCATTACCGGTGAGTAGGTAGCTCATGTCCGAAGGAATGGGCTAAGAACTCATCAGAGCCGATGAGTTTGGAGAATGATGGCGTCCCCGCAGGTCACCGATGGTGTCACTGACGATGTCACCGATCCCCCGACAGGACCTTCGCGGTCCTTTCCCGGGGGACGGCGGGTGCTCGGCGCCGCGCTCGTCCTCATCGTGGTCCAGCTCGCCTGGCGGGCCGTGATCCTGCACCGGGGCGGCTTCTTCGGCGACGACCTCAACATGGTGGGCAGGGCCGCGGCCGAACCCTTCGGGCTCGACTACCTCTTCGGCGTCTACTCCGCGCACGTGATGCCGGTCGGGATGATCGCCAACACGGTCGTCACCTCGCTCGGCGCGTACGACTGGACGGTGACCGCGGCGGCACTGCTGCTCTTCCAGCTCGCCGCCTCGCTCGCCGTGTACCGCATGCTGCGCGTGCTGTTCGGTGCCCGCTGGATGATCCTGGTGCCGCTGTCCCTCTACCTGTTCACACCGCTCGCCCTGCCCGCCTTCTACTGGTGGGCGGCGGCGGTCCAGGCCCTGCCGCTGCAGATCGCCATCGCGATGGCGGTCGCCTCGCACGTGACGTTCCTGCGCTCCGGGCGCGGCGTGGACGCGGTCGTGACCGGGCTGTGGTTCCTGTTCGGGCTCGGCTCCTTCCACCTCAAGGCCGTCTTCGCCATCCCCCTGCTGCTCGTCCTGGTCACCGTCCTGTACTTCCCCGTCCGTGAGCGCCTGCGTTCCCTGGCGACGGTGTTCGGCGCGTACGCGGTCATGGCGGGTGCCTACTCGATCCTGTTCCTCCTGCAGCTCGACCGCCTGCACGGCCAGGAGATCGGGGCGCCCTCCTCCGAGGTGGCCGGCCGGGCCATGGCGCGGATGCTGGGCGTCACCCTCCCGGTGCTCGCGGCCGGGGGACCCGGGCCCTGGTGGTACAAGTTCTACGCGGTGCCGCCGCAGGCGATGGTCGGCGCGGCCTGGGCGCTCATCGGGGTGGTCGTCGCCGTCACCCTGCTCCTCAGGCGGGGAGCGTGGAAGGCGTGGCTGATCCTCTGCCTCTATCCGCCCCTCCTCATGGTGCCGATCCTGGCCGGACGCTCCCTGGACCGGGCCCTGGGCGAGGAGGCCCGCTACCTCGCGGACGTGACCCCGGTGATCGCCCTCTGTCTGGGGCTGGCGATGCTCCCGCTGCTGGGCGAGGCGCGCCCGTACCGCTGGCGGATCCCGGCCCGCGTCGCCGGGACCGGCTGCGCGTTGCTGGCGATGACGGTCGCCGCCTTCTCCGTCTACTCCGCGCACAGATACGTGATGGGGACGGAGCCGGGGCGGGCCGAGATCCGCTCCTACCTCGCCTCGGTGCGGGCCACGCTCGCCTCCGCCCCGCCGGGCAGTGACATCTATCCCCAGCAGACGCCCTACGACCAGTTCGGCTTCGGGTACGGGGACGAAGGGCTCAGCCACCTCACCCTCAGCCCGCTCGCCCCGCCCGAACTCGCTGCCCTCATGCGCAACCCCCGGCCCGCCGTCGCCCCGCTCGTGCTCGACCCCACCGGGCGCCGCCTCGTCCCGGTCCGCCTCACCGGCCCCTACGTCGCCGCTCCCGGCGGCTGCTTCCCCCAGCTGGGCGGCACGATCTCGATCCCCCTCGCGCACAAGGGCGGCATGGTCGTCCTCGGCCTCGACTACCGCTCCACCGCCAGGACGGCGGCCTACGTGCAGGTGGGGGAGCAGGAGGTCGAGATCGTCCTCGAACAGGGAACCGGCAGGATCCACATCCCCTTCACCGCCCCCGGCACCTCGGTACGGATGGAGGTCCTGTCCGCCGACACCCGGGTCTGCGTCATCGGCGGCCTCTTCGGCGGCCCGGTCCCGGGCTAGAGGGGCGGCTCCGAAGCGCGGTCGGTGATCGGTGGTGCGGTCGCGCCGGAGCGCGACGTCCTCTTCTTTTGTCGTGATAGGTATGACTTTTGCTGGTTTTCGGCATATACGTATGGGCAAGTGGAAAATCTTGCTTTAGATTACGGCCAGAGCGGCATTAACTCCTCCCCGTCACAGCGAATCAGGTCCGGCATCCGCCATCCGATCAGTCACACCGGCGGTGCCGCATCCCCCCACGCCGCGCCGAAAAGCGGCCTCCTCACCGAGATGGAACGGTCATGCGGAAATCCCTCCTGTTATCCGTCTTACTGCTCACCGCGCTCTCATGGCTCGCCGTACCCGCTCAAGCACACGTGGCAGTGCCGCCACAGGTGCCGGGCGTCACCCTGCGCACCTACGACGTCCAGGTCGAACTGTCCAAGCTCTGCACGCTCAAGCCCGGTCAGACACCCAACGTGGACAAGCTGATGCCCACGATCGACTGGAGCTCCGACGCCGACTTCGGCCTGACCGACATGTTCGTCACCGAGGCGATCGGCAACATCTCCATCGCCACCGCGGGCACCTACGAGTTCCGGCTCACCAGTGACGACGGCTCTCGGCTGCGCATCGACGACACCGTCGTGATCACCAACGACGGGCGGCACGGGCCGATCGCCGTGGACGGCACGATCACCCTGACCACCGGTTACCACGCGTTGCGCGTCGACCACTTCGAGCACCTGTACGGCCAGCAGCTCAAGCTGGAGTGGAAACCACCGGGATCCTCGGGGTTCGCCCTCGTGCCGAACTCGGTGCTGAGCACGGACGCGGACGTGGTGCGGGTCACCGCCCCCGGGCGCAAGGAGTGCGAGAGCGGCGCCGACTCTCCGGGCGACGGGCTGCCGCTGGAGTCGGTACACCCCGACTTCACGCTCACCGACCTGCGACCGGAGGGTTTCCAGCCGCAGGTGACCGCGATGGACTGGCTGCCCGACGGCCGGTTGGCGGTCGCCACGTGGGGCGGCTCGGAAACCAAGCTCGGCGAGGTCTACCTGCTCGACAACGTCACGGGCAAGACCTCACCCGCGCAGGTGACCACCAAGAAGATCGCCGGTGGGCTCCAGGAGCCCATGGGGATCAAGTACGTGGACGGCAAGCTCTACGTCTCGGAGAAGTCCCGGCTGGTGGAGCTGAACGACACCGACGGCGACGAGGTCGCCGACAACCTCAGGACCGTGGCGACCTGGCCGTTCGGCGGCAACTTCCACGAGTTCGCGTTCGGGCTGCTCTACCGTGACGGCCACTTCTACATCAACCTCTCCGTCGCCATCAACTACGGCGGTGCCACCACCGACCCGCAACCGGCGCCGGACAGGGGCACGACCATCAAGGTCGACAAGGCCACCGGCAAGGTCGAGTACGTCGCCGGCGGCCTGCGCACGCCCAACGGGCTCGGCTGGGGCCCGAACGACGACCTGTTCGTCATGGACAACCAGGGCGGCTGGCTGCCCGCCTCGAAACTGGTGCACGTCAAGAAGGACCGGTTCTTCAACCACTACACCAACCCCGACGGCCGGTTCGACGACAACGTGGTGAGCGCGCCCGTGCTCTGGCTGCCGCACAACGAGATCGCCAATTCCCCCAGCACGCCACTGCTCATGAAGCAGGGCAGGTACGCGGGGCAGATGCTGTTCGGCGACGTCACCTACGGCGGGATCCAGCGCGGCTACCTGGAGAAGGTCAACGGCGAGTACCAGGGCGCGGTCTTCCGCTTCACCCAGGGCCTTGAGGCGGGGGTCAACCGGATCAGCCTGGGGCCCGACGGCGCCGTCTACGCCGGAGGTCTCGGCGCCGGCGGAAACTGGGGCCAGCCGGGCAAACTCACCTACGGACTGCAGAAGCTGACCCCCGGCGATGACAAGACCTTCGACATCCTGAAGATGCGCGCGATCGAGGGCGGCTTCGAGCTGCAGTACACCCAGCCGCTGTCGGCCGAGACCGCCGCGTCGCTGGCGGCGAGGTACCAGGCCACCCAGTGGCGGTACGCCGCGGCCTCCACCTACGGTGGCCCCAAGGTGGACGAGGAGCCGCTGACCGTCACCTCCGCGGACCTGAACCCCAGCGGTAAGAAGGTCACGCTGAAGATCGCCGGTCTCAAGCCGGGGCGCGTGGTGCACCTGCGGTCGCCGCGCCCGTTCAGTTCGGCGTCGGGGCAGCCGCTGTGGAGCACCGAGGCCTGGTACACGCTCAACTCGATGGTCGACGGTCCGGAGACGGACACCGTGTACGAGGCGGAGAGCGCCTCGCACAGCGGCGGCGCGAAGCTGAACACCGATCATCTGAGCTACTCGGGAAGCGGCTTCGTCGACGGTTACCAGAGCGTGGGAGCGGCCACGCAGTTCGCCGTGCACGCGGCCAGGGAGGGCACGTACCACGTCGGCCTGCGCTACTCCAACGGCCCGAACCCCGCGCCCGGCACCAAGTCCCTGAGCGTGTACGTCAACGGGACCAAGGTCAGGCAGGTGCCGCTGCCCACCACGGAGACCTGGGACCTGTGGGCCACCCGGGTCGAACCGCTCGCGTTGAAGGAGGGCGCCAACCTCATCGCCTACAGGTTCGACAGCGGTGACGTGGGCCACGTCAACCTGGACTCCATCACCGTGGCCGCGCAGCGGGTGTTCGAGGCGGAGAACGCCACGCTGGCCGGTGGCGCGAAGGCGAACCAGAACCACCAGGGCTACACCTACAAGGGCTTCGTCGACGGCTACTGGAACCAGGGCGCGAGCACGTCGTTCTCCGTGTGGTCGGACACGACCGGCACGCACAACGTGGGGCTCCGCTACGCGGCCGACGTCGGCAGGTCGTTGAGCGTGTACGTCAACGGGACCAAGGTCAGGCAGGTGCGGCTGGCCGCCACCGGCGGCTGGGACGCCTGGGCCGTCCAGACGGAGCCGCTCAACCTGAACCGGGGCACGAACACGATCGCCTACAGGTACGACTCCGGCGACACGGGCAACGTCAACCTCGACCACATCACCGTGTCGAAGGCGGAGCGGATCACGCTGTTCGACGGGTCCAGTCTGGCGGCGTGGGAGAAACGGGCCGGCGGGACGGCGACCTGGCCGATCGCGAACGGCTCCGTGGAGTCCTACGGCGGCGACATCCGCACCCGGCGGACGTTCGGCGACTTCAAGCTCCACGCCGAGTGGTACGAGCCGGACTACCCGCCGGACGTGACCGGCCAGCAGCGGGGCAACAGCGGCATCTTCCTCCAGGAACGCTACGAGATCCAGGTCCTGGAGTCGTACGGTGACACCACGCCGGCCGCCAACGAGGCGGGCGCGATCTACAACAAGCGCGCGCCCGACCGCAACATGGCCACCGCCTCGGGAACGTGGCAGACCTACGACATCACCTTCCGCGCGGCCCGGTATACCAGCGCGGGAGTGAAGACCGACAACGCGCGGGTCACGGTCGTCTGGAACGGCGTGGTGGTGCACGACGACGTGGCCGTCGACGGCGGCACGGGCGACCACATCCCGGAGAGCGTGGCCTCGGGCGGGATCCGCCTTCAGGACCACGGCGACGCCGGCGAGAACCCCCGCTTCCGCAACATATGGATCGAACCCGTCTCCTGACCTCATCCGCTCAGCAGGCCGTCCCGCTCTCCGCGCGGGGCGGCCTGCCCTGTGCATGGGGCCACCCGCCGGGCCGTGAGCGCACCGCGACGCCCTCGTCCTTCCCGCCGTTCGTCCGGGAACCGGGCTCCGCCCGTGGCGGTGCCGTTCACGCCGGTTCGGGCCGTACCGCCTCCCCGGCCAGCTCCTGGACACCCTTGAGGAGCCTGTCCACGTCGGACTCGTCGGTGTACGGCGCGATTCCGGCCCGGATGGCGCCGGTGTCGCCGAGGCCCAGGCGGCGGGAGCACTCCAGCGCGTAGAAGCTGCCCGCGGGGGCGTTGACGCCGCGTTCGGCCAGGAAGCGGTAGGCGTCGGCGGACCTGACGTGGTCGACGGAGAACAGGGTCGTGGGGGTGCGGGCGCGCGACGCCGCGCCGTAGAAGGTCACTCCGGCGATCTCGGCCAGCCCTGCGTCGAGCCGTTCGAGCAGGATCCTCTCGTGCTCCTCCAGCGCGGCCATCGAGCCTTCCAGGCGTTCGCGCCTGGTCCCCTCACCCGGTACGAGCCCGGCGAGGAAGTCGACCGCCGCCGTCGTGCCGGCGAGCAGCTCGTAGGGCAGCGTGCCCAGCTCGAAGCGTTCGGGCACCGCGTCGGTGGCGGGGAGCAGCTTGTCGGGGTGGACGCTCTCCAGCAGGCCGGGGTCGGCGGCGAGCACGCCCAGGTGCGGGCCGAGAAACTTGTACGGCGAGCAGGCGTAGAAGTCGGCGCCCAGCCGTCCGACGTCGACCAGGCTGTGCGGCGTCAGGTGCACGCCGTCGACGTAGAGCAGCGCCCCGGCCGCGTGCACCCGTTCGGCGATCGCCGAAATGTCCGGACGGCTGCCCAGCAGGTTCGACGCGGCCGTGACGGCCACCAGCCGGGTGCGCCCGCCGAGCAGGTGGGCGATCGTGTCGACGCTCAGCTCGCCGCTTTCCGGGTCGAAGTCGGCCCGGCGTACCGTGACCCCGCGCGCCTCGGCGGCATGCACCCAGGGCCGGATGTTCGCGTCGTGGTCCAGGGTGGTGACCACGACCTCGTCACCGGGTCCCCACTCCTTGGCGAGCGCGCGGGCCATGTCGTAGGTGAGCTGGGTCATGCTCCGGCCGAACACGACGCCGCCCGGGGTGGCACCGAGCAGGTCGGCCATCGCCTGGCGCGCCTCGGCCACGATCCCGTCGGCGCGCCGCTCGGCGGCGGTCTCGGCCCCCCGGTTGGAGACGGCGGCCCGCAGCGCACCGGCCACGGCCTCCGCGACCGGCTCGGGCACCTGCGACCCCCCGGGCCCGTCGAAGTGCGCCGCACCCTCGTCCAACGCGGGAAAGTGCGCCCGTACAGCCGCCACGTCGTATGCCACAAAGCCTCCAGGACCGCTGCCGGCCATCGGTGTTCTTGTCAGGCGTCCCCATTGGAGCGGAACGTGGCCAGAGTACTTCGTCAGGTTGATTTGGGTAGGTGGTGTGCCGGCTGGGGCGGGCAGGGGACGCGCTGGTCCACGCGTGGACGAGGGCTTGGAGCGTGGACGGCACCCGGGTCATTCGCCCCGGTAGGAGGGTGGGCGCTTCTCGCGGAAGGCGCGGGAGCCCTCCTTGGCATCCGCCGAGCCGATGACCGGCCAGCCGACGGCGTCGGAGACCTTCAGTGCCTCGGCCTCGGGCAGGCCCAGGGTCTCGCGGTAGGTGCGGAGGATGGCCTGGACGGCGAGGGGGCCGCACTCGGCGATCCGGGCGGCGATCTCCAGGGCGGTCGTGAGTGCCTCCCCGTCGGGGACGACCCGGTTGACCAGGCCCATGGCCAGTGCCTCCCGCGCGGTGACGGCGCGGCCGGTGAGCAGGATGTCCATCGCGAAGGCGTACGGGATCTGGCGGGGCAGGCGGATCGCGGAGCCGCCCATGGGGAAGAGGGCGCGGCGGGCCTCGAACAGGCCGAGGGTGGCGGACTCGGCGACCACCCTCATGTCGGTGCCGACGAGCAGTTCGGTGCCCCCGGCCACGGCGTATCCCTCGACCGCGCAGACGATCGGTTTCGTCGGCAGCGCGCCGGAGTCGCGGAGCAGGCCCTTCCAGTGGAAGTCGGGGATGGCCGCGGCGCGCTCCCTGACCCGGGCGTCCTGCGAAGGGGTGCCCATCGCCTTCAGGTCGGCGCCCGCGCAGAACGTCCCGTGCGCGCCGGTGAGGACGGCGACGCGGACCTCGGGCTCCTCGGAGACGTACGCCCAGGCGTCGGCCAGGCCGACCAGCATGTCGGTGGAGAGCGCGTTCCTCGCCTCCGGCCGGTCCATGGTGACGACCACGACGTGACCGTCACGCTCGATCCGGCAGTGCGGTGTGCTGATCGGCAGGAGTTCCACGGGACGACCTCCGTTGGTTCAACCAGGTGCCTGGTGGGGGAAATTCTGGACGCGTGCCGACTCCCGTGCGGTGTGGCCGCCCGGGGACCGTTCGCTCCCGCGCGGTGAGGGGGCGTTCGCTCCCGTGCGGGGGGTGGGAGCGGGGTCTCGGCGACGCCGGGAGGGACGTCTCCGAGGAGGGCCGATCCCACGCGGAAAGAGTGGGGCCTGTGCTGGGTCAAGCGCTTGCTAGGCGCACCTCCCGAGGTTAGTCTGCCCATGCGCACAAGAACAGATTCTTGTTCTATATACCCCGTTCCGCCAGGGCTTGTCGCGATAAAGAGAACGTGATGCACTTCGGTGTACCGGGGCCTTTCCAGCGAAAGGATGTCCGATGGGTACGCTCGGTTTCTGGAGACTGGCGCAGGCGGACCCCGACTGGGTGGCCGCCGTCGACCCGGACGGCGCGGAACATCGCGCCGGTGACCTCCTCGCCCGTGCCAACCGTCTCGTCCACGGCCTGAGAGAGCTCGGCCTCCAGGCGGGCGACGGCATCTGCGGCCTCGTGCCCAACGGCTCCGACGGGCTCGTCCTCTATCTCGCCGCCCTGCAGGCCGGCTGGTACTACACGCCGATCAACTGGCACCTCACCGGCCCCGAGATCGGCTACATCGTCGCCGACAGCGAGGCCCGGGCCTTCTTCGTCGACGAGCGGTACGCCGAGGAGGGCCTGCGCGGCGCCGCCGAGTCGGGCATCGCCCCCGAGCGGGTCTTCGCGTTCGGGCGGGTGGAGGGCGTGCGGCCCGTCTCCGAGCTGACCGAGGGGCGCCCCGACACCGCACCCGCCGACCGTACGGCGGGCGCCACCATGCACTACACCTCCGGAACCACCGGCAGGCCCAAGGGGGTGCGGCGCCCGCTCAGCGGCATGGACCCGGACGACGCCGCCGAGCTGATGACGTTCCTGCTCACCCTGTTCGGCATCACCCCCGGCAAGGAGAACGTCCACCTCGTCACCTCGCCGAACTACCACACCGCCGTCACCCAGTTCGGGGGGACGGCCCTGCACATGGGGCACACGCTCGTCTACATGGACAAATGGGACGCCGAGGAGACGCTCCGGCTCTGCGAGAGGTACCGCGTCACCAACTCGCACCTCGTCCCCACCCACTTCAAGCGCCTGCTCGCCCTCCCCGCCGACGTGAGGTCGAAGTACGACCTCTCCTCCCTGCGGTGGATGATCCACGCCGCGGCCCCGTGCCCGGTCCCCGTCAAGTGGGCGATGCTGGAGTGGTGGGGTGACTGCGTCTACGAGTACTACGCGGCCACCGAGGGCGGCGGCACCATCGCCACCCCGCAGGACTGGAGAAGCCGTCCCGGCACCGTCGGCACCGCCTGGCCGATCAGCGAGCTGCTCATCGTGGACGAGAACCTGGAGCCCGTGCCGGCGGGGACCCCCGGAACCGTCTACATGAAGATGCGGGGCCTCAGCTTCGAGTACAAGGGCGACCCGGCGAAGACCGAGGCCAACCGGCTGCGCGACCACTTCACCGTCGGCGACATCGGCTACCTGGACGAGGACGGCTTCCTCTTCCTCTGCGACCGCAAGGCCGACATGATCATCTCCGGCGGGGCGAACATCTACCCCGCCGAGATCGAGAACGAGCTGATGGTCCACCCCAAGGTCGCGGACGTGGCCGTGTTCGGCATCCCCGACGAGGAGTGGGGCGAGCAGATCAAGGCCGTGGTCGAGCCCGCGCCCGGCGTCGCACCCTCGCCCGAGCTCGCCGCCGAGCTCGTCGAGTCGCTGAGGGGCCGCCTGTCGACGATGAAGTGGCCGAGATCCGTCGACTTCGTCACGGAGATGCCCCGCGAGCCCAACGGCAAGCTCCTCAAACGCAAGCTGCGTGACCCGTACTGGAAGGGACGCGAACGTGCCATCTAGCGAAGACCCCCCGGCACCGCTGCGGGCACGGCACGTACTGGAGTTCCCCGGCGGATACACGCGCACGACGGGACCGGTGATCGGGCGCTTCCTCACCGAACTGCGCGACGGGCGGCTCTTCGGGGTCCGCACGGCGGCGGGACGCACGCTGGTGCCGCCGCTGGAGTACGACCCCGAGACCGGCGACGCGGTGACCGAGGAGTTCGTCGAGGTCGGCCCCGCGGGCACCGTGGAGAGCTGGGCCTGGGTGACCGTCCCCAGGAAGGGCCACCCGCTGGACCGGCCGTTCGCCTGGGCCCTGATCCGGCTGGACGGCGCCGACACCTCGCTGGTGCACGCGGTGGACGCCGGAGATGTCAGGGCGATGCGCCCGGGGCTGCGGGTGCGCCCCCGCTGGCGGGCCGAGCGCACCGGCCACATCACCGACATCGAGAGCTTCGTCCCCGAGGTCACCAGGATCGTCTCCGAGGTCCGCGCCGAGTACACGGTCACGCCGGGGCTCGCGCTGCGCCGCTTCCTGGAGGGGGTCGCAGAGGGCGTCCTCATCGGCTGCCGGTGCGGCACCTGCCACAAGGTCTACGTGCCCTACCGGCTCTCCTGTCCCGAGTGCGGGGTCTCGATCACCGAGGAGGTGGTCGTCCCGGACACCGGCACGATCACCACCTTCGCCATCAACAACCTGCCCGACCCACGGGCCCCCGAGGTGCCGTTCGTCTCGGCGTACATCCAGCTCGACGGCACCGACATCCCGATGATCGCCCTGGTCGGCGGGATCGCGGCCCACGAGGTGCGCCAGGGCATGCGGGTGCGGGCCGTCTGGGTGCCGCAGGAGGAGCGGACGATGTCCATGTCGAACATCAAGTGGTTCGCCCCCACCGGCGAGCCGGACGTGGAGCTGTAGATGCGGGAGATAGCGGTCGTCGCGTTCGCGCAGACCCGGCACAGCGCCGTCGACGAGGGACAGAGCGAGGCCGAACTCATCCTGCCCCCGCTGGAGGAGGTGAGGGCCGCGACCGGGCTGCGCAGGTTCGGCTTCACCTGCTCGGGGTCGTGCGACTACCTGGCGGGCGCGCCGTTCTCGTTCGTCTCCGCGCTCGACGCGCTCGGCGCCTGGCCGCCGATCTCGGAGAGCCACGTCGAGATGGACGCCGCCTGGGCGCTGTACGAGGCGTGGGTCAGGCTCCAGCACGGCGACGTCGACTCGGCCCTGGTCTACGGCTTCGGCAAGTCCTCCCAGGGGGACCTTCGGGAGATCATGACGCTCCAGCTGGACCCGTACTACCTGGCTCCCCTCGGGCTGGACCAGGTCTCCTTCGCCGCGCTGCAGGCGTCGGCCACCGGGGCGAAACGGGCCGAACTCGACGAGATCGTGCGGCGCAGCCGGGCCGACGGGAGGGCGAACCCCTACGCCCTCGACCTGCCGGACCCCTCGGGCGAGGACGCGGAGGTCGCGCCGCTGCGGCCGTACGACGTCGCCCCGATCACCGACGGCGCCGCCGCGGTGGTGCTGGCGGCCGGAGAGCTGGCCAGGGAGCTGTGCGAGCGGCCCGCGTGGATAACGGGGATCGCCCACCGCATCGAGCCGCACTACCTGGGCATGAGGGACCTCGCCCGGTCGGCCTCCGCCGCCGACGCCGCACGCGCGGCGGGGGCCGGCAAGGGTGACGTCGACGTGGCCGAGCTGCACGTCCAGTTCAGCCACGAGGAGCTCATCCTGCGCGAGGCGCTGGAACTCGGTGAGGGCACGCGCGTCAACCCGAGCGGCGGCCCCCTCGCCGCGAACCCGGTCATGGCCACCGGCCTCATCAGGATCGGCGAGGCGGCCGCCCGGGTCATGGACGGCACCGCGAGCCGCGTCCTCGGGCACGCCACGAGCGGACCCTGTCTCCAGCACAACCTCGTCACCGTGATGGAGGCGTGAACGACCATGGGTAACCCCTGCGCGGTCATCGGTGTCGGCCAGACCCACTACACGACCAAGCGACGCGACGTCTCCCTCGCCGGGCTGGTCCGCGAGGCGGCCCTGCGCGCGCTCCAGGACGCGGGCCTGACCTGGAAGGACATCGACGCGGTCGTCATCGGCAAGGCCCCCGACCTGTTCGAGGGCGTGATGATGCCCGAGGCGTACCTCGCCGACGCGCTGGGCGCCGCGGGCAAGCCGATGATGCGGGTCCACACGGCGGGCTCGGTCGGCGGGTCCACCGCGCTCGTCGGCGCCTCGCTCATCCAGGGCGGCGTGCACGACCGGGTGCTGGTGGTGGCGTTCGAGAAGCAGTCGGAGTCCAACGCGACCTGGGCCCTGTCCACCCACCTGCCGTTCAGCGCCTCGCTCGTCGTCGGCGCGGGAGGCTACTTCGCCCCGCACATCCGCGAGTACATCCGTCGCTCCGGCGCCCCCGAGCACATCGGCCACCTGGTGGCCGTCAAGGACCGGCGCAACGCGCTGAAGAACCCGTACGCCCACCTGAGGATCCCCGGCATCGACCGCGAGATGGTCGAGTCGACCCCGATGCTCTGGGAGCCGATCCGCTACCTCGACACCTGCCCGTCCTCCGACGGCGCCTGCGCGATGGTGCTGGCCGCGCAGGACAAGCTCACCGACAGCACCCCCGCCTGGGTGCTCGGCGCGGCGACCCGCTCCGAGCCGATCTTCCGCGCCGGTCGCGACACCGTGAACCCGCAGGGCGGCAAGGACTGCGCGGCCGACGTCTACCGGCAGGCCGGGATCACGGACCCGCGCAGGGAGATCGACGTGGCGGAGGTGTACGTGCCCTTCTCCTGGTACGAGCCGATGTGGCTGGAGAACCTCGGCTTCGCCGCCGAGGGGGAGGGCTGGAAGCTCACCGAGTCCGGAGCGACCGCCCTGGACGGCGACATCCCGTGGAACGCCTCGGGCGGTGTGCTGTCGAGCAACCCGATCGGCGCCTCGGGGCTGATCCGGTTCGCCGAGGCGGCGCTCCAGGTGCGAGGGATGGCGAGGGAGCACCAGGTGGACGGCGCCCGGCGGGCGCTCGGGCACGCCTACGGGGGCGGCGCGCAGTTCTTCGCGATGTGGATGGTCGGCAGCGACAAACCCTGATCCCCCAGGAGGGGTGCGAATGGAGTTCAACCACGCGGATCTGTTCGAAGGACTCGCCGACGCGATCGGGGACCGCACGGCCGTCGTCTGCGGCGACCGCCGCGTGACCTACGCCGAGCTGGACGCGCACGCCAACCGGCTCGCCCACTTCCTGGAGAGCAGGGGAGTGCGCGCCGGGCAGCACGTCGGAATACACCTCTACAACGGCATCGAGTACGTGGCCGGACTGCTCGCCACCCTCAAGATCCGCGCCGTGCCGGTCAACGTGAACTACCGCTACGTCGAGGCGGAACTGCTCTATCTCTACCGGGACTCCGACATCGTCGCCCTGCTGTTCGACGTGGAGTTCGACGCCCGGGTGGCGGCGACGGCCCCCGACGCCCCCGCCCTGCGACACCTGATCGCCGTGGGAGGGCCGTCCCAGGTCGAGGGCGCGGTGCCGTACGAGGAGGCGCTCGCCGGGCAGCCGGAGACGCGCGGATTCCCCGAACGCTCAGGCGACGACCTCTACATCATCTACACCGGCGGCACGACCGGCATGCCCAAGGGCGTGATGTGGCGTACCGAGGACCTGTTCTTCGCCTTCGGCGGCGGCAACCCCTACGGCGAGCCGCGCGCCACCCCCGGCGAGGTGATCGAGGCGGCCTCGGCCGCGGGCGAGATGACCATGATGGCCGCGGCGCCGCTGATGCACGGCGCCGCCCAGATGGGCACCTTCATCACCTGGTGCATGGGCGGCACGATCGCGTACGTCCGCAGGTTCGACGCGGCCGAGGTGCTGCGGACGATCGAGCGGGAGAGGGTCCTCACGCTCAACATCACCGGGGACGCGATGGCCCGTCCGCTCGCCGACGAGATCGCCGGCGGAGGCTACGACCTGTCCTCGCTGTTCGCGCTGAGCTCCACCGGCGCGATCCTCAGCGGTTCGGTACGCGAACGGCTGGAGGAACTGCTGCCCGGCAAGATGATCATCGACAGCTTCGGCTCCACCGAGTCCGGCTACACCGCCTCGGCGGTTCCCGGATCCTCCCCCGAGTCCGGGCTGCGCTACCAGGCGAACCCGCACGCCGGCCTCGCCGTGCTCAACGAGTCGCTGGAACCGGTCAAGCCGGGCTCTGACGAGCTGGGCACCGTGGCCAGGAGCGGCCGGATCGCCTCCGGCTACTACAAGGACGAGGCCAAGACGGCCCGCACCTTCGTGACGGACAAGGACGGGGTCCGCTGGCTGCTCACCGGAGACATGGCCAAGGTCGAGGAGGACGGCACCATCGCGGTCTTCGGCCGGGGCTCCGCGTGCATCAACACCGGCGGGGAGAAGGTCTTCCCCGAGGAGGTCGAGGCGGTGCTCAAGGGCCACCCGGCGGTCTTCGACGCGGTCGTGACCGGCATCCCGGACGAGCGGTGGGGCACCCGCGTCGCGGCGGTGATCGAGCCGCGTCCCGGCACGGCGCCGACGGCCGAGGAACTCGACGCCCACTGCCGGGAGAAGATCTCCGGCTACAAGGTGCCCAGGACCTTCGCCTTCGTCGACGAGATGGTCCGCTCCCCGGCGGGCAAGGCCGACTACCGCTGGGCCAGGACGACCGCCGAGGCCGCCCGTTCCTGACGGTTTCACCGGGTCACCCCTCCCGCACGTCACCGGCTCTCCTGGCCGGAGGCCGTCAGGACGTCGCCCTGTTCGTCGCCGGGGGCCGCTGGACGGGCTGGGCTGTCGTACTGCCGGAAGCGCGGCGTGGACCGGTCGGACACAAGATCACTGCGCGGCTGCGGTGAAAGACTCAGCAGGGGGGCGCTGGGGCTGTCTCGGCCGTATCGCTCGACGAGCGCGTTGCCGATCAAGGTGAGGTGGTCTCGCACACCAGGCGGGCCGGTCACTTCGAGCCATTCGACCAGTCCGGCGAGCTCGCCCGCGAGCGCGTACTCGTTGTAGCCGCGGATCACGACCTCGATGCGGCCGTCGACCGTGGAACCTCCAACCTCAAGCCGGTCCCCGAGCGTCATTCGGAGCTTGCCGATCCCTTCGGGAGTGCACACGGCCTGGATTTCGAGGGGGGTTCGCCTTCGGTCGACTGCGTCGGCGATCTCCCTCCAGCTCTCGGCAAGGTCGAACCCCTCTGGCCGGTGCACGGGATCGTCGGTCGGCTCGACGGATGACACGCGATCGATCCGGAACGTCCGCCGACCGGCGTCGGTGTTGGTGACGAGGTACCACGTCGGCCCTTTGGCGACGATGCCCAGCGGGTGGACGGTTCTCTCGGTTTCGGTGCCTTCGCGGTCGACGTAGCCGAGCCGCACCTGGACGCCGCGGATCACCGCGTCCTGGAGTTCGTCGAGGAAGCGAGGTGGCCGGCGCTCGACCCGGCTCGCCCCCCATCGTTGCGGGTCCATGACCAACGACGACGCCGCCGCCTCGGCCTGCACCCGGAAGGGCTCCGGCAGGGCGTGGACGAGCTTGCGCAGAGCCGCTTTCACGGCCGGCGTCGCAGTCGAGACCGGGCTGGCAACCAGGAACAGGGCGCGGGCCTCACTCGCGGTCAACCCGGACAGGTCGGTGCGGGCGCCGCCCACGAGGCGCCAGCCGCCGCTTCGGCCCTGCATGGAGTACACCGGCACCCCGGCCATGGCCAGGGCGTCGAGGTCGCGGCGGGCGGTGCGCTCGGAGACCTCCAGTTCTCGGGCGACCTCTGCCGCCGTCACCTGCTCGCGCCGTTGCAGCAAGAGGAGGATGGCCACCAGCCGGTCGGTTCGCACGCCGACAACACTTTCACGTAAAACCGGTCATGGGGTGACCGGTTTCGGTTGGCAGGATGGCGACATCACCTCACCGACGAGGTCGACCACAGGCGAACACCCCCGGCCCGTCAGGGGTGCGCCGACGTCGTCTCCGGGAACCTTCGTCGCCCGATCACTCCGAAAAGACAGAGGAAACGCGATGCCCAATCCAACCGATTTTCCCAAGCCCACCCTTGTTCCGGTCAACGGTGTGGAACTCGAAGTCTTCGAGGCGGGCCGAGAAAATGCGGGAAAACCCATCGTGCTCTGCCACGGCTGGCCGGAGCACGCCTTCTCCTGGCGGCACCAGATGCCCGTCCTCGCCGCTGCCGGCTACCACGTCATCGCACCGAACCAGCGGGGTTACGGCAACTCGTCCCGCCCGGCCGAAGTGACGGACTACGACATCGAACACCTGTCGGGTGACCTCGTCGCACTCCTCGACCACTATGGATACGAAGACGCCGTCTTCGTCGGCCATGACTGGGGTGCGTTCGTCGTCTGGGGACTGACCCTGTTGCACCCCGACCGTGTGAACAAGGTGATCAACCTGAGCCTGCCCTACCCCGAGCGCGGAGAGAAGCCCTGGATCGAGTCCATGGAGGACATGCTCGGCGGCGACTTCTACTTCGTCCACTTCAATCGACAGCCGGGCGTCGCGGACGCCGTGTTCGAAGACAACACATTCCAGTTCCTCCGCAACATCTACCGGAAGAACGAGCCCCCCAGAGAGCCTCAGCCGGGCATGGCGCTGATCGATCTCGCCAGAGCGGAAACACCGCTCGGCGAGCCCATCATGAGCGACGGCGAACTGGCCGTCCTCGTCTCCGCCTTCGAATCATCGGGATTCACGGGCGGCATCAACTGGTACAGGAACCTCGACCGCAACTGGCACCTGCTGGCGGACGTGGACCCGATCATCCGACAGCCCGCACTCATGATCTATGGCGACAGGGATCTGGTCGCACGGGGTGAGAACCTGGCGGAGTTCGTGCCCAACGTGGAGGTGGTCAGCCTTGATTGCGGTCACTGGATCCAGCAGGAGAAGCCGGAAGAAACGAACCGAGCGATTGTGAAGTGGCTGGAACAGCAGGACGCCACCTGACCGCGATATGACAGGCCGACATCCGGGAAGTGGCCGGTCCGCTCGACACCGAAGACGTACGTGACCTCTGCAACCCCGGTAATCGGTCGTTGTCCGCGATAGCTATCATGATCGTCTCCGCCGCCGACTTCTGCCCCCGGACCCCTCGCTCAGTAGGGCGTGAACCGCTCTGGCCCGCGATCCGTTTCCGGAAGGTGATGCGTTTTCTGCGGACCGTCGTCCCGCTCCTCCTCATGGTCGGCTGCTCGGGGACCACCACCGTCGCCGTCGAGACCACCGCGCCGGCCGGGGAACGGCCGGGTGCCGTCGTCGTTCGGTACGTCAGCTGCGGTGGGATGACGTGCGAGGGCGGCGACAGCATGAGCGTCACCGCCGACGGACGGGCCGGCTCGCTGCGTGACGGAGAGCTGGTCGTCGTCCCCCTCCCGGCGGCCGAGTTGCGTGACCTGCGGGCCGGGCTGGTCGAGTCCCTGGCCGGGAGGGAGGGCACGCTCGACCGTACCGGAGGGGCCACCGACCAGCCCTTCGCGGTCGTCACCGTGGTGGACTCCGCAGGCAGGACCCACGAGACCAGGCTGGAGGGGACGCCGACGGCGGAGGACGCCCCCGTCGTCGCCGCGACCGAGCGCCTCTCGAAACTGACCGCGCGGATCCGCGCCACCGGCACGCCCGATGTCACCGCGCCGGTCACGGTGACGATGTACGAGGACCCGAGCACCAGGCCCATCCGGCAGGCGACCTGGCCCGAGGGCATCACCACCCCGATCGAGGCCGCGTCCGGCGGCAACTTCGGCACCAAGACCTATCGGGGAGACGAGGCGAAGGCGCTGCGTACCGCCCTGGGCAAGGCAGGGGAGAACGTGACGGTGACCGCCGGGGGCAAGACCCTCATCGCCCGCTGGGAGGCCGTGCTTCCTTGATCTAGGGAAAGCGCTTACCGTTGACGGGTAGCCTGGCGTGGCAGGCTCCGCTGAGGAAAGGCTTTCGTGGTGATCCACTCAATCGACCCCAGGACCGGTGAGTCCTTCGGAGATCCCTTCCCCCTCACCTCGGACGACGAGGTGGACGCGAGCGTCGCGGCGGCTCTCGCGGCCGGGCCCGCCTGGCGTTCCGCGGACCGGGCGGCGGCGCTGGAGGCGGTGGCGGTGGCGCTGGAGGGAGGCGTCGAGGAGCTCTGGCGGGCCGCCGACGCGGAGACCGCGCTCGGGGAGACCAGGCTGCGCGGGGAGGTGGCGCGGGCCGCCGGTCAGTTCCGGCTCTTCGCCCAGGTGCTGCGGGACGGCGGGCACGTGGAGGCGGTGATCGACCACGCGACGGCCCAGCCGCCGGTCCCCGACCTGCGGCGGATGAACCACCCGCTGCCCGGCGTGGCCGGGGTCTTCGCGGCGAGCAACTTCCCCTTCGCCTTCTCGGTCGCGGGCGGCGACACGGCCTCCGCGCTGGCCGCCGGATGCCCGGTGGTGGTCAAGGCCCACGACGGGCACCCCGGCACGTCGGAGCTGTCCTGGCAGATCATCCGGGGCGCCCTGCCCGACCCGGCGCTGCTCGGTCTGGTCCGCGGGCTCGACGCGGGCAAGCGGCTCGCCCGGCACCCGTCCGTGGCGGCCGTCGGGTTCACCGGCTCCATCCCCGGTGGCAAGGCGATCCAGGCGCTCATCGCCGAGCGGCCCGACCCCATCCCGTTCTACGGCGAGCTGGGCAGCGTCAACCCCGTCGTCGTGCTGCCCTCGGCCGCCCGCGACGGCCTCGCCCAGGGGTTCGCCGCCTCGCTCACCCTCGGCACCGGGCAGTTCTGCACCAACCCCGGACTGGTGTTCGTCCCCGACGACGCCGACCTCCTGGCGTCCATCTCCAAGGCGGTCTCCGAGACCGCGGGCGGGCCGATGCTCACCGAGCGGATGCGGGGGGGCTTCCAGCACGGGCTGGCCAGGCTCGGCAGGCTCACCCCGCTCGCCGAGGGAAGGCCCGGCGAGGGGGCGTTCGCGGTGACCCCGCAGGTGTTCGTCACCGACCTGGCGACGTTCGCCGCCGACCTGCCGGAACTCGTGGAGGAGTGTTTCGGTCCGGCCGCCCTCGTGGTCGTCTACGCCGACGCCGCCGACCTGCCTGCCGTACTGGAGCGGCTGGACGGCTCGCTCACCGCCACGGTCCACGCGACCGACCCCGCCGAGGCGCGCGAGAGCGCCGAGGTGCTGCTCAGGAAGGCGGGACGGCTGATCTGGAACGGCTGGCCGACCGGGGTGGCGGTCCGCTGGGCGATGCACCACGGCGGTCCCTGGCCCGCGAGCACGGCCGCCGCCCACACCTCGGTCGGCGCCGCCGCGATCCGCAGGTGGCTCGTGCCCACCGCCTACCAGGACTGGCCCGCTGAGCTCCTGCCGCCGGAACTGCGCGACGACAACCCCCTCGGCATCCCCCGCCGGGTCGACGGGGTCCTCGTGGAGGGGCACGCCTGACGCCTCCCGCCGGTCTTCGGACCGGTCAGAGAGCGGCGTGCCCCCCACCGGCCCCGCCGATGCCTCTTCGGCGGGCCGGCTCTACCGGCCCGAGGGGAGAACCCGAGGACCGGACGGCTCGTGAACGACGGGCCGTCCGGGTCCGCGGTGCCGGGCCGACGCGTTCTCAGCCGATCTCGCCGACCCCCGCGTGCCGGGAGACCGAACGCTCCACCGACGCGGCCGGGTCGATCCCGGTGTGCAGGGCCGGGGTCCAGCCAGCGTCGGAGCCGAGGTCGGGGTCGTGGGCGGCGTTGTAGACGGAGACGAGGTCGACGGGGGAGACCTTGCCCCCGACGCGAAGCAGGTTCCCCCTCGCGGTGAGGGCGGTGCCGCCCCAGTCGTAGAGGAGACTCGACGGGGCGACCGCCCGGCTCAGCCGGAAGAGGTTGTTCTCGGCGAAGATCTGCGACTGCACGCCCACACCGAGGGCGTACTCGAAGGTCGAGGCGTCGGGGATCTCGTAGTAGTTGTTGTAGACGTGCACCTGGCCGAAGCGCACGCGCGGGAGCCGCTGGAGCACGTTCTCGAAGTGGTTGTGGTGGAGGGTGACGTTCAGCTTGCCCGTGTCGTTCGCCGGGTTGTTGGTGGAGCCGATCAGCATCGTCTTGTCGTGGCCGGAGAACCGGTTCCAGGAGGCCGTGACGAAGTTGGAGGCGTGGGTGATGTCGAGCTGCCCGTCGTGCACCTGGTAGGGCCTGCCGAAACGCAACGGCTGCTTCGAGTCCGGGTTGTCGCCGTCGGTGAAGGTGTTGTGGTCCACCCACACGTGTGTCGAGCCGGTCACCGAGATGTTGTCGTACAGGGAGTTCCAGTTGCCCTCGGCGCCGTCGGTCGGGGTCCACCGGGGGAAGCAGTCGGCGGTGTCCTCGAAGAGGATGTTGCGGATGATGACGTTGTCGACCTTGTCGACGTGCAGGTTGACGCCGCGGATCCGCGCGTTCTTGCCGAGGCCGACGATGGTGGTGTTCGAGCCGACCTTGAGCCTGATGTTCGCGCTCTGCTTCGCGGCCGAGGCGACCCGCGCGTCCTCCAGCGGGCCCGAGGGGTCGCTCTCCCTGCCCCACACCGCCGGGTCGTACGCGGCGAGATAGCCCTCCAGGGTGTAGCCGCCGGTCGCGTAGTCGGCGCAGGTCCTGTCGGTGTCGATCGCCCCCTTCACGTAGATGATCTTTGGTGAGGGGGCGGCGAGCGCGGTGGCCAGTTCGGTGCGGGTGGAGACGGTGTGCACGTTCGACGCGGGCGCCGCGGCTCCACCGGTGGTGCCGGAGCCCTCGGCGGCCCAGCCGTCGTTCGCGGGCAGGGTCTGGCGGCCCAGGTCCGGCCTGCGCCCGGCGGCCTTCGACTCCGACTCCGACTCCGACTCCGACGAGGTCGTGGTCTCGGGGGCGCCGGTACTCAAGGAGGTGGCGGACGCGGCAGGGGCGGAGAGGACCGCCAGGGACAGCAGGGCGGTGAGCGCGACGGCTCGTTTCATGGTCTTCCTTCACGAGGTCAGGTGGGAGGGACGCTGCGGGGCAGGGCGGCAAGGCGCGTACGGCCCCGGGGTTTTTCCGGATACTGGAGCGGGCGCGCCCAGGTCAGGGGTGGGTGCGCCCGCTCCAGGGCATGCGCGGGTCCGGGTGAGGACGGGTGCGCCCTCAGGAACGACGCCCGCTTCCGGGCAAGGCCGCCTTGCGGCGCGGCCGAAGACGGGCGCGCCCGATCCAGGGTTCTCGGGGTTTCGGTCAGGGGCGGGCACGCTCGCTCCAGGGCACGCGCAGTTCCGAGTAGAGCGCGAGCCGTTCCGCGCTCGCCGCCGTCACCTCGGCGATCCTGGGCAGCACCCGGCGCTCGTCGCCGACCTCCTGGAACACGTCCGGTATGGCGAGCGGTCGCGGCGCGAGCCGTACCGCCTCCAGGACGCGCATGAAACCCGCGGTCCTCTCCAGCGGTACGAGCAGTTCGGCGCCGTCGCGGAGGTGCGCGACGAGGTTCTCCAGCAGGTCGGTCCTGGGGTGGACGACCGAGGTCCCCGCGAACTCGACCCGGTCCTCGGTGTAGGTCAGCCGGATCCGCCCCCTCTCGCCGTGCACGATGAGGTACGGCTCGTGCCGCCGGTCCGCGCACAGCGAGGCCGCGACCGTCACCGTCGTCCCGTCGTCCATCCGCACCCGCGCGCACGAGGTGTCGTCCGCCTCGATCGCGTTGGCCCGGTAAAGCTCGACCTCGACGTTCTCCACCGCCGCGCCGGAGACGGCGAGCGCGGTCGCGGTGGCGTGCGCGAGCGGGTTGGTGAGAACGCCGTCGCCCGTGGGAACGCCGCCGGCCTCGCGCCTGCCCGCCCACGGCACCCGGTCGTAGTAGGAGTAGGGACGCTCCCACGCGCCCGCCGCGCCGATCCCGGTGACCCGGCCGATCGTCCCCTCGGCGACCATCCGCCGGATCGCGGGGATCGCCTCGGAGCCCAGGCTCTGGAATCCCACCTGGCAGGCGAGCCCGGTCTCCTCGGCCAGCGCGACGATCCGCAGGTAGTCGGCGTACGTGGCGGCGGGCGGCTTCTCCAGCAGCACATGCGACCCGGCGCGCAGCGCCTTCTCCGCCAGCTCGGCGTGGGTGTGGATGGGGGTGCACAGGATCGTCACCTCGGCGCCGGTACGCCCGATCAGCTCGACCAGGTCGTCGGAGAACTCCGCGCTCTCGGGCAGGCCGTCGACCGGCCGCACGTCGCACACCCCGGCGAGCCTCACCAGCCCGGCCTCGGCCAGCCGCCGCACGTTCGACAGATGCCACCAGCCGTGACCGTGCGCTCCGGCGAGCACCACGCGAACCGGTTCCATTACGCCATCTCCCATCGCGGTCCCGGGCCCCGGCATCCTGCAACCGGTTGCAAGAAACATTGATGACATCCGTGATTAACGTCAAGGGCCCAATTTAGTAAGGCGCTTCCCATCTGCGGGTTTTTCGAGATTTCCTATCGCCAGGGCGACGCGAGCCCTCACATATCGTTTGGCAGACCGCTCGATCCCGGCGTTGACAGTCGCGCAACCGCTTGCACTAATGTGCTTCAAGGCCCCATGGTGGGCCAGGGCGAAGGAGCACGGTGGCAGCGACGATCAGGGATGTGGCACGGGCGTCGGGAGTGCACGTCTCGACGGTGTCCCGCACCTTCTCCGCGCCACACCTGGTGAACGCCGAGACCCGCAACCGCGTGCTCGCCGTCGCCGAGGAGCTCGGCTACCGGCCCAACCGTGCCGCCCGGGCGCTCACCACCGGCAGGACCCACAACATCGGCCTCATCGTCGCCGACATCTCCAACCCGTTCTTCCCGCCTCTGATCAAGTCCGCCCAGGCACAGGCCAGAGCCCGCGACTACCACGTGTTCGTGGCCGACACCGACGAGGACCCGCTGGTCGAGGAGGAGCTGATCCAGACGCTCGCCAAGCAGGTCGACGGGGTCCTGCTCTGCAGTCCCAGGTTGTCCAACCGGGTCATAGAGCGCCTCCGCGCCGACGTGCCGTTCGTGGTCGTGAACCGCAGGGTGAGAGGCATGCCGACGATCCTGATGGACGTCGGCCAGGGCGCCCGCCTCGCGATCGAGCACCTGATGCGGCTCGGCCACCGCAGGATCGCCCTGCTCCTGGGGCCGGCCAGCTCGTGGACCAGCGGTGAGATGCGCGCCGCCGCGACCGCGACGGACGGCGTCGAGCTGGTGATCCTCGGCCCGAACGCGCCCACCGAGCAGGGCGGCCTCGCCGTCGCCGCCGAGGTGATCGCCGCCGGGGTGACGGGCGTGCTCGCCTACAACGACCTGGTGGCGATCGGCCTCATCGAGGGCCTGTACGAACGCGGCGTACGCGTCCCGGACGAGGTCAGCGTGGTCGGCGTCGACGACATCGTTCCCGGGCGGCTGAACCGCCCCAAACTGACCACCGTGGCCATGCCCACGGCCGCCGCCGGGCGGATGGCCGTGGACCTGCTGCTGCAGTCGTTCGACGCCGGCGCCACCCCCACCCTGGCCACCCTGGACACCAGCCTGGTCGTCCGTGAATCCACCGGAGAGGCACGCAAATGAGCTTCGGAACCACCCCGTCGGGCGAGCGAGTCGAGCGGCACGTGCTGTCGAACGGGCCGATGCGCGCCGCGATCCTCAGCTACGGGGCGATCCTGCAGTCGCTGGAGGTCTCCGGCGTCAACGTGGTCCTCGGCTACGACGACCTCGACGACTACCTGACGCGCAGCCGCTACTTCGGCGCGGTGGTCGGCCGGTACGGCAACCGCATCGCGGGCGGACGCTTCACCCTCGACGGCCGCGACCACGAGCTGCCGATCAACAACGGCCCCAACAGCCTGCACGGCGGGCCGCACGGCTTCGACACCCGGGTCTGGCGGATCACCCACGCCTCGGACACCGCCGTGACCCTGGAGTACGTGAGCCCGGACGGCGAGGAGGGCTACCCCGGCACGCTCACCGTCGCGGTCACCTACACGCTGACCGCCGACGCGATCCGGATGGACTATCGCGCGGCCACCGACGCGCCGACCGTGCTGAACCTCACCAACCACTCCTACTTCAACCTCGCCGGGGGCGGCGACATCCTCAAGCACGTGGTCCGTATCGACGCCGACCACTACCTGCCGGTCGACGCCACGCAGATCCCGACCGGGGAGATCGCCCCGGTCGCCGGGACCCCGTTCGACTTCACCTCGCCGCGCGAGATCGGCGAGCGGATCGCCGACCCGCTGCTCGGGGACGGCTACGACCACTGCTACGTCCTGCGCGGTGGCATGGAGGTCCGCGAACCCGCGGGCGGGCTCACGATGGAGGTCACCACCACCGAGCCGGGCGTGCAGTTCTACACGGGCAACTTCCTGGACGGCGTCGCCACCGCGTACGCGAAGCACGCGGGCCTGTGCCTGGAGACCCAGCACTTCCCCGACTCGCCCAACCAGCCCGGCTTCCCCTCGGTGGTCCTGCGTCCCGGCGAGCGGTTCGAGTCCACCACCACCTACCGCTTCACCTGACGGGTACCGGGACCTCCGGAAGAATTTCCGGGGGTCCGGGCAGGGAAGTCCTTCCGAGGGTTCGGGACCCATGTCCCGCCGGGCTCCTCGGCGGGCCGGAAAGGGAGGGCGGAGGAGGCCGAGGCGAGGTCTGCCCCGCTCAGGCCTTGGCCGCGGCGCTCTCGCCGCTGAAGGCCGCGACGGCTCCCAGGCCGAGATAGACGAAGCCGCTGGTGACGTCCAGGCGGCGGCGGGCACGGGCCGAGCGGCGCAGGCGGCCCGCCAGGGCCGAGGAGAGCAGGGCGAAGGCGCCGTCGCTCGCGATGCCGAGCACCGTCCAGATCAGGCCGAGCAGCACGATCTGCGGGGCGATCGGTCCGGCCTGCGGGTCGACGAACTGCGGCAGGAAGGCGAGGAAGAAGATCGCGGTCTTCGGATTGAGCACGTTGACCACGAAGCCCTCCCAGAACATCCGGGACCTCGTCGCCGTCTTCGGTTCGAAGGAGTCCTCCCCGTTCGAGCGGGTCATGAGCTTGCGCACGCCCAGCCAGACGAGGTAGGCGGCACCGAGATACTTGACGATCATGAATCCGGTCGACGAGGCCGCGAGCAGGGCACTGACGCCCAGGGCGGCGGCGGCCACGTGGACCAGCGAGCCGAGGTGGATGCCGAGCACCGATATCAGTCCGGCGGACCGGCCCTGGGCGACACTGCGGGTCACGATGTAGAGGACCGCGGGTCCCGGTACGAGCAGCAGGGCGAGGGTCGCGGCGGCGAAGAGCGCGAGTGTGGACAAATCCGGCATAGCCGGATCGTAGAGGCATCGACTTCCCCGGCGCCTCGCATTTTCACCGTCGGTCGGTTCCGCGCGGACCCCGCCCGGAGCAGACCGTTGTTCAGTTCCGCACGGACCCCGCCCGGAGCAGGTAGCCCAGCAGGACGGCCGTACCGGCCAGAGCCTGGACGGCGAGGAACCCCACGAGGGAGGAGGGTTGGAGACCCAGGGCGAGCGTCAGCGGCAGGCACCCGAGCACCGCGAGATCCACGCCGGTCAAACCCCAGATGAGCGGGCCTGTCGGTATCGCCCCTCCTCCCGTCTCGATGACCGGCATGGAGTGGTCGATCGGGTTCCGGCGGGCCATCCGCAACCCTCCGGCGGCCAGCGCGGGGGCCGCGAGCGGTCCGAAAAGCCACCACGGGCCCGTCCCGAGCGCGCCCGTCAGGGACATGAAGGCGAGGGCGACGGTCAGCCAGCCGCCGCCCAGCAGCGCCGGCAACAGCGACCTGGCGGCCAGAGCCGCGCGGGCGCCGACCCCGAGGAGCCGGGCCAGAGCCGGATTGTCGCCGTCGCGGCGCGCGCCCGAGATGCCCGCCGTCGCGGCGGTCAGCGCCCCGGCGAACACGACTCCCGTCACGACCGTGCCGACCTCACCGGCCGCGAGCGCCGCCAGCGCGGGGAGCGCCGTCCCCCCGAGCAGGGCGGCCAGACGGCCCGGGCGCCGCCCCAGGCGACGCCAGTCCTGCCAGGCCAGGGCGAACGGTGCGGGCAGCGGCGGCCAGGGGCGCGAGCGCAGGGTGCGCCCCCGCCAGTGGTTGTCCTCGGCGATCCAGGTCAGGGCCGACGGGTCCATGCCGACGGCGGCGGTGCCCACGTGGCCCGCCCGGGTGGAGGCGGAGAGCACGGTCCGCGCCGGAATCCCGGCCAGGGCCGACCACGCACGCCACCCGAGCAGGGCGGCCGACACGGCGGCGAGGGCGGCCACCACCGCGCCGTGCGACGCGGGCACGTTTGCGATCTCGGCCACGAAGCGCCGCGTCGGGCCGCTCGCCGCCGACAGCGCCGTCACCGCGGCCAGCAGGGCGGTCACCACGACGACCGCGTTCAGCCACGGCTGCCAGCTCTGCGACGACTGGGCGAGTACGGTCAGCGCCACGCCGCCCACACTCGCCGAGACCCCCAGGATCACCGCTGTGGCCAGCCGCAGCGCGAGCAGGTCCGGCGCGCCGAGGACGGCGAGCGCACCCACCCCGAGCGCGACCCCGGCCAGGACGGACCCCACCAGGAGAATCGTCGCCGTCCGGCCCAGCACGCCACGGCGGTGCAGCGGGGACAACAGCAGCCAGGCGGCGTCGGCGGCCGACAGCGCGACGGGACCGATCGCGCGGGCGGCGAGGAGAAGGCCGGCGTAGGCGAGCATGACCAGGGCGAGGCCGGCTCCGGCTCGCCACGGGTCCATCTGCCGGGAGAGCGAGGCGAGCGCGGAGGAGAACGGCTGGGCCAGCACCACGAGCAGCATCGCGAGGCCGAACAGCCGCACGTAGCGGTCCAGCCAGCTCACGGGGGCGCCGCGGCGCGCTCCGACGAAGGCGCGGACGCTCCGGACCGTGGCCGTGCCCTGGTCCACGTCCACACCCGGCGCCGTGTTCGCAACCGTGTCCACGCCTCGTTCCGCGTTCGCGTATGGCGCCGTGTTCATGTCGTGGTCCGCGTTCACGATCGGCTCGTCGCCTGTCCGGCCTGCAGCACGACCTGGCGGGCCCGGGTGTTCTCGGCGAGCCGGTGGTCGTGGGTCGCCATGACCACCGTGCCGCCGGCGCCCGCGTAGTCCGTGAGGACCGTGGCCAGGCGCTCGCGGAACGCCTCGTCGAGCCCGCGCTCCGGCTCGTCCAGGAGTAGCAGCCTGCTCGGCCTGAGCAGGGCGGCCGCGAGTGAGAGCCGCTGCCGCTGGCCGGTGGAGAGGGCCTGCGGCGACGCGTCGGCCCGCTCCCGGAGGTCGAACGACTCCAGCGCCGCCTCGACCTCCAGCCGGGCCGGAGCGTGGACGGCGTACGTCAGCTCCAGGTGCTCGCGTGCCGTCAGCCCCGGATACCAGGCCGGTTCGTCCCCGACCAGGGCGACGTCACGCCAGAAGCCGGCGTCGTCCCTCGGCGGGCCGCCCAGGACGCGCAACGCGCCGGAGGGCGTGGGGTGCAGCCCCGCCAGGCAGCGCAGCAGCGTCGATTTTCCCGCGCCGTTCGCGCCGATCACGGCGATGACCTCGCCGGGGGCCGCCGTCAGGCCGATGTCGCGGAGCACGGGGTTGCCGCCGAGTTCCACGCTGAGACCGCTCACCGTGATGATCGCTGTGGACACCGTTCGAGCCTAGCCACTGCCGACTCCGCGCGGGCAGGCCGTCGTGACCCGTGGCGGCCTGCCCGCGCGGAGTCGGCAGTGGATCGATCACGGGTGGCTACGGGGACCCACCGCAGCCCCCGCCGCCACCGAGGTCACCGAGGTCACCGAGGTGAGGGCGCTGAGCAGGGCGGTGGTGGCCGGGGGGTCGGGGGGCTCGCCGTAGGTGGCGGCGTAGACGTGGCGGGTCGAGCCGGGAAGCTCGGTCGTGGTGATCTTCGGATGCCGGTGGGCGTGCAGGGCGAGTCCCGGCAGGGCGCTCACCCCCACCCCGGCGGCGACGAGGGCCTGGACGGCGACGACGTCGTCGGTGGTGAAGGCGATCTCCGGCTCGAAGCCCGCCCTGGCGCACAGCTCCAGCAGGTGACTGCGGCACCGGTCGCAGCCGCCGATCCACCGGGAGTCGCGGTACGAGATCAGCTCGCCGACCGGACCGGAGGTGATGAGGTAGCTGGGATCGTCCAGCAGGGGGAGCAGCCGGATCCCGTCGGCCTCGGGGGCGGTGTCGTCGTAGCGGAAGATGACCGCCACGTCCACGTATCCGGCCTTGAGCATGCGCAGCGCGTCGGGAGGCTCGGTCTCGGTCAGCCGCAGCTCCAGGCCGGGGTGCGTCCCGGCGAGGGCGGCGGCGGCCTCGGGCACGAAGGTCCCCAGGGCGGAGGGGAAGGCCGCGAGCCTGACCCGTCCGGCGCGCAGGCCCACGTGTGCCGACAGCTCGGCGGACGCGGAGTCGAGACGGCCGATGATCTCGATGGCCCGTTCGGCGAGCAGGCGGCCCGCCTCGGTCAGCCGGATGCCCCGGCCGGCCCGCTGGATCAGCTTGGCTCCGGTCTCGGCCTCAAGCTTCGCGAGATGGTGGCTCACCGACGGCTGGGAGTAGTGCAACTCCCTCGCCGCCGCGGTCACCGAGCCGTGCCGGGACACCGAGGCGAGGACACGAAGCCGCACGATATCGAGCATGTATCAACTTTATCTATGAATACGGGGAAAGATAGGCATTAGACGTTATGTATCCCTCCTGCGCATCCTTGAGGCATGACAACCTTGACGCTCACCCGCCCGGGCCTGGCCGAGTTGGTCGCGGGGGTCCGGGAACTCGCCGACCCGTCCGCCGACCCTCGGGCGACGGCCTTCGCCGTGGCGGCGCTGCTGCGTGAACGGCTGCCGTCCCCCGAGATCCTCACCGAGGAGGAGCGCCTCGGCGACCCCGACCACTACGTCGGCCACACCCTGCACACCGAGGACGCCTTCTCGGTCGTGGCCGTGGTCTGGCGGCCGGGACAGAAGACCGTGATCCACGACCACATCGCGTGGTGCGTGTTCGGCGTGCTGCAGGGCGTGGAGTACGAGACCCTCTACCGCGACCACGGCGACCACCTCACCGAGATCGGCAGGACCGCCAACCAGACCGGCGAGGTGAGCGGTTTCGCCCCGCCCGGTGACATCCACCGCGTCCACAACACGGGCGACGAGACGGCCATCTCGCTTCACGTCTACGGTGCCGACCTCGGCGACGCCCCCACCAGCGTCCGCCGCGTCTACGACCTGCCCGTCCGCTGAACGAATCCCGCGTTCCTCTTCTTCCGGGGAACGGGGTGATGGATCCGGGGGAATCCCGGTGGCCCTCCTCGCTGAGCGGGTGACGGGCGCGCGTGAATCCCGCCTCCCCTGCCGGTGAACGGGGTGACGGATCCGGCGCAGGGACCGCTGTCGCTTATTTCTCGACTTCGGGCTTCCCGTCCGGGTGCAGGCTCTTCCTGATGGCGTCCAGACGGGCGGCGCCCTCGGCGTCGATGGCGGCGCGCTCGACCTCGATCATGCGGGCCTCGACGGACCCCGAGGTCAGCTCGGCCTCACCCAGGGCACGGGCGTAGCGCTTCTCGATCTTGTCGCGGACCTCGTCCATGGTGGGGGTGTCGCCGGCCGGGGTGAGGCCAGACAGATCGGCCATCGCCCTGTTGAGCTCCTCCTGCACCTTGGCCTGGTCGAGCTGGGAAAGCAGGCGCATCCGCTCGGCGATCTTCTTCTGCAGGGCCATCGCGTTGGTCTCGACCGCGGCACGTGCCTGGGCCGAGGCTCCCGCTGCCCGTTCGTGCGCCAACCGCGACTCCTGCTGCGCGCCCTCGGCCGCCACCAGGCGCGAGGCGAAGGCGCGGGCCGAGTCCTCGTACGACAGTGCCTTGCTCTCGTCGCCCGCGGCCCGGCTCTGCTCGGCGAGCAGGAGGGCCTGGCGGGCGTTGGCCTGGAGCCGCTCGGTCTCCTCCACCGAACGGGCGAGCCTCATCTCCAGCTCACGCTCGTTTCCGATCACCGCCGCGGCCTGCTGGCTCAGCCGCCGGTGCTGCTCCTTGGCCTCCGCGATGGCCTGCTCGATCTGGACCCGGGGGTCGGACAGCTCGTCCAGCCGCCCGGAGAGGGCGAAGACCAGGTAGCGCCAGGCCCGACGGATGACCTTGAACATGGGGGACTCCTTATCGATCCAGCGCGTCGCGCGTGATCTGTTCGGTTTCGTGGAGGCCCTGGCGGACTCCTTCGAGGGTGTCGGCGAGCTCGTCCAGCACCCGCAGTGGCTCCAGCGGCCCGTTCGCCGACACCGCGGACAGCTCCACCAGCCGGGCGAGGAGCCCTTCGATGCCGATCGCGCTCGACTCCATCCGGGCGAGCACCCGCTGCCGGGTCGCGGAGAGCCGCTCGACGACGGCCCGCTGGGAGTCCAGAGAGGCGAGGGCACGGTCGAGGTCCTCGGCCAGGCCGGGCCCCGCCTCCTGCCGGGCCCGCGCCAGCCTGGCCCGCTCGTGCCCGAGCATCTCCAGGTCGAACCTGGCCAGCGCGGTGCCGGTGAGCGAGGCCTGCTCGGCCAGTCGCTCCAGCGTGGCCGTCGAGTCGTCCACCTGGGGACGCATCAGCGCGACCCTTTCGGCGAGCGGGCCGCGCTCCATCGAGGCGCTCAGCTCGCCGAACCCGTGCGCGGCGGATCCGGCCCGGGTGAGCCAGTACTCCTCCTGGCTGCCGGGGGTGACGGCGGGCCGGTCGCGGTCCCCGCGCTCCGACAACGCCGAGATCCCGGCCTTGGTCAGCCAGACGACGACACCGACGAACCCCGCGGCGATCGGGTGCACACTGACGGCCCACGCGGCGCCGCCGGCGGTCGCGCCCAGCAACAGCCCCCACGGGTCCTTGAGTTCGTCGACGAAGCGTGCCATCAGAAGTTGGATACCACCGCGGTGAACACCTGGTCGATACTTCCCGGCTCGCGAGAGTCGTACGCGGCGGCGGCGGTCGCCTCGGAGATCTGCTTCAGCACGTCGAGGTCGGCGTCCTGGCCGTAGGCGATGGTGAACATCCGCACCGTCTCCTGACCGGCCTCGGTACGCAGGTCGGGCAGCAGGTTCTCCAAAGAGAGGCTCTCGGGGTCCTCGTTCTTGCCGTCGGTCAGGAAGACCACCGCGTTGATCGCGTCACCGCCGCGTAGCTTGCGCACCCGCTCGTGGGCGGCGAGCGCGGTGTCGTACAGGCCGGTGCCGCCGTCGGGGGTGAGGCCCTCGAGCCTGGCGCGCAGCTTCTCGCGCTGGGCCTTGTCGACGGCGGAGAGCGGGGCCAGTTCCAGGTGGTCCTTGTCGCCGTCACGCTTGGTGGAGAACATCCACAGCCCGACCTTGTCGTGCGCGGCGAACTGGGGCAGCGAGTTGATCGCGGCCTGCTTGGCGAGGTCGAGCTTGCTCTTGCCGGTTCCGGGCACGGTGGCGCCCATCGAGCCGGAGACGTCGATGACGATGAGGACGTTCGCGGGCTTGCGCAGGTCGGCCCAGCCGGTGAGCACCTTGTCGAGCACGTTCGGCGCGGGTGGGCTGAGGGTCGTCCTCGGCTCGGCGGGCAGCAGCCCGTTCGCCTGGGTGATCAGCTTGCCCGGCTTGCCCTCGTGGGAGCGGAAGGCGAACTCGGCGAACCGGTCCTGCTGCTCGGGGGCCTGCAGGTGGGCGAGGAAGTCGGCCGCCACCGCCCGCTTGGCGTCGTCGACCCACGGGGCGCTCAGCACCGCGTACGGGTTGTCGGAGTAGAGCGTGCCCTCCTTGGGATAGATCGCCGCGAGCGGCACCTTGGGCTTGGCGTGCTTGCCCAGCGTCGCGGGGTCACCGGTCGGGTTGCCCTGGTTGTAGTCCCAGACCGACTTCTCCTCCACCGCGACCGCGGAGATGTAGCTCAGGCCCGCACCCGCGTCGTCGGCCCGCTGCAGGTTGGACAGGAACGTCAGCGTCGTGTCGCCGTAGTGCACGATCGAACGTTCCACGTCCCGGACGAAGTCCCTGGTCCTGGCGTCGGCCACGTTCTTCTCCGACAGGTCGCCCGACAGGCCGGTCGCCGCGAAGTAGGCGCCGATCGTGGCGTTCAGGCCGCTGGTGGAGAAGTTGGGGTTGGTCTTGCCGAGCTTGAAACTCCCCCACTCGGGGTGGTCGTACTTCGCCCACGATCCGGCCGACACGGCGAGCACGTCGGACCAGCCGAGCTTCTTGTCCGGCCAGCCCAGCGCCTGGGCCATCGGCATGGGCATCGCGACGACCAGCGGCGTCTTGGCGATCGACGGGTTGTCGGCGGCGACGAGGGAGGCGGAGTCGTTTCCGGTGGCGCGCTGCTGGAGCAGGGTGATCCAGCCGCTGCTGGCGGGCGACCACACGTCGGGGCGGGGGCCGTCCTGGCGTTCGTCCCAGCCCCTGGCCAGCGCCTGCATCGCGCCGCCGCTCGCCTTGGTCTCGATGACGACGTCGGCGCAGCGCCCCTGCACGGTCTTGCCGTTGTAGTCGGAGGCGATCGTCCGAAGCAGCTCGGCCTTCTCCGACGAGGCGGCGACGGTGAGGGTGACGCCGTCGTCGCACGCCTTGGACTGCTCGCCGGTCTTCGGCGCCTCCGACGTCCCTGACGACCCTGACGCCCCCGACCTTCCGGGTTCGTTTCCGCCGACGAAGATCCGCAGGGCGACGATCAGAGCTCCGGCGAGAATGATCGCGACGATGAACGGCGCGAAGTTCCTACGCCGGCGCTGCGGTTGCTGGTACAACCCTGCCTCCTGGGGGGATGTCTGTACTTATCCGACGAACGAACCGCCCCGAGAGTTCTCCGCGACCGGAGTTCGTCGCGGGCGCGGCAGCGGGCAGGGGGAGGGAACGCTCCGCGACCGGAGACGCGAGCCCCGGAGAAACAGGGGTGCCCGTACGCCAAGGGCACTCCCGGTAAGCACCGGAAGTGCCCGATGGATGTCGGCCGCCGGACCGCCGCGGAGGCGTACAGCCTGTCAGATCGCGACGGAGGCGTACAGCCTGTCAGACCGCCGCGGAGGCGTACTCCTGGAGGAAGAGCGCCTCGGCGGTGGCGGTGCGGCGCAGCTCCTCGATGTTCACCCGCTCGTTGGGGGCGTGGATCGCCGCGTCGTCGTCCTCGGCGCCGAAGAGCAGGATCGTGGCGGCGGGGAACTGCCTGACGAAGGTGGAGACGAGCGGGATCGAGCCACCGGCGCCGACGTCGCGCGGGGGGCGGCCGAAGGCGCGCTCCATGGCCCGGTTCAGCGCGGAGCGGGCCGCGCCACCGGTGTCGGCGAGGTAGCCGGAGCCCATGGTGTAGTCGCCGACCTCCACCTGGACACCCCAGGGGGCGACCTGCCGCAGGAAGTCGACGACGGCCTCGACGGTCGTCTTCGGGTCGCCGGCCGGGGGAACCCGCACGGTCACCCGGGCCCTCGCGACGGCCTGCACCGCGTTGATCGCACCGGAGACCGTCGGCACGTCCAGGCCGGTGACCGTGATCGCGTACGAGGCCCACAGGCGGTCGGCGAGCGAGCCGGAACCGATCGTGGAGACGCCGTCGAGCACGCCCGCGGTGACGCGGAACTCCTCCTCCGACGGGCCCGAGCCGAGGAAGCTGCCGCGAGGCAGGCCGGGCACGCGGATGTCGCCGTGGTCGTCGTGCAGGGCGGCGAGCATCCGGATCAGCGCGGCGAGTGCGTCGGGGGCGGCGCCGCCGAACGAGCCGCTGTGCAGCGACTCCTTGAGGGTGCGCACCTCGACGGTGAAGGCGCCGGTGCCGCGCAGCGAGGTCGTCACCGCGGGGTCGCCGACGCGGGGGTTGCCGGTGTCGGCGACCACGATCGCGTCGGCGCGGAACAGCTCGGGGTTCTGCTCGACGAAGGCCTCCAGGCGCTCGCCCGCGTACTCCTCCTGGCCCTCGACGATGACCTTGACGCCGACCGGGAACCGCCCCTGGAAGGCGCGGAGCGCCGCGACGTGGGAGATGACGCCCGACTTGTCGTCGGCCGCGCCACGGCCGTAGATCGCGCCGTCGATCTCCGTCGGCTCGAAGGGCGGGGTGCGCCAGAGTGCGAGGTCGCCGGTGGGCTGCACGTCGTAGTGCGCGTACAGGAGCACGGTCGGCGCACCGGGCGGGGCGGGGGCCTCGGCGTAGACGGCGGGGTAACTGCCCTCGACGGGGATCTGCCGGACGTGCGGCAGGCCGGTGCTGCGCAGCAGTTCCTCGGTCACGGCGGCGGCCGCGTGCACGGGCTCCTCGGGGTGGCCGGGAAAGGCCACCGAGGGGATGGAGACGAGCCGCTTGAGGTCGGCCACCGCCTGGGGCAGGCCGGTGGCGACGGCGTTCTCGATCTCGTCAGGAGTCACGACTTTCCCCCGCATCTCAATATCTGGTGCGTCCTATTGGATCACAGCCGTGAGTACGGCCGCTCTCGCGCACGATTCCAGCACATCAGGGTTCCGCCAAGTGGAACCGGAGTTTGGGTAATGATCGGCCCGCCATCTCATCTGATCGCGGATTTCGTCGTTGTTACATGACGGTTTTGCGGATTCCGAGGTTCTCGCACTTTAATGCCACGTTTTCACTTGGCAAGCGCTGTTCTGGCAGGCAGACTGTTGGAAGCCCAGCTCAACGAGGGAAGATCGCGATGACGCACCCTGAAAACACCGACGTGACCTCGCTCATGAAGGCCGCCCAGGACAACCTGTGGATGCACTTCACCCGGCACAGCTCGTACGAGGGTGCCGAAGTGCCGATGATCGTGCGGGGCGAGGGCTCCTACATCTACGACGTGCACGGCAAGCGCTACCTCGACGGACTCGCGGGGCTCTTCGTGGTCCAGGCGGGGCACGGCCGCAGCGAGCTGGCCGAGGCCGCCGCCAAGCAGGCCCAGGAGCTGGCGTTCTTCCCGCTGTGGTCGTACGCGCACCCCAAGGCCGTCGAGCTGGCCCAGCGGCTCGCCGCGGAGACCCCCGGCGACCTCAACCGGGTCTTCTTCACCACCGGCGGCGGCGAGGCCGTCGAGACCGCGTGGAAACTCGCCAAGCAGTACTTCAAGATCACCGGCAGGCCGCTCAAGCACAAGGTCATCAGCCGCCAGATCGCCTACCACGGCACCCCGCAGGGCGCCCTGTCGATCACCGGCATCCCGGCCTTCAAGCAGATGTTCGAGCCGCTGGTCCCGGGTTCCGTCAGGGTGCCCAACACCAACCACTACCGCGCCGACGAGATCACCGGCATGCCCGGCATGACGCCCGAGCAGTACGGCTACTGGGCCGCCGAGCGCGTCGCCCGCGCCATCGAGATGGAGGGCCCCGACACCGTGGCCGCCGTCTTCGTCGAGCCGGTGCAGAACGCGGGCGGCTGCTTCCCGCCGCCCCCCGGATACTTCCAGCGCCTGCGCGAGATCTGCGACGAGTACGACGTCCTGCTCGTCTCGGACGAGGTCATCTGCGCCTTCGGCCGCCTCGGCACCATGTTCGGCGGGCAGAAGTTCGACTACGTGCCCGACATCATCACCTGCGCCAAGGGCATGACCAGCGGCTACTCGCCGATCGGCGCCATGATCGCCTCCGACCGCCTCTTCGAGCCGTTCAAGAACGGCACCGAGATGTTCGCCCACGGCTACACCTTCGGCGGCCACCCGGTGTCCTCGGCCGTCGCGCTGGCCAACCTCGACCTGTTCGAGCGGGAGGACCTGCTCGGCCACGTCACCCGCAACGAGCCGGTCTTCCGCTCCACCCTGGAGCGTCTACGCGACCTGCCGATCGTCGGCGACGTGCGCGGCTCCGGCTACTTCTGGGGCATCGAGCTCGTCAAGGACAAGGCGACCAAGGAGACCTTCAACACCGAGGAGTCCGAGCGCCTCATCAGGGGCTTCCTCTCCGGCGCCCTCTACGAGGCGGGCCTGTACTGCCGCGCCGACGACCGGGGCGACCCCGTCATCCAGCTCGCCCCGCCGCTCATCTGCGGGCCGAAGGAGTTCGACGAGATCGAGTCCATCCTCCGCTCGGTGCTGACGGAGGCGTGGAGCCGCCTCTGAGCGCGCACGTCCGCGCCTTCCGGGCGCCGGATCCGCCGGAGTGACCCGCGCCGCACCCGCACAGACCTCGGCGCCACTCCGTTGAACCAAGGAAAGGAAATCCCATGAAGATCGGCGTGCCTGCCGAGGTCAAGAACCACGAGTACCGCGTCGCCGCGACCCCGGCGGGCGTGCACGAGCTTGTCCGTCACGGCCACGACGTCTACATCCAGCGCGACGCGGGCCTCGGCTCGCACCTCACCGACGAGGAGTACCTCTTCGCCGGCGCCAAGATCCTCGACACCGCGGACGAGGTGTGGGACCAGGCCGAGATGATCCTCAAGGTGAAGGAGCCCATCGCGGAGGAGTACCACCGCATGCGCCCCGGCCAGGTGCTCTTCACCTACCTGCACCTCGCGGCGGGCCGCGAGTGCACCGAGGCCCTCCTTGAGCGCGAGGTCACCGGCATCGCGTACGAGACCGTCCAGGTCGGCAACACCCTGCCGCTGCTCGCCCCGATGTCCGAGGTCGCGGGCCGGCTCGCCCCGCAGGTCGGCGCCTACAACCTCATGCGCTTCAACGGCGGGCGCGGCGTGCTGCCCGGCGGCGTGCCCGGTGTGGCGCCCGCCAAGGTCGTCGTCATCGGCGCGGGCGTCTCCGGGCTCAACGCCGCGCAGATCGCGGTCGGCATGGGCGCCGACGTCACCGTCCTCGACCTCAACGTCGACCGCCTGCGTTTCATCGACGCCATCTACCAGGGCCGTCTCAAGACCCTCGTCTCGACCTCGTACGCGATCGAGAAGGAGGTCCTGGAGGCCGATCTCGTCATCGGCGCGGTGCTGATCCCCGGGGCCAAGGCCCCGACCCTCGTCTCCAACGAGCTGGTCTCCCGGATGAAGCCGGGCTCCGTGCTCGTCGACATCGCGATCGACCAGGGCGGCTGCTTCGAGGACTCCCGCCCGACCACGCACGCCGAGCCGACCTACCAGGTCCACAACTCGATCTTCTACTGCGTGGCCAACATGCCGGGGTCCGTCGCCAACACCTCCACCTACGCGCTGACCAACGCCACGCTGCCCTACGCGGTCAAGCTGGCCGGCCTGGGCTGGAAGGAAGCGCTCCAGCAGGACGCCTCCCTCGCACCGGGTCTCAACACCCACGCGGGACGGCTCACCAACGAGCAGGTCGCCATCGCCCTCGAACTGCCGTACGTGCCGGTCTCCGAGGTCATCGCCGCCTGAGCCGGATCCCGCACGTCTCGCGCGGTCAGGGTGCGGGACGTGCGGGATCCACAGGTCCGGCCGGACCGGTTCGTGAGAGGCGGCCGACGCCGGTCACGGTGATCGGTACCGACCGCAGGGCAGGATCGGTGCCGGTCGCGATGATCAGCCGGAGCGCAGGGCAGGGCCGGTGCCGATCACGGTGAGCAGCCGGGGCACGGGACACGATCGGTGCCGATCACGGTGACAGAGCCGAGCGCAGGGCGCGGGCGGTGATCAAGATGTGCTCGATCTCCGCCGGGGTCGGCCAGGGGGCGCCGCCGGGACGCAACAGCGCGGCCCGTACGGCGGCCAGGTGCTCGACCGCGCCCAACGGCAGCCCGCTCCGCTCGGCCAGCCACGCCGTGACGTCGGTGTGGTCGCGCAACGGCCGGGTGACGAGATCCCAGGTGCCGAGGATCTCGGTCAGGTCGGCGATCCTCAGGGTGGCGCCACCCCGCCGGGCGACGGCGGCCGCGGCCAGCTCGGCGCGGGCGACGAGCTCCGGCTCGGCGGTCCGGCCCCACGGGGGAGAAGGCGGGTCGGACAGCCACCGCTCCGCCTCGCGGGAGAACCCCGCGGCCGACAGCAGCGCGGCCAGCTCGACCGCGGCCCGGTGGTGCCCGGCCTGTGCCGCCTGGCGGAACCAGTGCTGACCGCCCTGCAGGTCGCTGTGCTCGGCGATGAGCAGCAGGCCGAAATTGAAGGCGGCCTCCGGGTCGCCGCTCGCCGCGGCCCGGCTGAACCAGTGGCCGGCCCCCTGCGCGTCGCTCATCTCCACGCATACGAACCCGGCCGTTCGCTGGTCGTCGATCCTGCCGGTGCAGGCCGCCCGCTCGAACCAGGCACGCGCGGTGCGCAGGTCACCGACGGAGAGCGCGATCCCGCCCAGTTGGGACGCGGCACCGGGGTGCTCGTGCCTGGCGGCCAGCCGGAAGAACGCCTCCGCCCCCTCGGGATCGAGATTGGCCTGCAGGAACAGCCCGAGATGGTAGGCCGCGTCGGCATGACCGTTCCTGGCGGCCGACTCCCACCAGCGCAGCGCCTCGTCCTCCTCTCCGGCGGCGTAGGCGAGGAAGCCGAGATCGTGGGCCGAGGCGAGGTCACCGTCCATCGCGGCCCTGCGATGCCACTCCACGGCGGCCTTCACCTCGCCGCCGTCCTCACAGAGCAGCGCGAGCCGCCTGGCCGCCGCCCGGGAGCCCGCCCCGGCCGCCGTCTCGAACCACCGCCGGGCGGCGGGGACGTCGCCGTGCTGGTCCAGCAGGAGGGTCGCCAGGTTCACCGCCGCCTCGACGTCTCCGGCGTTCGCCGCCAGCTCGTACCACCTCGCGGCCTCCGCGGGGGTGCCGTGTTTCTCGTGCCAGATGCCCAGGTTGTAGGCGCTGTCGAGGTTTCCCGCGGCCGCCGCGCGCTCCCACCAGTGCCGCGCCGCCGAACGGTCACCGCACTGGGCGAAGTGGCGGCCGAGCAGGTGGGCCGCCTGCACGTCGCCGCCGTGCGCGGCGAGCAGCAACTCCGTCTCGCCGTCCATGTCGTTCTCGTGCTCGCTGCCGCGGGGGGTGGGTATCAGCCCCGCGGTCGTCTCCGGGTCGTCAGGCCACCCCATGATCACACTCCTCGCCGACGGCGCCCAACCGACAGATCACAGGGTGACACGTAAGCGCTCCGTGACGGAGGGTAATCGCGGACTTTCGCTCGACACCCCGCCTCCCGGTCCGCTCCGGTGCTCGGACGAGGCGTACGAATCCCGCCCGCACGCCTGTCGAGTCATCGGGGTGCCACGTCCGGTGAGTGTGGACGAACGCCTTCCGGCCGAGGTCGGCAGATCCTGTTGAAGACACCACGGTCGGTCAGACGACGAGCCAGACCTCACCAGGAGGCGTTCACCTCCATCCTCACGGTCAGACGAAGCGGATGAACCCCACGTACATTCCCATCGAGCAGACGTAACGCAGCGAGCCCGCGTCCCGAGCGCCCAGCCGTACGGTGGCGGGCAGTGTCACGTCGCGACCGTCGATCGTGAGCGTCCGGGTGCAGCCGGGGGCGCCCACCAGGTGGAAGACGAGCTCCGTGGGGAATCCCGCGCGGGCGGTCACCACACCCGGCCGGTAGCCCCGGTCGGTGGCCCAGATGTCGATCCGCTGGACGCCGCCGGAGTGTACGGCCGCCCGCGCTTGATCGCCCGTCGTCCCCGCCGGGCCGTCGGGGAGGTCGCCCGCTGCTCCCGCCCTGTCCGTCGCTCCTGCCATCGGGTTCCGCGCGGTCCCCGCCGGGGCGCCCGCCGCCATCGCCGGGCCGCCGGATCCGGGGAGCCACCCTCCGAGGCTCAACCCCGAGGAGATCGTCCACAGACCCGTCGCGAGTGCGGCGACCCCGGCCAGCGCCGCCAGCCTGGTGGTCGCGGCCCGCCGCAGGACCAGCCCGAGAAGCGCGAACGCGGGCGTCGTCCCCACCACGAACCCCGCCATCACCGCGCCCCCGCCCAGCGCCGACCCGCTGGAGACCGCCACCGTCTCGATGCCGAGCGTCACCCCGCACGGCAGCAGGATCGTCGCGGCACCGAGCGCGAGCGCCCTGGGAGCGGGGGCGGTGACTCCGGCGATCCCGAAGATTCCCGTGAGTCCCGTGAGTCCCGTGATCCCGGACATGCCACCGCGACGGGACGTACGTCCGCCCGATGCGACGCCCGGGTGGCATCCGGTTCGCGGTCCGCGCCCGAACATGCGGATTCCGAAGCCCGCGACCGCGATCCCGGCCGCGACGAGCAACGCGGCCCTGACCTGAGGGCCGAGCAGCACGGCGGACCCGGCCAGTCCGAGCAGCGCCCCGGCCACCACGTGGGAACCGAGGCGCCCGGCGAGGAAGAGCGCGACGACCACGGGACCCGAAGGCCCCGCCCCGGCCCCGCCGTCCTTGCCGTCTCCGCCGGTCCCGCCGGTCTCACCGTGCTCGTCGGCTCCGTCGGTCCTGCCGGGTTCGTCGGTCCCGTCGCATTCGCGGGTCTCGCAGTGCCGGCGGGAGCGGGCAGGAAGGTCACGAGAGGTGAGACCGGTGAGCAGGCCGCCCTGCACGGCCGTGCACGAGGCCGTACCCGCGACCAGTCCCGCGGCGAGCCCGGCGGCGAACAGCGCGGCCGGCCCCGCGCTCAGCGGACATCCCCGGTAACCATCCCGATCTCCACTGACCCAAGGTAATCTCACCAGAGGATGACCGATAGTGATATTTCCTTACCGAGCGCTCACGCTGTCCTTACCGGACGTCCACCTTCCTCGGCGTTTTTCTGCGTCCCTTGACGACCCGGAGATGCACCTCCGGGTCGTTCTCGCTGTGCGACGGACATCACGGCGCGCGGTGAATCCCGCCGATGGTGAAACTCAGCGGGCGGCGGCGTTCAGGTCGACGAGAACCTGCGTGCCCGACCCCGACCGGAACCGGAACATGTCCTCGTGCATATACAGGGTGGGAGCGGCCTTGTCCCCCCGGCGCGTCGGAACCGGGAACAGCCGGCCGGTGCGTCCCGTGGCGAGGTCGTGCACAGAACTCGCCCCCCTGCCGTCGCGGTCCTCCTGGTGGAGCAGGACGAAGCGGCCCGAGTGGAGATACCCGCGAGCCGTCCCCGGCAGTCCGTGCCGCCCGGTTCCGTCGCGTCGCCACGCCTCGATGTTGTTGAAGCACCACGTCACCCCGCAGTCGTTCCACGACGTCCGCCCGGCGGGAGGAACCACGTCCCTGGCCTCACCGGTGAGCACGTTCTTCAGGTGCTCCATGGGGCGGGAAGCGGATCTCTCCTCCGCGCCTCGCCGAGGCCGTTCGGCCCACGGCCAGTCGGCGAGGTGGAAGCCTTTGGTGCCGTCGACCAGGGACGCCTTCCCGCCCTTCAGCGGAGCCCGATAGACACCGCCACCGTCGACCGGCGACCAGACGGCCGTGCCGTCGGCGACGGCCAAGGCGATCCCGCTGTAGCTGTCGTCGATGATCACGGCCTTGACCGAGGCGATCCGCCGTGGGACGCCGCCCGTGACCGGCACCGCCCATATCTCCGTCCTGCGGTCGTTGAGCGTGGACCATGCGAGGTACCCGTCGCCGAAGACCAGCTTGCTCGACGCGTTCGAGCTCTTGAGCGCCGCGATCCGGGTGAACCTCCGTCTGTCGACGTCGTAGGACCAGATCCCGTCGGGGCGGTTCCCGGTGAGTGCCGCCCCCACCACGACCCGGTCGGTGACGAACAGGTCCGGGGTGAACACCCGGCCCCCCGGTGCCTTCGTCGGGATCTCGTGCACCGCACCCGGCCAGACCTGCCTGACCGGCGGCGCGAGGGGACCGACGTAGGGCGTCGGCTGTGCCGCCGGAGTCGTTGGAACCGCCGGAACCGTCGGAGTAGGTGACGCGACCGTACGTGTTCCCACGACGGTGGCCGTCGTCACGATCGCGATGGAGGTCGCAACCGCCACCGGTGCCCACGACCTGAAGCGCGGCGACGACCCGCGTGACGCGGGTAGCGTCCTGAACCGCCCGTCGTCCCGTACGGCCTCCGCCCTGGCGGTCATCGCGTCCCTGAGCCGATCCTCGATGTCGGTCATGCCTTGCCTCCCAGTTCGCGCTCAAGCCGTTCCAGGGCCCTGGAAACGGTGGACCGTACGGTGCTCTCTCTGACGCGCATCATCTGGGCGATGCCGGCGTGGGACAGGTCGAGGTAGTAACGCAGGACGAGGACCTCGCGCTGCCGCCTGGGAAGGCGGTTGAGCGCGGCCAGCATCTCCTGCCGTGACTCGCCGAGCAGCGCGGCCGTCTCCGCCGAGTCCACCGGCTCCTCCCGCCGCCCCACCATCGCCCTGGCGGCGATACCGCGCCGGCGCAGGACGGAACGCGAGGCGTTCAGCACGCAGACGCGGATGTATGTCAGGGTGAGCGGCTCGGGGGGCCTGCCGTGCAGCCTGGAGAAGACGTCCTGTACGACGTCCTCGGCGGCCTCCCTGTCGCCGAGGAGCAGCACGGCGAAGCGCACCAGGGCGAGCCGGTGCTCGCGATACAGGCCGACCAGTATCGTCTCGGCGCCTGGTGGTCCGGGCGCGCGAGCGACTATCTCACCGTTCATGACCTGAAGAACGCGTACCGCTCCCGATCCGCTGCTTCGTCGGGCACAGTTATCGCGGCCCCGCCCTGTCGGCCGATCGGGGCCGTGGAGCCTACCTTCCGTGGCGTACGGCCCCGCTCGTCACGGTGCGCTCTGGGTGTCGGTGAAGATCGAGGTGTCGAGGGTGAAGTCGACCGGCTCGGGCAGGTGCAGGCGCGAACCCATCTCGACGCGGGTGGAGGTCCGGTACTCGTCCTTCTTGGGGTCGCTGAGGACCGTCACGGTGGCGGGGGAGACCACGGGGTCGATCAGAAGCATCACGGGGACACCGCCCGAGGCGTAGATGGCGGGCTTGCGGTCGCGGTCGTCGAAGATGCTGCCCGGGGACACGATCTCGGCGACCATGAGGAGGCCGGAGGAGCGCAGTTCGCGGTCACCCCAGCGCGGGCAGTCGACGGGCGCCAGCACGAAGTCGGGAACGATCGGGTCACGCGGTCCGTCTATGCAGACGTCGACGTTGCCGCTGAAGCCATCCCACTCTTTCTCCTCAAGGAGGGGAAGAAGGGCGCGATACAGGCGCATCGCGATCCTGGCGTGCTCGGGGGTGCCCATCGGGCTCACTATCAGTCTCCCGTCGATGATTTCGGTCCGCAGTCCTGGAAGCTGCGGAAGCGCGTCGAAGAGTTCGCGCGCCGTTCCTGGCAGGGGCTGGGACGAGGTCTCGGGGGAGGGGCACAGCTTGGCGTGGCTCCGTCGCGATGTCATGAGCATGACGATATGTCCCTTCGTGTTCTTCTGAACACGTTGAGTATCGCAAGTGGTGTGGGCCGGCGCGAGCCTTTACCGGAATGTGGGGCGTCAGATCCAGCCGGGGCGGACGAGGCCGGATTCGTAGGCGATGACGACCAGTTGGGCGCGGTCGCGGGCGTGGAGTTTCATCATGGTCCGGCTGATGTGGGTCTTGGCGGTGGCGGGGCTCATGAAGAGTTTGCCCGCGATCTCGTCGTTGGTCATGCCGGTGCCGACCAGGGCGAGGACCTCGCGCTCGCGGTCGGTGAGCAGGCCGAGGTCGCGGGCGTGGCGCGGCTCCTTGGCCCGGCTCGCGTACTCGGCGATCAGGCGACGGGTCACGCCGGGGGAGAGCAGGGCGTCGCCCGCGGCCACCACCCGGACGGCCTGGATGAGCTCGGCCGGTTCGGTGTCCTTGACGAGGAAGCCGCTGGCGCCGCCTCGGAGGGCCTCGAAGACGTACTCGTCCAGTTCGAAGGTCGTGAGGATGATGATCTTCGGTCCCGCGGGCATCTCCCGGGTGGCGGTCAGTCCGTCCATGCCGGGCATGCGGATGTCCATCAGGACCACGTCCGGCTCGTGCTCGGCGGCGAGCCGCAGGGCCTGGGCCCCGTCGGCGGCCTCGGCCACCACGGTCATCCCCGGCTGCGCGTCCAGCAGGGCACGGAACCCCGCCCTGACGAGGGCCTGGTCGTCGGCGAGAACGATCTTGATCATCGGGTTTCCTCCGGGATCGGCAGCAGGGCCTCGACGCGGAAGCCCCGGCCGTGGTGCGTGGCGGTGAGCGTTCCCCCGAGCGCCGATGCCCGCTCCCGCATGCCGGGAACGCCGTTCCCGCTGCCCAGGCTCTCCCCGGGGGCGTCGCCGCCCGAGTCGGTGACCTGGACGGTGAGGGCGCGGGGAGCGTAGTCGAGCACGATCGTGACCGAGGCGCCGGGAGCGTGCCGGGTGACGTTGGTGAGGGCCTCCTGCACGATGCGGTACCCGGCCCGGTCGACGCCGGGAGGCAGCGGCCCGGCCTCGCCGACGATCTTCTTGGTGACCGGCAGCCCACTGCGCTCGATGAGCTCGTCGAGCCGGTCCAGCCCGGCGGTGGGGGAACGGGGGGCGCCGTCGCGCAGGACGTTGAGCACCGACCGCATCTCGGTCAGCACGTCCTTGGACGCCTGCTTGATCGTGGTGAGCGCGGTCCGCGCCTGCTCGGGGTGGTCGTCGATGAGGTGCAGCGCGGTGGACGCCTGCACGTGGATGAGGGAGATGTTGTGCGCGAGGACGTCGTGCAGCTCCTGGGCCATGGTGAGCCGCTCCTCGCTGGCCCGCCGCCGTAGCTCCTCCTGCTCCACCCGCGCGTGCTCGGCCTGCCGCTCCCTCCTGGCCCGGGAGAACTCGGCGGCCACCACCGCGAGGCCCATCAGCGCGGCCACCGCGAGGTCGTGGAACCAGCCGGTCGTACGAACGGGGGCGAACCAGGACGTGTAAACCACGAAGAACACGTAGGCCAGGCCCCATATCGACCAGGCCACCCGCCGGTGCCCGGTGACCACGGCGGTGTGGAACGCGATGATCGGACTGAGGAAGACCGGCCCGTAGGAGTAGCCGAGGCCGATGAAGATCACTGTGGAGCCCGCCGCGACGGCCAGGCTGAGCACCGGACGGCGCCGGCGTACGATCAGGACCAGCGGCCCGGCCAGCAGGAGCACCCAGCCCAGCGGGTCGAGCGGGATCCTGAGTATGCCGGGGTCGTGGACCTGCCACCACTGCACACCGCGGGTGACCACGCCCTGGAAGACCCCCACGAGCAGCGGGAGCGGCAACTCGGCCCAGCGGGGTTTGACGTGCACGTTCAGCACTGTACGTGCGCCCACAGGCAGGGCGCGTCCATCCCGTGAGGCATGGGGCGATACATCCCCTGCGGTAGGGAAGGGGCTGACAAGGCTTACGGGCTGAGTCAAGCTGTCTGCGGGAGGTCATCATGATCAATCGTCGAGTCGCCGCCCCCCTGGCGGGGGTCCTGGTGGGAAGTTCCTTACTGCTCGTCCAACCCGCCGCCGCCTCTCCACAGGCGTCACCGGTACGGCCGGGTGCGGAGAAGAAACCCGTCGCGGAGGGGTACGGGGGCGCGGTCTCGACCGTCGACCTCGACGCCAGCAAGGTCGCGCTGGGCGTGCTGCGCCAGGGCGGCAACGCCGTGGACGCGGCGGTCGCCGCCGCGGCCGCCCTGGGGGTGACCGAGCCCTATTCGGCAGGGCTGGCCGGGGGCGGGTTCATCGTCTACTACGACGCGCGCCACAAGAAGGTCCACACGATCGACGGCAGGGAGACCGCTCCGAAGGCGATGGGGCCGACCTCTCTGGAGGGCATCCCGTTCGAGGAGGCCGTGACCAGCGGGCTGTCCGCGGGGGTGCCCGGCAGCGTGGCCCAGTGGGAGCTGGCGCTGCGCAAATTCGGCACGCTCTCGCTGAAGCAGGCGCTGAAACCCGCGACCGAGCTCGCCTCCAAGGGATTCAAGGTCGACCAGACCTTCTACGACCAGACAGCCGCGAACGCCGCCCGTTTCAAGGACTTCACCTCCACCGCCAAGCTCTACCTGCCGAACGGTGCCCCGCCGCCGGTCGGTTCCACCTTCCGCAACCCCGAGCTGGCCGAGACCTACCGCAAACTCGGTAAGCAGGGCGGCGGGTGGCTGTACGGCGGCTCCCTGGGCGCCGAGGTCGTGGCCACCGTGAAGAAGCCGCCGGTCACCCCGGGCTCCACCCGTAACGTGCGGCCGGGGCTGATGGAGCTGGCCGACCTCAAGGCCTACCGGGCGCTCGAACGGCCGCCCACGAAGGTGACGTACAAGGGCATGGACGTGTACGGCATGGCGCCGCCGTCCTCGGGAGGCTCGACGGTCGGCGAGGCGCTCAACATCCTCCAGGTCCTGCCGAAGGTCGGTGAGCACGAGTATCTGGAGGCCTCCAGGCTCTCCTTCGCCGATCGGGGCAAGTACGTCGGCGACATCCCGGGCGTCCCGCTCCAGGAGCTGCTCTCCGACGGGTTCGCCAAGGAACGCGCCTGCCTGATCGGCGAGCGGGCGCTGACGAGCCCGGTCGCGCCCGGTAACCCCGACGGGACGTACGGGCCGTGCGCGCCCGCTCCCTCGGCGGAGGCCACCCCGTCGGCCCCCGAAGGGCCGGAGACCACGCACCTGGTGGTCACCGACCGGTGGAACAACGTGGTCGCCTACAACATCACCATCGAGTCGACCGGCGGCAACGGCATCGTCGTCCCCGGCAGGGGTTTCCTGCTCAACAACGAGCTGACCGACTTCACCTTCGGCCCGGCCCCCGGCGACCCGAACCTGCCCGCCCCGGGCAAGCGGCCCCGTTCCTCGATGGCGCCGACGATCGTGCTGGACGACGGCAGGCCGCTGCTCGCGCTGGGTTCCCCCGGCGGTTCGACGATCATCACCACCGTGCTGCAGATCCTGGTCAACCGCTGGGACCTCGGCATGTCGCTCCCCGAGGCGCTCGCCGCGCCCCGGGCCACCCAGCGCAACACCCCCCAGACCCAGGCGGAGCAGGCATACATCGACCGCTACGGCGCCGAACTCACCGAACGGGGCCACAGCCTCGTACTGAACCCCGAGATCGGCGCGGCCACCGCGGTCGAGTTCCTGCGGAACGGGAAGCTCCAGGCGGTGGCGGAGCCGACCCGTCGCGGCGGAGGCAGCGCGCTGGTGGTGAACGAGCGCAGATAGGGCTCCCGTACTCGCGGCGGCACGTACGGTGACGGCGCGAACGGACACCGGATCCGGCGGCGTGGTCTCGGCCGCGCCGCCGGGGACGCCGAAGGGCGTCGGCGGGACGTCTAAGGACGTCCGGGGACGTTCGGGAACGCGAAAAGCGCCGAGGGCGATGCCTTCGGCGCTGCGGACTCCCCGGTCGTCAGAGCAGCAGGTACGCGGCCACGGCGACGACGACCAGCACCCCGACCACCACCGCCGCCGTGATCGGCAGGACGAGCGACCGCTTCTCGGGGGCGGCCTCGGGGTCCTTACGCTGGGCGAACGCGCGGAACGCCTGGGTGTTGCCCGCGGGGTCAATCTGCTGAGGATCAGACATGGAGATGACTGTAGCGATACGGGATACCTCCCAACACTGATTTGTCCACTTTCACGAGACGGATTCCGCTGCTTGGCCAGGGACGAGGGCTGAGGGCCGGACCGCCGACCGGGGCGGATAGCGTGGTGTCATGCTCCGGATCCTGTTCTCCGCCCGCGTGGTGGTGCTCCACCTGCTCGCGGTCGGGGCCCTCGTCGTGTGCGGGCTGCTGGGCAGGTGGCAGCTCGGCGTCTTCGAGGATTCCGGCATGCCCCAGTCGCTGCGGGATCCCGCCCCCGTGGCGGTCGCCACCCTCACCGCGCCGGGGAAGCACATGACGGCCGACGCGGTCAGCCGCCAGGTGACCGCCGAGGGGACCTTCGACGTCTCGAAGCAGCTCCTGGTGGCCGAGCGCGACGGGGGTCTGTGGCTGCTGGCCCCGCTGGACCTCGGCGACGGCACCTCCATCCCGGTCGTACGCGGCTGGGTGGCCACGGCGGGAGATCCCGCCGTCACGGCCCCTGCCGAGGGGCGGGTGACCCTCAGCGGGCGCCTGCGGCCCTCGGAGTCCACCGACAGCGTCCAGCGCCGGACCAGGCAGCTGCCGCCGGGGCAGGTGCTGACCGTGTCGTCGGCCGAACTGGTCAACCTCTGGCGGGGTACGAAGCTGCGCGACGGTTTCGTGATCGCCACCGCCCAGTCACCGGCTCCCGCGGTCGCGGCCAGGCCGGTGAGCGCCCCTCCGCCGACCGAGCCGGGCGGGCTCACCTGGCGCAACCTCGCCTACGCCGCCCAGTGGTGGATCTTCGGGCTTTTCGCGGTCTTCATGTGGTGGCATTTCGTTCGTGACGCGCTGCGCGGCGGCACGCGGAAGATCGACGCCACTCCCACCGCCGCCACCGAGGCCGACACCGCCACTGTCACCGACACCGAATCCGGTGCCGGTCCCGACTCCGCCTCCGACGCCGGGATCGCCCCCGGCCCGGGGGCCGCCCACGAGGGCGGCGCCGGTGGAGAGCCGGAGACGCCCGCCCTACCGGCCCGTACCGCCCCGTGAACCGAACCCCAAGACCGAGGTAACCGACCGTGGAATCCGCTCTCAAGCCCTTTCGCATCCTGGCCTACATCGTCGGCGTGATGCTGCTCATCCTGGTCACCTGCATCGTGCTCAGGTACGGCTTCGGTATCGAGGAGCCCTCGAAGATCGTCTCTCCGATCCACGGCTTCCTTTACATGCTCTATCTCGTGGCCACGATGAACCTGGGCATGAAGGCACGCTGGACGTGGCAGTACATCCTCGGGGTGATGCTCGCGGGCACCGTGCCGCTGCTCTCGTTCGTGTTCGAGCGCAGGGTGACCCGCCGGGTGGAGTCGGAGCTCGCGACCGCCGCCGCCATCGCCTGACCGATCCGGGCCGGGGCCGGAGGCGGGTCACGGTGCGTCCGACCGGGACCAGGTCAGGTCCGGAAGTGGACCACCCGGCCCGCGCCGGGTTCGAAGACGGGCTCGCGAGATGCGTCTGAACGGTCCGGCCTGGAGGCGGGTCTGTGAGGCGCGCCTGAACGGCCCGGCTCGGAAACGGGATCGCGAGGCCGGGCCGTGTGGGGGGCGTCGCCGCGTCAGCGGCCGAGCCCCCGGCGACGCGAACGCTTGAGGCGCTCGCGCTGAGACGGGTCGAGCATCAGGTAGCCGACGACCGGGGCGGCGACGACGCCCAGGAGGATCAGCAGCGTCAGGAAACCTGGCAGGAACAGCCACGACAGGAACACCACTGCTCCGGCGCCGATCGCGTACTTCTGGACGGGCGACATCCTCAACATCCTCCGAACGCGGGGCGGACGCCCCGTCTGTAGTTCATTGTGCGTCGCCCGTCCAACGTGTGAACCCATCGCCGTGGTTCCAGCCGAGATATATCGCGATTTTCCCGGTGATGGCCGTCCCCTGCCACGGGTGTGACAGGAGGGCATACCGGGCCGTCCGGGCGGCGCCGGGTTGGTAGTTTGGCGGTTTCGCCGGGAACGAGAGTGAACATGTTCCACCGGAAACCGACATGATCACGATCGTCGGTGCCGGGTTCGGCGACGGGCACCACCGCAGGAGGGACGACCGGACGGGCGCGACCACGCTCGCCGGCGGCGAGAACGATCACGCGACCATGTGGAGGACAGGCTGTGGACGGCACTGAGCGGGAGCCGGCGCGAGGCGAGCTCAGTGCGATCGGGCAGGCACTGGCGATCCTGGGAGACCGGTGGGTGCTGCTGATCCTGCAGCGGGCGTTCCTGCTGCGGATCCGGACCTTCGCCGGCTGGCACGACGCGCTGGGCATCTCCGAGTCGGTTCTCGCCGCCAGGCTCAGGGAACTGGTCGACCATGGCATCTTCGAGCTGTCGGCGTACCGCAGCGGTCGCACCCGCTACGAGTATCGGCTGACGGAGCGCGGGCTCCGGTTGTGGACCCTGCTGGTGGCGATCCACGCGTGGGAGCGAGACTGGGTCGAGCCGAAACGACGCCCGCCGCTGCTGCACGAGCAGTGCGGCCAGGACGCCAAGCCGCACCTCGGGTGCGGTTCCTGCCTGCGGCCGATGAGTGCCCGCGACACCCGGACCGAGCCCGGCCCGCTCGCCACGTTCTCCCGGATCGGCACGCCGCGGCGGCACCGCCGCACGGTCCGCGCCGACACCCCGATCGACCTGATCGGCTACTACACGACGTCGATGGAGATCCTCGGCGATCGGTGGGGCACCAGCGTCCTGGCCGGGGCGTTCCTCGGCATCCGCCGGTTCGTCGACTTCCAGTCCGGCCTCGGCGTCGCGCCCTCGGTGCTCACCGACCGGCTGCGCCGCTTCGTCGAACTGCGCGTCTTCGACGCCCGGCCCGACGGCTCGTACCGGCTCACGGACAAAGGACTCGCCTTCTTCGAGGTCTTCGCCTTCCTCGTCGACTGGGCCCAGCGCGAGTTCCCCGCCCCCGAGGGCTCGGCCCTGTCGATCACCCACGCGTTCTGTGGCGCCGCGTTCCAGCCGGTCCTGCTGTGCAGGGCGTGCGACCGACCGCTCCAGCGACGCGAGGTCCGCTTCATCCTCCCCGATGACCCGATGACGACGCTTGAGGGTTCGCCACCCGGGTGACGGCGCTCGGGGGTTCGCTACCCGGAGGGACGGCGCTCGGGGGTTCGCTACCCGGAGGGCGTCTCCCGGACGCGGAGTGAGTCGACCGTCCAGCGGGCCGCCTGGAGGGCTCCGGCGCTGCCCCTGCCATCGGTGTCCGGAACGGTGAACCGGTGATACTGCAGCGCCGTCACGATGTTTCCCACACGGATGACGATCACCGAGTTGACGCTCGAATGACCGTTGCTGATCTGGTAGGCGTAGGCCTCGTCGCCGAGCCCCGGCACATCGGCGAGAGCGCTCACGGTCCGCGTGTCCTTCATGTCCTGTGCGTGGAGGCGAAGGTATTTCGCGTGCGCGAGCGTCGCCTTCGATTCGCGGACGACGGTGATCTTCAGAGTGTTCCTGAGACTGCCGGGCGCGGTCGTGTCAGCCGCCTGCCACTCGCACGTCGCCTTCTCTCTCGACGGGGAGGGCGCGAGGTAGAGGCGGCCCGCCTGTTCCTCCGAGATCAGGGAGCACGGGTCAGGGGCCTTCGCGAAGAAGGTGGGCAGTGGTGCCGGAGCCGCGTTCGTCGGCTGGGACGCGGGACGGGACCAGAGCCAGAACGCCGTACCGCCGCCGGCCAGGAGGACCAGCGCGGCGGCCACGACGATCAGGAGGGGGCGGCGTGATCCGGCGGGCCGGGGAGTGAGTCCCCGCAGGATCGTGCGGGCGGTGTCGGCGTCCGGGCGGTGGGCCGGGTCGGCCGTGAGCAGACTCTCCACCAGCGGGGCGAGCGGGCCGGAGGTCGCCGCGCCGGTGCCCCCCGAGGCGGGGCCGGATTCGACGAGGTCCCCCAGGGGAGAGGCCGGGGCGGTGCCGTCCGCCGGGCGCGGGCCGGTGTCCGGCACCTGTCCCTCGACGGCGGTGAACAGGAGGGCGCCCAGGTCGCGCAGCTCGTCGGTGGTGTCGAAGATGGCGAAGCCGGTGACCACGACCCTGCCGTCAGGGGTGAGAAGCACGCTCTCCGGGCCTGCCAGAAGGTGAACACCGCGCTCGTGGGCGGCGGTCTGCGCGTCCAGTACGCGCAGACCGACCTCGGCCGTCCGCTCGGAGGTGAGCGGCCCCTCGGCCCGGACGGTCTGCAGCACCGAGCGGCCCTCGACCGACTCCAGGATCAGCCAGACCTGGTCGGGGAAGGAGACGACGTCGTGCAGGGTGATGACGTTCGGGTGCCTGAGGTCCGCCGCGGCGCGGATCCTGGCGAGAAGGCCGTCGCGCTGCGGGCCGGGTGGCGGGAGCGCCATCCCGGTGACCGTGACGTCGCGCTGGAGCAGTTCGTCGCGGGAACGCCAGGTGGTTCCTGTGCGGTCGCGGCGCTCCAGCAACCGATAGCGACCGGCCAGCAGGTTCGGGTCGCTCATACCGGTTCCTTGGGTGCGCTGGTGTCGAACCGTGCGGGTCGCCCGAGGGCCGCCGGGGGAAACGCGGGACGAGGGCGCTCAGTCAAGGTTGTTCAGCTTCTCGGCGACCTGGCGGGCGGCGCGAAGGGCCTGCCGGCGCATTTCGGCGTTCGGGCGCTCGCCTTTCTGCGACACGTCTACCTCGATCAGCAGGTTGCTGATCCGGAAACGAACCGTGGAGTGGACCCGGTCCAGCGCGGTCACGTCGAAGGCGAAGGCCTCCGCGCCCACTCGATCGGCCTTCCTGACGGCACCGGTCGCGCCGAGAGGGCCTTCTCCTCTGTCGGCGATGGTCCTGGTGCGTTCGGAGACGAAGAACTCGTGGGCCACCTCCGGGGCGGCCTTCGCGTTCACGGGGGCCTTGCGGGTGAGTGAGACCCGCAACCAGTGCGCTTCCGACGGCCCGCCCCAGCCGCAGGAGGACCCCTCTTCCGCCCGCGTGGTCGTCGCGGGCTCGGGGGTCGCGCTGGGCGCCACGGCCCGGCTTTGGGAGTCCGCCAGCAGCGAGCAGGCGTCGGGCGCGGTGACGAACCGTCCGGCGCCGGTCGTGGGCGACGGGGTCGCGGGCGCCTCTGAGCCGTTCGACGTCATCAGGAGCACCGCCCCGGTCGCGGCGAGCGCCACCGTGGCGAGCGCGGCCCCGGTGATCAGGGCGGTACGGCGGGGCTTGGCCGCCCGCCTTCCCGGCACGGTCTCCTGCGTGGAGAGGGGCGAGACAGGCGGGCTGGGGGAGACCGGGGAGGGTGGCTGCGGGGGCAGTCCCTGGGAGATCTGCCGCAGGGCCGTGCGCAGTCCCGCCTCCCCCGGGCGCAGCCGGGGATCCTTGGACAGGGCCGCCATGAGCACCGGAGTCAGATCCCCCGCCCTGCGGGGCGGTGGCACCTCCTGGGTGAGGATCGCGCCGATGGTCGCGGCCGGGCTGTCGCGACGGAAGGGACTCCGGCCCTCGACGGCCGTGTACAGGGTCGCCGCGAGGGACCACAGGTCGGTGGCCGGGCCGTCGTCGGTGCCGCGCAGCCGCTCGGGGGCCATGTAGCCGGGGGAGCCGATCAACGCGTCCGGGGAGGTGAGCTGGACGTCCCCCTCCAGGACGGCGATGCCGAAGTCGGTCAGCAGCACCCCGCCGTCCACGGCGAGCATGATGTTCGCCGGTTTCACGTCGCGGTGCACGATGCCCCGGCTGTGCGCGAGGGCGAGCGCGTCCAGCACGGCCAGGCCGATCACGGCCGCTCGCCGGGGCGGTAGCGGCCCCTCGGCCTGGATCGCCTGTTCCAGCGAACGGCCCTTGACCAGGTCCATCACGATCCACGGGCGGCCGTCCTGCGCGACGACGTCGTGTACGGCCACGATGGACGGGTGTCCCAGCCGGGCGGCGGCACGCGCCTCGCGCAGGGTGCGTTCCCGCGCCTCGACGCGCTGCGCCTCGGGCAGGTGCGGGCCGAGCTTGACCTCCTTGATCGCGACCTCGCGGTGGAGCAGCTCGTCGCGGGCCCGCCACACGACGCCCATCCCGCCCGCGCCGAGCTTCTCCACGGCCCGGTAGCGACCCGCCAGTATCGGCAGCGGGCCCGCCATCCGATCAGTCATCGGTTTTCAGGGAGTCGTTGAGCCAGCGGGCCACCCGCAGCGCGCCTTCGGCGATCTTGCCGTCGGGGTCCTCCTTGACGCCGCCCCGCTCGTACTCGACCTCGGCGATCAGGTTGCTGACCCGGAAGACCACGGTCGCCTTGTAGGAGCCGTTGTACAGGTTGATGGCGTTGTACGTGCCGGAGGTGAACGCCTCCTCGCCGACGCCCCGCAGGTCCTTGGGCGGGAGGGGTTTGGGGGTGACGAACTGGCCCTTGTCGACGAGATCCTTCTTCTTGCCCGCCAGATACTCCCTCGCCCTCATGACCTCGGAACCGTCCTGCTTCTGGGCGATCAACCGGACGCGCAGGTCGTACTTCTCGACGTTGGGCTTGCGCCAGTCGTGCTGGTTGAGCCAGTGGCAGACGGAGTGCTCGACCTCCGAGCTCCTATATCCCGGCACGACCTGGCTCACCTGGTCGTCGTCGAGCAGGCCGCAGGCCCGGGGAGCCGTGGCGAAGCGGCCCTTGGCGCCCGAGGGTTTGGCGGCGGCGGTGTCGTCGGCGTTCGTGACGATCGAGGTGAGGAGGACGCCGATGGTGACCGCCATGCCGAAGAGCAGCGCGCCGGTGAGCGCGACGACGGGCCGGGGGACGAGCACTCCCGTCCGCTCGGGAGGCTCCGTGGACGCGCCCGGTGGTGTGGGAACGGGAAGGGGGGCCGGCTCACGCGAGGTGGGGGCGTCCTGCGGGTTCTGGTGGGGCGGTGTGGGAGCGGTAGGGAAGGGAGCGCCGGGGTGAGGCTGTCCCAGCTGGGGTGTGCCCTGGTGGGGCTGTCCCTGCGGAGGGAGGCCGGGGGTGGTCCGCTGCTGCGGCGAGGGCTGGTTCTGCGAAGGCTGGTTCTGCCAGGCGATCGGCGTGCCCGGAGAGGAGGAGAGCGCGACCTGCGGGGGGACGGGGACGTCCTGCTGGGGGAGCTTCGCCGTGATGTCGGACATCTGCTCGGTGAGGGTCTTCCTGAAAGGCGCGGTCTCCTCTCCCGGCCTGGGCGGGGCGGTCTCGTCCTCCTTTCCCGCGATCCCGGGACCTCCGAGGGGCGCGGTCGCCTCGTACCTCTGCGGTCCTGTCGTGGTGGCCGTTCCCGGGGCCCCGGGCGCTCCAAGGCCCGGAGGGGATGTCTGCCCGAAGGTCGCCGTCGCCGCGACGGCGGAGGAGGGGAAGGGGATGGAAGGGGAGGAAACGGAAGAGGAAGGGGGGCCGGAGGCACCCGGATCCGAGGTTCTCCCGACGAAGCCTCCCGAGGCCGAAGGGAGCGCGCCGGTGGGAGGCGGCGCGGCCGGAGGCCCTGGACGGTACTGGGAGACCTCGATCAGGGCGCCGCGCAGGGTGATCGGGTCGGGCCGCTGGGAGGGATCGGCCGCGAGCAGGTGGAACAGGACGGGCGCGATCGGGCCCGCGTTGTCCAGGGAACCGCCGGGCGACGGCGGACGGCCCTCGACGGCGGTGTAGAGGGTCGCACCGAGTGACCACAGGTCGGCGGCGGGACTGGTCACCCCCTCGGGGGAGGTGAAGAGCGGGGACGGCAGGGACGGCGCGGAGAGGACGATCTGCTCGTACGGGCCGAGCAGTACCGAACCCGGCCGTACGTCGCCGTGGAGCATGCCCTGCCGGTGCGACACCACGAGCTGGTCCAGCACGGCCACCCCGACCACCGCGGCCTGCTGCGGGGACATCGGCCCGAACCGGGCGATCACCTGTTCCAGTGAGCTCTGTTCAAGCATCGGCGCGCCCTCGGCTCCGGCGATCCCGGGGCCCGGCGCGGTGGGAGCGGCGTGCGCGCCCGCGTGCCTGCCCTGCGTTCGAGGGACCTCTGGATGGTTCATCCGCTCGCTTTCTGCTTGTTCAAGGCGTTCGCGACCCATGTCGCGGTGGTGTGAGCGCCCGCCTGGATCGCCGGGCCGTCCTTGCTGCCGTCGACCACGGTGTAACCGACGTCGAGGACGAGATTGTCCACGCGTACGACCACGTAGCTCTGCTCCAGCCTGCCTGTCTTGCGATTCTCGTAGACGTCGTAGCCGAACGCCTCGTCCCCGACGGGTTCCACCGCCATCGGCGCCGTGCTGCGCGAGGAGCGGATACCGGCCTGGATCTCCGGCCAGCTCCAGGCGTTCTCTCCGCTCGGTATGACCTCATGGCGCCGGTTCACGAACAGCTCGTGGGCCTGCCGCGGGCTCTTGCCCCACTGGTCGGCGCCGGAGAGACGCACCTCCAGCCCCATGCCGCTGGTGGCCCACTGGCAGCCACCGTCGTTGGTCGGTTTGCCCTCGCCCGTCAGCGCGGGTAGCAACTGCCTGGCCATGGAGCCGGGGACGAGCGCGCACACGTCCACCGGCGTGGCGAAGGCGCCGGGACTCTCGCTGAGCCTGACCCGCTTCTCGGCGGCCGTGGGGTTCGAGGTGAGCAGGAACGTGACCCCGAAGGTGACCGCGACGACCACCGCGATCCCGGCCGTCTCGACGGCGGCCCACCGCGCCGTACGGCTCAGGCGCGACGTGGGCGGCAGTACGGAGACGGGAGCGGGAGACGGCGGGGGGACGGGCGGCGCGGCCGGTGTCCCGGTCGCCGTACGCCCTGCGGCCAGCTCTCCCAGCGAGCGGGCGACGGCCTCGAAGGACGGCCGGGTCTCGGGAACCGGGTCGAGCATGCGCGTCAGCAGCGCGCCCAGCTCGCCCGCGCGCTCCGGCGGCCTCGGCGGCTCGGTGAGCACCCGGCCGATCGCCGCGATGGGGCTCTCCGCGGGGTGCGGCGGCACCCCCTCGACGGCGAAGTAGAGCGTGGCGCCGAGGGACCACAGGTCGGAGGCGGGGCCGCCGCGCTCACCGCGCAGCCGTTCCGGCGCGATGTAGTTGGGCGAGCCGACCAGGTGGCCGGTCCGGCCCGAGGTGGCCTCGCCGTCGGCGACCGCGAACCCGAAGTCGGTGAGGACGGCCTTGCCGGTCCTGGTGAGGAAGACGTTGCCGGGTTTGACGTCGTGGTGGACCACCCCGGCGGCGTGCGCGGCACCGAGCGCGCTGAGGATGCCCACGCCGATCCTCGCCACCTGGTGCGCGGGCAGCGGGCTCCGGTCGCGGACGGTCTGCTCCAGGGAGGTGCCCGACAGCAACTCCATGACGAGCCAGGGCTGATCCCGATCGATGATCACGTCGTGGACGGTCACGATCGAGGGGTGCTTGAGCCGGGCGGCGAGGTTCGCCTCGCGGAGCGCCGAGGCGAAGATCTCCTGTCGCCTGGCGGGATCGAGGTCAGGCGGGAGCCGTACCTCCTTCACCGCCACGTCGCGGCCGAGCGTCTCGTCGGTGGCGAGCCAGACCGTGCCCGCCCCGCCCTCGGCGAGAGGGTTCAGCAGCCGGTAACGGCCCGCCAGCACTCGAGTGTCGATCCCGTTCACCCCGTTCGCTCAACCCATCGCGGACAGCAACATAGTCACTTAGTGGCACATGAACCAATGAACAATGATTCCGCCCCATCCACCGTCCTGTGGCTTCTGTTCTCGTAGTGTTACGAGTGTCCTCATGATGCCCTTGGGACACGACGGAACGGGAAGCGGGGGAACCGTCTCCTGCGAGTTCTCCGAACGCTGGAGATCGTCGAGACGCTGCCCCGACCCACTGGGAAGACCCTCAAGCGGAGCCGGAGCGGTCGTCGGCGACGGGCCGCGACCGGGGAGCACGGGAGTTTCGAGCCGGTCTGAACCAGGCCGGGCCGGGAGCCGAATCGAGCCGGGTCGAGAGCCGATCCGGGCCGAGCCGGGAGCTGATCCGGGCCGGGTTGAGAGCCAGGTCGGACCGGAGCCGGGGGTCAGTGGGAGTCGGACCACTTCTCGTGGGCGGTCCACAACCGCTGCCAGAGCTTGGCGCGTTCCAGGGGGGTGACGTCGGGCAGGTGCAGGCCGAAGACGTCGGCGAGGATCTGGAAGTAGTCGCGTTCGGTCCGCGCGGTCAGGGAGTGCTCACGGTCGCCGCGACGGCTCAGGATCAGCCCCCGCATGACGTCGACACCGCCGGCGTCGCGCCGCTGGATCGTGGCCACGCGGACGAAACCCGAATCGGGCGAGGTGGAGAGAAACTCGTGCATCGCGGCGAACTCCCGCATCTCGGCGGGCACGCCGCAGAAGTCCATGCCGAGGAAGTCGCCGCGCGGGTCGTGGTCGAACCGCCACCCGCCGGGCTCCACCTCGGAGGGACGCAGGCCGTAGGTGAAGGGCCCCTGCCGGTATGTGCCCTCGACGAGCGGGAGCGGGTCGTGGAGCGCGTCGCCCAGGCCCTGGTCGACGAGCCACCTCCCTTGAGGATTGTCCGGGGTCGGCAGTCCGGAGACCGTGAGCACGAGGTGGCCGCCGTCCACGTTCGCCGGGCCTTGGGCACGGCCCTGCACCCCGCCGCGATGCCGGGTCACCCGGTAGCCGAGCGCCTTCAGCAACTCGGAGAAGGCCCCGTTCAGGTGGTAGCAGTAGCCGCCACGGCCCCGGACGATCCGCGCCGCCGACTCCACCGGGTCGACGGTCGTCGGACGGCCCAGCCAGATCTCCATGCACTCGTACGGCACGCGCTCGACGTGTGCCCGGTGCAGCAGATGCAGTGACTCCACGCTCGGAGGTCCGTCGACCTTCACGCCGATCCTGCGGAGGTACGCGGTGACATCGATCACCCTGTCACGTTAACGCCCAGGTGAGCGCGTACCTAGCCTTGGACATGCGCTTTCTCGGGAATGAGCGGTGCGCGCCCGGATTATCCGGTTGAGACCGCCCCGGGTACGCCGGTAGCCTGACCGTCCCCGCGAGTGTGAGGAGGTGAGGAGCACATGTTCGCCGTTTCGGTCACGCGCTCCCGCCTCGGGCGACAGGCCGCCTGAGACCGGGAAGCGCACCTGCTTTCTGGAGTTTCGCTTGTCCGAGCCATATCTGTCCGACCTGTCCACCTCCGACCTCTCCGATCTGCGGTTCCGTCCGCTCGAAGCGGGCGAGTTCGACCTGTTCCACCGCTACGGCCCGCTCCCGGCCTCCGGCGTCGGCGCCCGCCACCTGCCCTTCAAGAAGCTCGACTACCGGCCCGGATGGGTCTGGGTCGCACTGCGGGGCGACGAGGTGGTCGCCAGAGCCGCCTTCTGGGGTCCGCCGGGCTCTGAGCACCCCTACAGCCTCGACTGGTTCGACCCCGGCTCCGGCCCGCGCCGGATCGAGGTGGGAGCGGCCCTGCTGCGAGCCGCGTACGCGACCCTGGTCACGCCCGGGTACGCCACACCGTCCGGGGCGCGACCCGACTACCACCTGTTCCTGCCCGCCGACTGGCACGAGCGCCCCGACGCGTTCGCGGACGCCTCCGACCGGATCGCCGCCGCGGAGACGGCCGGACTGCGGCGGTCCGTCGAGCGGCTCAACCTGCACTGGCTCCCCGAGTACGGTCTGCCGCCCAGGTCGGCCCGGCTCACCTTCGCCCCGGCCGACGACGACGAGGTGGTGGTGAACCTGCTGGCCCGTGTCGCCGAGGGCAGCCTCGACGACTGGGACCGGCGCAACCTCGCCGAGCGGGGTGCGAGGGCGACGGCCGAGAGGACCGTGGCCGAGGTCGCCGACATGCCGGGAGGGCGCCGGAGGTGGCGGCTCGCCCGCGACGCGTCAGGAGAGCTCGTCGGCATCGTGATGGCGACGCGCAACTCCAGGAACGCCACGATCGGCTACCTCGGGGTCGACCCGGCCCACCGAGGCCGCGGTTACGCGGACGACCTCGTTGCCGAGGCGCTGCACAACTTCGTCGCGGAGGGCGAGCCCGAGGTGAAGGACAACACCGACGTGGGCAACGCGCCCATGGCGGCCTCGTTCGCCAGGATCGGCTACCGGATCACCGGTCGTCGCCTGATCCTCGCCTGATTCCGGCCTCCCCCGGATCCGTGGGATCTTCGCACGCGCGGAAGGCCCTGCGGACCCGTTCGGGAGGGCCGCACTCGCCGACGGGACCTCGTACGCGAGGCCCCCGTCGGCGGGTCGGCCGGTCGCCGGGTGCGCAGAACCTTCACAATTCACCACAGGTCTTCTGCACGGCTCAGGTCTACGCTGCCGAGCATGGCAACCCCTCAGCAACGCCGTGTCCTCGTGGTCGAGGACGACGAGACGATCGCGCGGGCCGTACGCCACAGGCTGGCCGCCGAGGGCTTCGACGTGCAGGTCGTCGGGGACGGGCAGACCGCGCTCGCCGCCTACGCGAAGACGGGACCCGACGTGGTGGTGCTCGACCGGCTGCTGCCCGGCCTCGACGGGCTGGAGGTGTGCAGGAGGATGCAGGCCGCGAGGCCGGTACCGGTGCTCATGCTCACCGCGCTGGGAGAGGAGACCGACCTTCTCGTGGGGCTCGGGGTAGGGGCCGACGACTACATGGCCAAGCCGTTCAGCATGCGCGAGCTGGTCGCCCGGGTGCACGCCCTGCTGCGCCGGGTCGAGCGGGCCTCCCAGCTGGCCGTGGCCGACACGGTCATCCGCCTCGCCGACATCGAGATCGACACCGCCGAGCGCCGCGTCTACGTGCGGGGCACCGAGGCCCAGCTGACCAGGACCGAGTTCGACCTGCTCTGCCGCCTCGCCGAGCGCCCCGGCCAGGTCTTCGAGCGGGAACGGCTGCTCGCCGACATCTGGGGCTTCTCCGAGGCCGCGGCCACCCGTACGGTCGACAGCCACGTGCGGGCCCTGCGCCGCAAGCTCGGCCCCGGAGTCGTCCGTACCGTCCACGGCGTCGGTTACGCCCTCGTCAAACCGTGAACGGCCCTCCCGGTCCGCCGATCGCCGTTCACGGTCCGACAGGGGCGCCCGGCCGCGACCGCGGTTCTCCGTGGTGCCACGGACCCACGCTCGACGGTGCCACGGACTCACGTTCGTGTACGGCCGCTAACGCTGGTTTCCGTGCGCCTCCGAAACGGCGCTCGCGCCCGGAGGAGAACCGATCGCCCTCTCCGTCACTCAGACACTCATGTGCCCTTCCACTCCAACACCGGGACGCGCCGACCATTGAGACCTCTCGACTTCCTGGGCCGGATCAAGGTAAAGCTCGGAATGGTGATCCTGCTGGCCGTGGTGACGGCGTTCGTCGTCAACGAGGTCGGCATCAACGCCGGCTACTCGCGCGACGTGCGCGTCGCGGTGGCCGTGGTGTTCGCGTTGATCATGGTGCAGCTGCTCGGGCGGGGCATGACCAAGCCGCTGCGCGAGATGGCCGCCGCCGCGCAGACCATCGCGAAGGGCCGGTACGGCCTGCGGGTCACCGCGTCCTCCCGCGACGAGGTCGGCGAGCTCGCCCGTGCCTTCAACGCGATGGCCGCCGACCTGGGGGAGGTGGACCGGCAGCGGCGTGAGCTGGTAGCCAACGTCAGCCATGAACTCCGTACGCCGATCACCGCGCTCCGTGCGGTGCTGGAGAACGTGGTCGACGGGGTCTCGGAGCCCGACCCCGTCACCCTCGGCACCGCGCTCGCCCAGACCGAGCGGCTGGGCCGTCTGGTCGCGCAACTGCTCGACCTGTCCCGTCTGGAGTCCGGGGCACGGCTCATCGAGCGCGAGGACGTCGAGCTGCGTCCGCTGTGCGAGCAGGCCCTGCGGGAGGCCGTACTCGCGAGGGAGGGGGTGGTGGCGCGCTGCGAGGTCCCCGAGGGCCTGAGCCTGCGCGCCGATCCCGACCTGCTCGCGCAGGTCCTCGCCAACCTGCTGGACAACGCGGTGCGCCACAGTCCCGCGGGCGGGGCGGTGGTGCTGGCGGCCACGGCCAGGGGAGAGGGAGTCCGGCTGAGAGTGAGCGACCAGGGGCTGGGAATCGCGGTCGAGGACCGGGCACGGGCGTTCGAGCGCTTCTCCCGCCTGGACGCGGGCCGGGCCGCCGACGACGGCGGCGCCGGGCTGGGCCTCGCCATCACCAAGGAGATCGTCGAACTCCACGGCGGCTCCATCCACGTCGACGACGGTGTCGGCTGCCACATCGTGGCCGACCTTCCGGAAAGGATCAAGATGAACCCCCCGTCCCTCCCCGGCAAGGACCCCCTCCCCTCGGGGGAGGACGCCGCCGCCCGGGGCGAGAAGCCTTCGAGCGAGGCTCCCGCGGAGCCCGCAGAGCCTGCAGAGCCCGCGGAACCTGCGGCTCTCGCGGCCTCCGCGCCGCCGATCCCGTCCGAGGCTGGTACGGCGTCGGTCCCGTCCGAGACCTCCACGCCGTCGCTTCCGTCCACGGCCGGTACGCCGCCGGTCCCGCTCGTGACCGCCACGTCGTCCGTCCCGCTCGTGGCGGGGCTGTCGTCCGGACGTCGCGAGGTCGTCGAGGTCGCCGCAGTCACTGGGGTCACCGGGACTCCCGTGTCCGACGAACCGGTGGAAGCCGGTCGCGCGTCCGGGGCCGATCAGGGTTCCGTGGCCGTCGAATCCAGGGAGCCGGTCGAACCGGCGGAGAGCGGTCGCACGCCCGAAGTCTCTGAGACGGTTGCGGCCGGACAGGTGCCCGCTTCTCCGGGGCCGGGGCCGAGGTCGGGGTCGTCGGGGTCGGGGTCGGGGTCGGGGTCGGGACCGGCGCCTGCCGCCCTCGCCCCCGGAGCCGCCGCCCTGCCTCCTCCCGTACGACCCTCCCCGCAGCCGTACCCTCCACGACCCGTGCTCGCCAGGGACGGGAGCGCACGTCAGCAGCCGGTCGTGATGCGGAACTGGCCGGGAGCGTTCTCCGGGGTCTTCCTCGGCGGCATCGCGGGGCTGGTGTGCGGGGTGATCGTGGGCATCGCGCTCGCGACCGTCGACGCCTTGCTCGCCGCTTTCGCGGGATCCGTCCTCTTCGCCATCGGCGCGTTCATCGGCACGGTCATCGGCGCCACCACACCCACCAGCGATTTCCTGGCCTCCGTCGAACCGCTCCCGCACCGGCCTTCGGGACGGGAACCCGCCACGCGACGCGTCACCGCAGGGGGCACAGGGGCTCCCCGGCGGGAAGGTGAGGCGCGGGCGGCGGGAGTCAGGGAAGGGGCGACGGGTTCATCGGCGGGCTCCCGGCCGGGCGGGGGGAGCGGTCCCAGGACTCCCGGAGAGTACAACGGTCCCGGAGCTCCGGGAGGGCACAACGGTCCTGGGGTTCCCGGAGGCTACGACGGTCCCGGAGCTCCGGGAGGGTACAAGGCGCCGCCGGTCTTCCCCCGCCCCGAGCTGCCGGACACACCCCGCTGGGTGCTGCCGGTGTCCGCCGCCGTCGGGCTGCTCGCCGCGGTCGCGGTGCCGTACAGCAGGGCCGGGCTGGGGCTCGTACTGGTGGCCGCGGCGATGGGGGCGGCGACGATCCCCGCGGTGCGCAGGAGGATCACCCCGTGGTCGGCGGGGATGGGGGCGGTCGCCTACGGGCTGGTCGCGACGGTGATGTTCAGGGACGCGGACTGGCTGGTCGGCATCCTTCTGCTGGCCGGATTCCTGACGGCCGCGCTCGCTCTGTCGGGGGCCGGGCGCGGCTGGCTCGGGGTGATCAGGGGCGGCGCGTCGGTGATCCTGGGCCTGCTGCCGGTGCCGTGGTTCCTCGGGGCGAGGCTGAAGGGCCTCGCGTCCCGTCGCCGGGTGATGCCCCTGCTGCTGGGGGGCGGGCTGACCGTCGTGCTGCTGGCGGTGTTCGGGGCGCTGTTCGTCTCGGCGGACGCGGTCTTCGCCGAGGCCGTCGAGCGGGTGTTCAGCGCGCAGGAGTGGGCGGAGTCGCTGCCGCTGAGGATCTTCCTCTTCGTCGTCTTCGCGTGCGTGGTCGCCTCCGCCGTGCTGGTCGGGCTGCGGCCCGTGGCCGAGCCGAAGGCCCCCGACTTGAAGGTCACGGTGGGCCGCGGTCTCTGGGTGACCCCGCTGACGGCGCTGAACCTGCTGTTCGCCACGTTCGTGGGGATGCAGCTCACCGTGCTGTTCGGCTCCACCCGGTGGGTGGTCTCCGCCACGGGGTTGACCTACGCGGAGTACGCGCGTTCGGGGTTCTTCCAGCTCGTCGTCGTCAGCGTGTTCGTGCTGGCGATCGTCGCGGTCGCCTCGGGGACGCTGGATCTCAAGGGCTCCGACCGCTGGCTGATGGCCGGGCTGCTCGGTGTGCTGTGCGTGCTCACCCTGGTGATCCTGTTCTCCGCGCTGCACCGCCTGGACCTGTACGCGGACGCCTACGGGCTCTCCCGGCTGCGGGCCTCGGTGTCGGCGACGGTGCTGTGGCTGGGCGGGGTCTTCGCGCTGGTCCTCGCCGCGGGCGCGGCCCGGCTCACCGGGCGCGGGCACGCGCGCTGGCTGCCCAGGACCCTGGTGCTGATGACGAGCGTCTCTCTGCTGGCGTTCGCGGTGTGGAACCCCGACCTGCGGGTCGCGGAGACCCAGATCGCCGTACGGGGCGTGGACCGGATCGACCTCGAATACCTGGGCGACCTCGGCGCGGAGGCCGTCCCCGCCCTGGACCGGCTGCCCGAGCCGTCCCGCAGCTGCGTCCTGCGGGACGTGGTCGCGGCCAACGACCTCGCCGGACCCGATTCGTGGAACGGCTGGAACCTGGCCCGCCGCGAGGCGAGGGACCTGCTGGCTCAGCGGCCGGTGCTCAGCACGGTTTCCTGCCCGCAGACGATCTCCCGCCTGGAGATCCCCGACCAGGACTGAGTGGTTTCGAGAGGTGTTATTCGCCGATCGATCCTTTTGCCTGGATGACGCGGGTGGGCTGGATGGGTGGCCCCGCCCGCGTCTTCGAGTCCCGCGTTTCACCCTTGCGGCGGCACGGCGGCCCCGGGACCGGGGAAGGGATGGGGCCGCCGTGCCTGTTCGTCAGAAGTGGCCGATGGTGACCGAGCTGGAGGTGAGGGCCCAGCGGTGCAGGACGGCCGTTTCGGCCTCGTGCATCTGGGTTTTCAGCCCCTCCAGGGTTCGGTCGCAGATGATCAGCGGCTCCGGGGTGGGCCAGGTGGCGATGGCGTGGAAGAGGCGGCTGCCGGTGCCGTAGAGCACCGACCAGCCTGGGCGGGTGGCCTGCAGCATCGCGGCCTCGGCGCGGGCCTCGTGATCCCAGGTGTAGCGCGGGACCGCGATGAGGGCCTGGCCGTCGCGGTGGCGGCCTCGGGCGGCGGACAGGCAGCGGCGGATCATGAGATCACCTGTCCGGCCTGTGCCTCCCGTGCGATGGTTTCCTGCCGGTCGGTCTCGGCCCGCAGGGCTTCCAGGTTGTCGGCGTCGACGGTCCGCTCGGCGCCGGCGTGGAATGCGATCGAGGGGAAGGGCTCCTCCCGGCTGGCCCACAGCCGCCCGGCATCACTGAGAATCAACCGCCAGCCGGGGATGGTGGGCTCGGGGCCGGTGGATTTACCATCGTTCATCGATTGGACCTCCATCCAATCAAGGGCTCGTCCGGACGTTTCCAGCGGTGGACGGGCCCGTTTTATGTGGTGGACAGGGCATGGAAGGGTGCGCCGTACGGGCAAGGCGGCCGGTACGGCGGCAAGGCGAGTGCTGCGCGATTCAGTACCCGGTGGTCTTTCGCTGTCTGCGGGAAAACCGTACCTCTGGTGTACTACCCCCGTCTAGCCTCTGGGGTAGCTATCAGGTGTTTAGGGGGGTCGCATAGGCTCGTCGGATGATCGACAGAGAGGGGCCGGTGCCGCCTTATAGGCAGATTGCCGGGATTTTGCGCCAGCGCATCGCCTCGGGACAGATCCCGCCAGGCCGCCGGATCCCGAGTCTCGTCGAGTTGGAAGCGGAGTTCGCGGTCGCTCGCGACACTTTGCGCAAGGCGGTCCAGGTCCTCAAGGACGAAGGGCTCGTAGAGACCGTGCGTGGAATGGGCGTATACGTCAAGACCTCATCCAGCGCGGAATAAGCCCTCGGTCACACCGGACGCCGCATATAGGGGCGCGAAATCTTACGGGCCGCTGGCGCCGAACTCACTGCAAGGAACTTCATGGCGGCCATGGAGCGAGATCTTGAAGTCGCCGCAGGAGAGATCGGGGAGATCTTTTGACTGGGGACGCCTATGCACTCCTGCCGATCGCCGAGCAGGCGGTCACTATCGCCAGTGAGATCGTGAAGACTCGCCTCCCCGGAGCCGTCACCGCCAAGGGCGACCGAGACATGGCCACCGAGGTGGACTACGCCGTGGAGTATGCGGTTCGTGACTTCCTGAGCCGTGAGACACCCGAGATCGGGTTTCTCGGTGAAGAGGAAGGGGCCATAGGGGATGCCGCAAACGGCCTGCTGTGGGTGCTCGATCCGGTCGACGGAACCGTCAACTTCCTGCATGGTATTCCGTTGTGTGGTGTATCCCTTGGACTGGTCAACCAGGACATGCCGACTCTCGGCGTGATCGATCTGCCGTTCCTCGACTCCCGCTACAGCGCGGCGGAGGGCCATGGGGCACAGGCCAACGGACGGGCGATCCGCGCGAGTGAGACCGGGAACCTGCACGCCGCCGTGGTCGCCGTCGGCGACTACGCGGTAGGCGGTGACGCGAAGGCAGAAAACTGGCTTCGCCTTGCAGTCACCCGTGAACTCGCCGCCCGTGTGCAACGCGTCCGGATGTTCGGATCGGCCGCGATTGACCTCGCCTGGGTGGCAGAAGGCAGGGTCGATGCCAGCATCATGCTCAGCAACAAGCCCTGGGACACAGCCGCAGGAGTACTCATCGCCCGCGAAGCCGGAGCCACCGTTGTTGATCTGGACGGCAGCCCGCACACCATGAACGCCGAAGCCACCATCGCGGCGGGTCCCAAAATCCTTACTGATCTCATCGAACTCATCGCAGAGGCACGCGAAACGAAGTTCTCTCCTGAGGAGCGTTCCTGACCTCGTGAATTCACCGGCCACCGGGTGATCGTTACCTAGTAGTACTTCGTTAGGTTGGCTCGGGTTGAGCTTCCCCCCGTAGGGGCGATGAGGACCCTGCCCGGGCGGGTTGTCACCGTGGCGCAGCGGTTGTGACCCCTCGTAGAGGCGATGAGGACGAGCTTGCTGTAGAGGCGGGAGCCGATCGTGTGCGCGTTGAGACCCCTCGCAGGGGCGATGAGGACGGCCGACATCCTCGGCGGCGCGCTACGCGGATCCCTGTTGAGACCCCTCGCAGGGGCGATGAGGACCCTCGCGGGGCGGGTGAGCTGCTTGCAGGTCCTCGTACACGCACAAGCGTGGCAGGAGGCCGAGCCGGTCCTCGTGGAAGTGATGGCACAGGCGAGTGAGATCGCCTCGGCGCGTACGGTCAACCTGCTGCTCCGCGTCGCCAACCGCATCGAACTCGCCGGAACGGGGCCGACGTCAACGCTGGCGGACTCGGCCCAGGACCTGCGCCGCCTGCTGACCTGCGCGTGAGGCTCACAGGTGGAGGCCTGCGCGTGACGGCGTCCGCATCGGCACTGGGTTAGCGGTGCACTGATCGACGAGATCCTCGCGCCTCGCTACCACCAGCCCGGATGGCGCTCCGCCGGACTCCGGCCGCACGATGTTCAGCTCTGGGTTGTCTTGCGATGTTCCTCAATCGCCGGACGGATCGGATCGCGCACGGGTGGCGGAGATCCCGACTGCGCCTGGGCGTCTGGTTGCAAGGCGGCGGGCTCGGTTGCCGGACCCGTCGGTGATGAGGTGGCGAGATGATCGTGCAGCGTGGCATGGCGGAACTGGTAGATCGGCCCAACGGCGCGCAGCAGCCCCAGCCTGTGGGCATCATCGAGGAAATTCATGATCCGCCAGGGAAGCTGCCGGGTGAGGGCGAGGCGACCGGTCACGATGGTGCAGGCCAGCCATGCGTGATGGCTTCCGGATATAAGCCCCGCGAGGCCGCCCAGGAGGCCGAAAGTGAGCCCGAAAGTTCCCCATAAAAGAAGCCAGAACCAGAAATCGGACTCGACAAAGTCCCAGATTGCGAGCCCGATAACGATGGAGCCCGGGAGCCCGCCGGCGAGCCCGAACAGAAGCGTTCGCAGAAGAGTAAGGGTCCTGTCGGATCGCCAACTGGAGGTGGGAGTACTGAATGACGTGGGAGCGGGTTGCTCGGCCCAAATCATGAGCCCCCTCGCAAGCCCGAGTACGATCCCGCACGGAAGCCCGACCCTGAACCCGGCTGAGACCCCGCCCGAAAGCGCGATCTCGAGCGCGAACCTGAGCACAAAGAGTTCGTCCCCCTCCTCCGCAACCCTGATCGCGAGCAGGAGAGTGATGGGGAACATGGTCCCGAGCCCGACCAAGAATCCGAACACGAACCCGACCAAGAGGCCGAACGGGAGCTTAAGACTGACAGCCCGTAGGAGAAGGAACACGCGGCCGCGGCGACGGAGGTCGGCATGACCAGGAATGTTGCTGGGCCAAGCGTTGGTGGAGAGCCAGCTGAGAATCGCGGTCACGAGTCCGCCCAGGAGCAGTCCGCTCAGCGGAGCATCGAAACTGCCTAGAGGCCCTTCCAAAACTATGATCATGGGAAAGGCCAGGAGCCCGCCCACGAGTCCGCCTATGACTCCGCCCGCGAGTCCGAAGGTACGTTTGACCAACTGGTTGGCGTTTGGGGTCGTGCCGGCGATGCGCCACCAGGCGATGTCACGGGTGGTGGCGGGCGGGAAGCAGCGGGCCAGGTAGGTCAGGTAGCGGCGGGTGGTGGCCGGGTCGAGTTGGTGGCGGGGCAGGAAGTGGTCGCCGGACTCGGTGCTGGGCGGACGGGTTTTGATGAGGGAGGGGATCAGCTCGTCAAGCAGGTGGACGCGCAGCGTGGTGGTGGTGTTGCCGAGGGGGCCGGTCAGGGGTGTCGGGTCGGTGCCGGAATCGGCGTAGACGGCTCGGATGAGCCAGAGGCCGTAAGGGGTGGCGGTCATCTCGGTCAACCCGGCGAGGGCACGGGTTTCTATCGCGGTCAGAACGTTGCGCCAGGCGTTGGATGGGATGGCGGGCAGGCAGGCACGCAGGTAGGCGGCGCTGGTCTGTGGGCTCAGTTGGACCGGGGTGATGACGGCGGCAGCGTTGAGGGGGCGGCCGGCTGTGGTCACGGCGGTGGCGAACTCGGTGGTCCGGCTGGTCAGAATGAGCTGATCGCCAGTGGCCAGGGAGGCGTTCAGCGCGGTGATGACGGTAGCCCGGGCCTGCTCGCCGATCTCATCCAGGCCGTCCAGAATCGGCAGGATGTACCCCCTCGTGACCAGCGCAGTGGCGACATCAGGGCCGAGTTGGGGGGCTTTCAGCGCGGGGTAGTCCTGGACTAGGCGATCGGCCAGCCATTGCTGCAGGCGGGGGTGAGCGTGCGGGTTCCATCCGGAGACCGGCAGTAGCACGGGGACCGGGACGATCTCGCTGCCATCGGCGAGCTGGTGACCGGTGCGGGTGGCGAGCAGGTGCAGCAGCAGTTGTATGGCCAGGGTGGTCTTGCCCATGCCCGGCCCGCCGGTGATGACTAGTCGGCGGTGGGTGAGGTTTTGAAAATCGCGGGCGAGGGCGGCGATATCACCACTGTGGCCGGTGAAGGTGAAGTCTGTCTGGGCGGTGATGAGCCGGGGATGGCTCATCACCGTCTCGTTGCTGCTGAACTGCCAGGACACTGCGATCGGCTCGGGGTCGTCCAGCGACCGATGGCGGGCTTCGGCTTGCCACTGCTGCCTGACTAATTCGGCCAATGTGTCGGCGGCTGCCGCCGCATCAGCCTGGCTGAGTGGGCCGGCGGAAAGGCGAGGGCGTCGAGCCCAGGTCACCACGGTGGCGATGGCCACTGAGGCGGCGATCGCGACCGCAGCCAAGTCGGCCCAGTTGATTTTGTCGTCGGGATCCAGCCTTCGCCACACGACGAACACAATCGCGCTCAACAGGGCGATGGCCATAGCAGCCATGATCTGTGGACGAATCGGCGTTCCGTTCACCCTGACATCATTGCGGTCACTTGCCGGTCGAGCCAAGGGGACGAGCGTTATGTCACTTGAACTGCATGGATAGGGTGCCAGCACGATCTCGGCGAAGCGGTGTTGCGGAAGGCATGATTACTTTGGCCTATCCGTCGGGTGCGAAGTGCACGCGGCGCAGGTAGTTCTGCACGATCTCGGTGAAGACTCGTTGGTTGTTGCGGACGACGACCAATTCGCGAGCTGAGTCGTCGCCGACGTGCTCGGCGTAGTCGTAAAGGACTTCGGCGCCGTCGGTGAAAAGTCGGCGGCTGGCCAGGGCGTGTTCCAGGCCGAGTTCCCGCTGCAATGCGTCGATTGCCGGCCGGATGCGCTGCAGTGGTACGCCGGCCTGCCGGAACGCCGCCAGGGCATAGCCCTCGGCCAGGCCGATGAACGGCACGGATGCTTCGTTCGGCCGCTCTGCCGGGATGGCGGTGATGACTGGCTTGGCGCGGACCGCACAGCCGTCGCGCTGACGGCGTTGGTAACCGAAGGCTCAACTGGTGAAGGTAGAGGCGGGGATCGCGAGGTAGCCGGCGGCTTCGGCGATACCGTACAACGGCGTGGTGAACCGATCGATGGCCATGCTCACCTCCAGGATCACGTCGTTGAGCCTCTCCATGATGCCTCATGGTGTGGCGTCATAGGCGGCGCATTCCTGCGTCAACCAGGTATGTCCTCTTTGTTCGACAACCGGGCCCAGCACAAGGTCATCGGCCCGTGATCTTCTCGTCATCGTGCGAAGAACGAGCCGTTGCGGTTCACCCAATTGCCCAGCGTGCTGCCGTTGATGTCGAACTCCCGCGCCACAGACGCGACCGTCCGACCGCCCTCCAGCACCATGCGGATGGCTTCTTCCTTGAACTCCGGCGAGAACCGCCTGCGACGCCTCGTCACATACCTGCCTCTTCCAGACTTTTGTCAGCTTACGGAGCGGATTATCTGGAATCTGCTGGGCACCCCACGGCAAAGGCAGCGAAGACGGCCTGCAGGTCAGGCTTTGTCAAGGGCGGACGGCGGCCTCGCTCACTTCGTCTCCGCGCCTTCCGGATCGCCGGCGAGCGTGCGCGCGGCCGCCGCGTCATCCTCGCTCCAGCCCCAGTGGCCGTCGCGTTCCTCGGCCTGCTCGTCGATCCACCGGTTGTGGGCCTCCCACGCGGCCTGCTTGCTGGTCCCCAGCGCGGCACCGATCTGCGACCACGAGGCGCCCGCCCGGCGGGCGGAGCGTACGGAGAGCTGACGTCCGTAGCCCGCCTTCCGTGCGATCACCTCACCCAGCGCGAGAAGCTCCAGCGCCTCACCCCTGGTCAGGGGCTCGGCGCCGGGGTCGAGCGGCGCGAGTTCGGCGTCGTCCTCGTCGGCCGGTGCGGTCAGTGCCTCACGGGTGCGTAGCGCGTCGTAGCGCGCGGTCGCGGCCAATAGCGTGAACTGACGTTCAAGATCCTCTGGAGTCGCCATGGGTCGAGTATTTCGTCATGCTGTCTTGACGTCAAGGAGGCTTGACGTCAAGACAGCATGACGTTAGTTGGCGGCCCTCTTGGGGGCCATGTGAGAGGGCCGTCGTGCCCGTTCATCAGAAGTGGCCGATGCTGGCTGAACTGGAGGTGAGGGCCCAGCGGTGGAGCGTGGTCCTCTCGGCCTCGCGCATCTGGGCCCTCAGCCCTTCGGCGGTCCGGTCGCAGATGATCAGCGGCTCGGGGACGGGCCAGGTGGCGATGGCGTGGAAGAGACGACTGCTGGTGCCGTACAGCACGGCCCAGCCCGGCTGGGTGATCTCCAGCATCGCGGCTTGAGCGCGGGCTTCGTGGTCCCAGGTGTAGTGCGGGACCGCGATGACGGCCTGGCCGTCGCGGTGGCGGCCTCGGGCGGCGGACAGGCAGCGGCGGATCATGAGATCACCTGCCCGGCCTGTGCCTCCCGCGCGATGGTTTCCTGCCGTTCGGTCTCGGCCCGCAGGGCTTCCAGATTGTCGGCGTCGACGGTCCGCTCGGCGCCGGCGTGGAATGCGGCCGACGGGAAGGGCTCCTCCCGGCTGGCCCATAGCCGCCCGGCATCACTGAGAATCAACCGCCAGCCGGGGATGGTGGATACAGGGTGGGTGGATTTGGCATCGTTCACTGATTGGACCTCCATCCGATAACGGGCTCGTCCGATCGTTCGCAGTGATGGACGAGCCCGTTTCATGAGGTGGGCAAAGACACGGAGGGGATGCCGTACGGGCTGGATGGCCAGTACGAAGGCGGGGTGACCGCTGAGCGCTTTCGGGTCCCGCCTGTTTGAATTCTCTGTCCATCACACGCGGTAAACCTGTGCATCGGTAGGTGGTGCTGGGGGAAAATAAAGGGATCGACGTTTCCCCTCGGCCCGAGGTGCGTGATGAAAAAGCTTCCAGTATGGGCTGTTCGACTCCGCGAAGAGCGGTGTGCTCGGCTTTGGTCGCAAAAGGAGATGGCCAAGCGCCTGGCCGAAGCGGCTGACGAGTGGACCCGCGAGCGCCTCCCGACCAGGGAGTCGCTGGTGCGATCGATCAAGGGATGGGAAGCGGGGAAACACCGGCCCAGGGAGCCTTATCTCACGCTGTACTGCCGGGTGTTTGGTTTCAGGGAAACCGAATTGTTCGAGGAGAACGTCCATATTCGTCCAGACGCATCGGCATCACTGGGCATCGAGGCGCTTGATTCATTTGTCGTAGACGGCCGACCGGCCGACGCGGAGTATGTGATGACGCTCCGGACTACCGGGCAGGCGCTTGTCGCGTTGGACACCGCGTACGGGGGAAACGAGATCTTCCCCCTCGCAGTGCGGGTCTTCCGAACTGCCAGTGCCAAACTCGCCGCAGGAAACTTCACCGCGACCGTCGAGCGAGACCTCGAAGCCGCTGCCGGAGAGGCCGGGGAGATCGCCGCATGGCAGGCCCATGACGCCGATCGGCAGGACGTCTCACGTCAGATCATCCACGAGGCGATGATGCTCTCCCGTCTCGCAGGAGATCGCAGTATGGAGCTGCTGGAGCTGGCTCACCTCTCGATGCTGTCCCAGTTTCAGCGTCGCCCGCACGAGACGTTGCGGATCGCCGACGACGTGCTCGCCGGTGGCGACCTCCCTCCTCGTGTCGAAGCGATATTCCAGGTACGGCGAGGTCGGGCGCTCGCCGCACTGGGTGACGGGACACGGGGGTTCGAAGCGCTCCATCGAGCACGGTCCGCGCTCACCGAGAGCATCGGCACTCGCGATCCGTACTGGTCGTGGTGGATGGACGAGGCCGAGTTGGCCGGGCATCAGGGGATGGCCTACGCGGAGCTGGGCGAGTGGGGCAAGGCTGTCACCCCGCTTACGGAGGCTTACGAGCATCACCTGACGCGGGGACGTTCTCGCTATAACTGCGGGGCCCAACTGCTCAACGGCCTCGTACACGCACAAGCGTGGCAGGAGGCCGAGCCGGTCATCGTGGAGGTGATGGCACAGGCGAGCGAGATCGCCTCGGCACGTACGGTCAACCTGCTGCTCCGTGTCGCCGACCGCATCGAGCTCGCCGGAACGGGGCCGACGTCAACGCTGACGGACTCGGCCCAGGACCTGCGCCGCGTGCTGACCTGCGCGTGAGGCTCACGAGTGGCGGCCCGCGTGGCACCCCTGCTGTTCCAGCTCGAAGAGGTGCTGTGCCTGCTATGGGATATTTGCCCCCTAGTGCACTATTGGCAGTAAATTCACACCTAAGGTGACCGCAGGTCTGATTCGGTGAATTTGGGTGGGGAAATATTCCTTAATGGGGAGCTAATTGCGGCCGGTGGACGTTATTGATGTCAAGGTCGCCAGTTCTTCCGGAGGGGAAGTGTCATTGGAGAGCATCGTGGCCATCTGCAGTGTCGCCGTAGCCGTGGTGGCTGTCGGCTTCGCGGCCCAGCAGACGCGTGCCGCGACGAAGCAGGTGCAGATCGGTAACGCCATCGCCGGGGCGTCCACCACGGACAGTGAGCTGATTCCAACCTGGTGTCGCAGGTCGTGAGCTTGCTGTGGGTTGCTGGGTTCGGCCCTGACGTAGAGAAGCCCCTGGTATAAGGGT
>NZ_JBEZEZ010000030.1:0-103170 GCF_040649155.1 Streptosporangium sp. NPDC049046 | reverse complement strand
ACCCAGGGGGGGCCCCACTTGCCCCCCACCGCGACGACGCGTGCGTAGTAGTGCGGTTCCACACGCCTAATGATGCCAGCGGCCACCGACGGTTTCCGGCCGAACACGGTGCCCGCTCAGCGGGTCAGGGTGGTCTCTTTCCGCTCGGTGTCCCATCGCGAGTCCTCGTCCCGGTCGAGCAGTGCCCGTACCTCGTCGGCCTCCGGCATGTCCCGCCGCACGAAGATCTCCAGCGCCTCGGTCAGGCAGGCCACTCCCCTTCCCGGCCGGCCGAGCCGGGAGAACGCCTCGCCGAGCGCGACGAGCGCCTTGCCCTGGATCCATTCGTCGCCCGCCTCCGCCATGAGGCCCAGCGAGTCCTCGGCACAGTCGACGGCGCGCTCCGGTTGCCCCAGGGCGAGGTGGGTCTCGGCCATCCGCAGCAGGGTCGCCCCCTCACGGACGCGCTGCTTGAGCCTCCGATACGCCTTGCGCGTCTTCCTGAGCCGAAGGAGCGCCTCCTCGGGACGCCCGGCGTCGCACAGCACGACGGCCGACCGGTACATGACGTCGGGATCCGTCCCGCCGCCCGACTCGCGGACGGTGCGGTCGGCCAGTTCCACCACCTCCACCGCCTCGTCGATCCTGTCGACCGACGCGAGGGCGAGCGCCATGTCGCCCAGGCCGGCCGCCTCACCGCTTCGGTCGCCGAGCCCGCGCCAGATCTCGACCGCGTCGGCGTACAGCGCGATCGCCTCGGTCGTCGATCCGCGACGGGACAGGACCGTGGCCAGCAGGTTGAGGCTGTCCGCGTACCGTGCCCGGTCGCCCTCGGCGAGGCTGAGGTCCCTCGCGGCGACGCAGTCCTCGGTCGCCGCGTCGAGGAGCCACCGGTTCACCCAGAACCCTCCGCGCACGCACCGGGCGTGCGCCTCGGCGCGACGTTCCCCGCGGGCCGCCGCCGCCTCGACGAGGGCTCCGGCCGCCCGCTCGTAGCGCTCGGGGGTCACGTCGGTCTCCAGTACGTCGGCCGCCATGTCGAGCAGCCGTATCGCGTCGGAGAGGGCGCTTCCCCGCTCCTGGGCGATCTGGTGTACGCAGCTGATCACCCCCTGTTCCTCGTCCTCGGCCCAGGTCACCGCGGCCTCCTCGTCCGCGAAGGACGGTCCCGCACCGGCCGGTCGGCCCGGGTCGGACACCGGGGCGCCCGGATAGGTGAGGTGGTGGGCCGCGGTCATGCCCGCGAGGTAGTGGCCGAGCAGCCTGTCCAGCGCGGCTCGCCGCACGTCCTCGTCGTCCGGTCGTGACCGGGCGAAGATCTTGAGAAGGTCGTGGTAGCGATAGCGGCAGGGAGAGGGCGACTCCAGCATGCTCACGTCCACCAGCGCCTCGCACACCTCCTCCGCGTCCTGCTCGTCCAGACCGAGTACGGCCGCCGCCGAGCCCAGTGAGAAGTCGGACGCGTCGGGGACGGCGAGCAGCCGGAACGCCGACGCGTGCGCGGCGTCGAGCTGGTCGTAGCCGAGGGCGAACGTCGCCTCGACGGCCAGGTCGTCCACGCGCAGTTCGGCGAGGCGCCGGCGCTCGTCGGCCATCCGGTCGCGCATCCTGGCCACACTCCAGGCGGGCCGCGCCGCGAGCCGTGCGGCCACGATCCTGATCGCGAGGGGAAGGTGCCCGCACGCCCCGATCAGGTCCGCCGCGGCCTCACGCTCGGCGGCCACCCGTGCCTCCCCCACGATCGTGGCGAGCAGCGCCGTCGCCTCGTCGTGGGACATCACGCTCAGGTCGACCTGGCGTACGCCGGACAGCCCGATCATCTTCGCGCGGCTCGTCACCATCACCGCGCACCCGGCGGCGCCGGGGAGCAGCGGCCGTACCTGCGCGGCGTTCGCGGCGTTGTCCAGCACGACGAGTATCCGCCGGTCCGCCAGGGTGGAGCGGTACATGGCCGCCCGCTCGCCCGGCTCCTCGGAGTCGGGCGGGACCTCCGCCCCGAGGGAGCGCAGGAACCGGGCGAGCACGGTCTCCGGCGTGAGCGGCCGTGTCCCGGAGCCCCCGAGGTTCACGAAGAGCTGACCGTCGGGATAGTCCGGCGCGAGCCGGTGGGCCACGTGGACGGCGAGGGTGGTCTTGCCCATGCCTCCGGCGCCCGACACGGCCGAGATCGCGAGTGCCGAGATGTGCCCCGACCTCAGGGCGGCCACCATCTCGTCGATCTCGGGCTCCCTGCCGGTGAAGTCGGCGGTGTCGGCGGGGAGCTGGCGGGGCACCTGCCTGGGGACCGGGCTCGTCGTCCTCGCCTGGCCGAGGGTGGGGTCCGCGGTGATGATCCGCTGGTAGAGCTCCGCCAGTTCGGGCGAGGGATCAATGCCGAGGTCATCGGCGAGCAGTTTCCTGGTGTCGGTGAACACGCCTATCGCCTCGGCCTGCCTTCCCGCGCGGTACAGCGCCAGCATCAGCAGCCCGCAGAACCGCTCCCTGGTCGGATGTTCCCCGCAGAGCGCGGTCAGCTCGGCGACGACCTCGGCGTGCCCGCCCTCATCGACCTCCTGGGCGAGCCTGCGCTCCAGCACGGCGAGCCGCCGCTCCCCGAGCCGCGCCCGCTGCCCCTCGGCGTAGCCTCCCTCCAGCCCGGCGAGCGGCTCTCCTCGCCAGAGCGCCAGGGCCTCGCCGTATCTCCCCTCGTTGGCGAGCCTCTCCATCGTGACCAGGTCGCAGGCCCCTGCCGCGAGGGCGTATCCGCTGCCGATCGAGATGATCGCCTCGGCGCCGAGGGCGGAGCGCAGACGCGAGACGTACGTGCGCAACGTGCTCATCGCGGCGCGGGGACGCTCCTCGCCCCAGACGGCGTCGAGCAGGTGGTCGTGGCCGACGGCCCTGCCCTCGGCCAGGAGGAGGACGGCGAGGACCAGCCGCTGCTGGGGAGAACCGATCTCCACCTCCGCGCCGTCGCGCCAGACGCGTACCGGTCCCAGGATCGAGAACCGCAGCCCGGGATCACTCATCCGACAGCGCCGTCTTTCCTTTGTTCTCGAACGGTGCCGTGGAACCGATGCCGTTCTCCCGCGCCGGGGCGTCGCCCGGTCGGCTCGGGGCCGTTTCGTTCCGCTGTGCCGCACCGTGGCAACTCGCCCCGATTCATCACGATGAAGCATCGTATGGCAGCACATCGACCTTTGCCGGGGAAACACCGTCGATCCGCTGCCGGATGGACGTGTCCGCTATAGGAGTTACAGCTGTCCGGATCAGGCCATTAGTGGCATTGCTGGCAACCGATCACCTTTGCCCCCCGTCTCCCTTAAGCCCTATCTGTCGTACGCAGGAGGCGATGTGCGCGTCCGCTCGGTTCTCTCAGCCGCCGCCCTGGTCTGTGGCCTGACCCTCCTCTGGCAACCGGCGCACGCCTCCGTTCCCCCGGCGGAGCGGGGCTCGGTCGTCGCTGCGGGCACGGCGGGCACAGTGAGCACGGTGGGCATGGTGGAGTACGAGTGCACCACCAGCGGCGTGACCGGGAAGCAGACCACCTCGATCAACGTCGAGCTGACGATACCGACCGACGCCACCACGGGCCGGCAGTTCACGATCGGCTGGAGCGGCACCTACACCGGCACCGCGCTGACGGCACCCACCGCGGGACTGCCCGCGGGCACCAAGCTGTACGCGTACGTCTCCATCAGCGGGCTTTCCGGGCTCACCTCCGCCACCGGGGTGGGAACCCTCGACTCGACCGGCGCGGGTCAGACCATTCAGCTGCCGACGACCCCGGTCTCCCTCGCCACCACGTCGAACAGTCCGGGCACCGCGACGGTGAAGCCCGGCGCCATCAACTTCGGGACGGCGCCCGGCCAGACGTCGATCGAGTGCGAGCCGAAGAACAGGGACACCCTCACGACCTACCCCCTCACCATCACGGCGGGCGGTCAGGGAGCCGACCCCGACCCGACGGACACCACCACGCAGCCCTCCGACGAGACCACGTCGGACGACGACGCCGAGACGGGCGAGACCCCGCAGGACACGGACGGCGAGATCTCCGAGACACCGGCCGGAGGAGCGGAGACCGGAGGCGGCGGTGAGAGCGGCCCCGACGGACGGGCACTCGTGCTCACCGGCTCCCTGGTCACCTTCGGCGCCGTCTCCGGACTGCTGTGGCGCCGTCGCGGCATCAGGGAGACCGTGGGCCCGCGAGCCTGACCCCCGGCGTCGGCGCACCCGGCGTCCCGGCGTCCGGATCGAGGCGTCAGAGCGCGTTCTGCGAGCCGAAGCGCAGGAACACCGCCGCGACCCAGAGCCATCCCGGGACGATGAACGCCCGCTGGATGAGTCCGGTCCTCGGCGAGTCACGCTCCCAGGCTTTGCCGAACGCGTAGGAGGCGGCCATCAGGGCGGCCGCGGCGACGGCGGAAAGAACCTTCCACGCCACCTCCGGCAGGACGAACGCCGCCACCGCCGCCGTGACGGGCAGCGAGAAGAACACGACGGCTCCGGCGTAGTCGTGCAGTCTGTGGGAGACGGTGACGTCCGCCGGATCACCCTCCGGCGTACCCGGCGGATAGCCCCGCATCGGGTCCATCCTGAAGCCCGATGCCACAAGACCCAGCCCGAAGATCGCCAACATCCCGCCCAGCAGCGGTTGCCGCCCCGCGGTGGCGATCGCGACGCCGCCGACGGTGATCGCGGCGCCGGAGACGACGAAGTTCGAGATCTGGATCCACCCGCGGGCGCCGAGGGCAAGGGCGCTGACCGGGTGGCGTACCGGCGAGTAACCGGGGCGGGTCAGTCCGTCGACCAGAAAGACCAGCACGAAAAACAGGGCACCGCTCGCGCCGATGACGTATGCCACTTGACGTCCTCCGTTGTCTCGCACGCCATCGGTAAGGTCCTACCGCGAACCGGCCGACCACGGCTCGACGCCGGCGCTTCGGCGGTCTCGGCCTCTCGAAAACCAGGAAACCCCAGCTCGACGTGCGAGCTGGGGTTTCCTTGGGTGCGCCGCCAGGGACTCGAACCCCGGACCCGCTGATTAAGAGTCAGCTGCTCTAACCAACTGAGCTAGCGGCGCTTGACGTTGACAAGCCTACCGGACCCGGCGCCGTGGTCCGTACATGATCGGATATATGCCCATCCGGAGGTCTGGAGATGAGCTGACATATGCCCATCGAGGGCGCCGACCGGAAAACTTCACCCCGAGCCGGGCGGGGCGAAATCCCGCGACGACCTGGTGCCGAGGGCGGAGCGAACAGTGTTCCGTACCGGCTGACTTGGGCAAATGCCGTTTAGGACTTCTCTCTCGGGTACGGGATCCGGAGCCCGAGGTATCACATCAAGGGAGACATTCAGTCATGCAGCCTGAGATCTGGAACTATCGAGCCGACGTGCACACCCAGGACAAGACGCTCGACGTCGCCGGGTACCACGTCGAAGCCACCGACGGGAAGATCGGCTCCGTCGACGAGGCGACCTACGAGGTCGGCGAGAGCTACCTCGTCGTCGACACGGGCCCCTGGATCTTCGGCAAGAAGGTCCTCCTGCCCGCGAGCACGGTGACGCAGATCGACCCGCAGGAGAAGAAGGTCTACGTCGCGCGCACCAAGCAGGAGATCAAGGACGCCCCAGAGTTCGACGAGGCGAACTTCAAAGAGCCCGCGTACCGCGACCGGGTCGGCGAGTACTACGGCCGCTTCCCCTTCGGCGGACCCGGCACCGTCTGAGCGTCCTCCGATCCCGGGACACCGGGCGAGACGACATGAAGAGGGGGCCCACCAGATGGTGGGCCCCCTCTTCATGTCGTCCTGAGAACGGCCACGTCTTGGAAGGCCAGGTCGTCTCGGGCACGGGTGCGGGTCGCAGGTGAGGCCGTCTCAGGGCCAGGTCGGGTCGCCCGAGGAGTCGACGGGACCGGGAATGACATCGAGGCGCTGAAGGAGGATGAGAAAGGTGGAGGCGTAGGGGGAGTCCCGCACGACGGCGGCGACGCGGTTCCAGTCGACCTGCTCGCGCAGGGCACGCACCTGCGGCAGCAGCGAGCCGTAGTCGCAACTGTGCTCGGAGAGCGGCAGCAGCCACGAGATGACCAGGTCGGTGGCCTCCAGGACGGGCAGGATCACCGCCGAGGCCTTCATCGGCTCCGCGCGCTTCAGCAACTCGGGCGTGACCGGGTGGTCGCAGATCGAGAAGATCAGATCCACCAGCCTGCCCTCGTCGAAGGCCTTGACCAGCCAGTCCTCCGGCGGCTGCCTGGAGGTCTCGAATCCCAGCTTGCCCAGCGCCTCGAGCGCGAGCGGCACGTCCTCCTGGGGAAGGACGAAATCGACGTCATGGAGCGAGGGGGCGGCTCCGCGGGCGTAGGCCGCGCAACCTCCGGCGAGCGCGAACCTGACGTCCGCGTCCTTCAAACCGCTGCTCGCCCGCTTCAGCGTTTCCAGGATCGCGTCGGTGACCTCGTGACTGTGGCTTCCCATAACCCACGCGTACCCCGTAACCCCCCAGGTAGGCATGCCAAACCTTTCCTTGGGTAAACGATGCGCATGATTCACCCCGAACCCTCGCAAAAAGAACAATCAGCGCCCGGAGAGACACACAAGGAGCGGGTCGACCGCGAACTCGGCGAGTTGTTACAGGGCCTGCGCGTCGCCGTCACCGGCGTGCAGGTGCTTTTCGCCTTTCTCTTCAGCCTGCCATTCGCGGCGGGCTTCGAAAAATTGGACGACCTGGGGCACATACTGTTCTTCATCGCCCTGTTGAGCGCGGGCGTCGCGTCCGTCTGCTTCATCACCCCGGCCGCCCAGCACCGCCTCCTGTTCAGGAGCAACCTGAAGGAGAAGATGCTGCACCGCGCCAACACCCTTGGCATCGCGGGGGCCGCCGGACTCGCGGTCGCGATGACGAGCACGGTCGCACTGGTCGCCGAGACGGTGCTCAACGCCTGGCCCGCGGCGTTGTTCGCCGGGGTCGTGGCGCTGCTGAGCGCCTGGCTGTGGTTCGTCCAGCCGCTGGTTGATCTGTACAGAACCAAGGATGAGGAAGATGTTAAGCAGTGAATTGTGAGGGCAGAGGCCGGTTATGGCTACTTTGCTTTGGATCATCGCAGTCGTCCTCGTCATCTCCGGGATCTACGTCATCCTGGCCCGTCGCGACCTGCTCTGGGGGATCGTCCTGATCGTCCTCGGCTTCCTCGTCGGCCCCGGGGGTGTGAGCATCTTCAATGTGTGACGCGAGCCTCGCGCTCGCGACAGCACAGATCGGTGCGAGCCGGCGGCTCGCACACCGCCCAGGTGCGGGCCACCCGACCCGCACGCCGATCCCGTACGGTCCGATGTCCGTACGCCGTCCGGTGCGGCCCTGAGGCCGGCACCATTTTCTCCAAGCGGGTTTCACACCCGCGAGAACACTTCGCAAGAATGTAAGCGCCCCGAACTCCCATAAGAAGCCTCGCGGGCCGGGTATACCCGGCCCGCTTCTTCTTGCCCGGTTGTCCGGGATACCGATCGTCGCCGGTTGTCTTGAATACCGGTCTTCTCCGGCTGTCCGGGATACCGGCCCGCCTCTTCCCGGACCGGGATATGTCCACCTCTTCCCGGACAGGGACAGGCCCGCTTCTTCCTGGGCCGGAAAATCCGAGATACCCGCTGAGACATCAGCGGGTATTCGCGTCATTCGACACCCGAACGCGAGGCCCCCGTCAGAGGAGATACACGCCGTACGCCCGGCCCAGCACCGGCAGCGCCACATTGCGCACCCTGATGCCTCCCGGCGTCACGCCCTTCTCGGTACCCGAGTGGGCGTGACCGTGGATGATCAGGTCGGCGCCCTCGGCGTCGGCCGCCTCGGCCAGCAGGTAGCTGCCGAGGAACGGATAGATCTCCAGCGGCTCCCCGGCGAGGGTGTCCTTGACCGGCGAGTAGTGGGACAACACGACCCTGCGGTCGGCCTGCAGCTCCTTCAGCGCGACCCGCCAGCGGTCGGCGATCCGCCTGGTGTGCCCGACGAACGCCTTGATCTCCGGCTCGCCGAAGTCGCTGGCGCACTTGCCCGCGTACCCCCCGCCGAAACCCTTGCCGCCGACCACGCCGAGCCGCACGCCGTCGATGTCGAGCACCGTCGCGTCGTCGTGCAGCACCTCGATCCCGGTGTCGCGCAGCAGGGCGGCGATCTCGGCGGGCTGGTCGGAGTGGTGGTCGTGGTTGCCGAGCACCGCCACCACCGGGATCGGCAGGTCGCGGAACTCGTCCGCCACCACCCGCGCCTCGTCCATGGTGCCGTGCCGGGTCAGATCCCCGGCGAGCAGCAGGACATCGGCCTTCTCCCCGATGTCGTGAAGCCGCTCGCGGTAGCTCCCCCTACGGCTCTCGTCCAGGTGTACGTCCCCGACCGCCGCGATCCGCACGTCCGTCACAGTCTCTCCTCCCCCATCGGCTCCCGTACGTCCACGACGTCGATCTCGTTGTGGACCTCCAGCTCGGGAGCCGCCTCACCCGCCACCTCCGCGATCAGCTCGCGGCGCTCGGCGCCGATCACCTGACCTCGCAGGTAGAGCTGATCACCTCGAATGTCCACCCGGATGCCGAGTTCCGTGGTCCTCTCGTCCTCGGCGAGCGCGCGCTGCACGCGCGCCGCGACGTACTGGGGAGCCTCCATCGCCGAACTCCTTTCCGTCGGAAACTCATCGCCTTCCCGCGAATCCCAAGGTCAAACACGTTTAAAACCCCCGGTCAGGGCAGGGTAGAACCCCATGCCCAAGACGCAGGCACGCCTGCCCCGTACATCCGGTGGAGACGTGTCCATGAAGATCGCGATGGTGTCAGAGCATGCGAGCCCCCTGGCCACCGTCGGCGGAGCCGACGCCGGGGGCCAGAACGTCCACGTAGCCGCCCTCTCCCTCGCGCTCGCCGCCCGCGGGCACGAGGTGACCGTCTACACCCGCAGGGAGTGCCCCTCCCAACCCGACGAGACCTCCCTGGCCCCCGGGGTCACCGTGGTCCACGTACCGGCCGGACCCGCGATGACCCTGGCCAAGGACGATCTGCTCCCCTGGATGCCGGACTTCGGCCGGTGGCTCGCCAGGCGGTGGAGCGCCGCGCCCCCCGACATGGTCCACAGCCACTTCTGGATGAGCGGCCTCGCCGCCCTCGCCGCGGCGAGGGACGCCGCCGTCCCCATCGTGCACACGTTCCACGCCCTCGGCACGGTCAAGCGCCGCCACCAGGGACCGGCCGACTCCAGCCCGCGCGAGCGTCTCAGGGTCGAGGCCATGGTCGCCTCCCAGGTGGACGCGGTGGTCGCGACCTGCGCCGACGAGGTGGCGGAACTGCGCCGGATGCACATCCCCCGGCGCCGGACGAGGATCGTACCCTGCGGCGTCGACGTGCGTTCCTTCACCCCTTCCGGACCGAAGAGGGACCTCGGGCCTGGGCCCGTCCTGCTCGCCATCGGCCGTCCCGTACGCCGCAAGGGCGTGGACACGACGATTCACGCCCTCGCCCGCATCCCCGGCGCCACCCTGGTCGTCGCCGGAGGCGATGTCGACGACCCGGAGGCGAGGCGGCTCTCCCGCCTGGCCACCAGGTGCGGCGTCGCCGACCGCGTGAGGTTCCTCGGCAAGGTGAGCAGGCAGGACGTCCCCACCCTGATGCGTTCGGCGGACGTCGTGGTCACCATGCCGTGGTACGAGCCGTTCGGCATCGTGCCGCTGGAGGCGATGGCCTGCGGTGTCCCGGTGGTCGCGTCCGCGGTGGGCGGGCACCTGGACACCGTCGTGCCCGAGGTCACCGGTCTGCTGGTCCCACCGCGCGAGCCGTACGCGCTGGGCGACGCGCTGCGCCGGCTGCTCGCCGCGCCGTCCGTGCTGGCGGCCTACGGCGCCGCGGCCGTCGCGCGGGCACGGTCCCGCTACGACTGGAACCGGATCGCCGCCCAGACGTCCGCCGTGTACGCGGAGGTGCTCTCCTCCCGCGTCCCGGCCTCCCCCGTCCCGACACCCCACCACCTCCCGGCCTCCCGTGGCGTCCCCGCCCCCGTACGGCGGGTGGAACGCGCACACGGCGCCCAACCGTGTCCCGGAGCCGCCTGACGGATCCTGCGGTCCGTCTTCGGACGTGACTTCGCGAACGGCTTCGAACACGCCCCGGGCAAGGCTCCGGACATGGCTCGGAGTGCGGCTCGGGACACAGGCGGGACACGGTTCGGGACACCGCTCCGGACACGCTTCGGACGTGCGGAGGCCCCCGGTCCCTCGGACGGGATCGGGGGCCTCCGCACGAGGTCGGCCGCCAGGGGTGAGGGCGGCCACCTCACAAAGTCACTTGCCGGTGGCTCTGTGGATGCTCCGGGCGGCGGAACGGTCGATCGCGGCCCTCACCACGCCGAAGATGGCGCCCTGGATGGCGGACGCCACGAGGATCTCGCCCCAGCCGTACTCGTCCGACGTCGCCTGGGGGGCGTCGTCCTTGCCCGACGCGAGCTTCCAGACCTGCTTGAAGATGACTCCGGCGATCGCGCCACCGAGCATTCCGCTCACGGCGCTCGCGCCGCGGGATACGACTCTGCTCACGTCCTCTGCCCTCCGTTCGCGTTCACTGAAGCGGCCTGCCTACCCATGCGAACCAGTCCATAACGGATCCGGAACGACGGGCGACACCCGCTGACGGTGCGGCTCCCCTATGAGAGAGATCCGCGGTTCACACCACCGGAGGGTCGTTGTAGTGACGCTCCTGGTAGGTGCGGCGGTGGGTGACGGGGTCCTCGATCACCGTGGTGGCCGTGGTGTCCGCCACCGCCCGGCGGGCGAGGCTGAGCCGGTACACGGCGAACAGGAGCCACGCGAGACCGCCGATCATCAGGATGACACCGACGATGTTGATGTCGAAGCCCGCGATGTCGAATTCGACCGCCCACGTGAGAATGGCGCCGAGCATTATGAGAACGATGCCGCCTGCGATGGTCATGGGATCTCCTCCTTCGAGCCAACTCACCTCCTCTATCCTCCGTGCGAATCTCAAACGTCACCTGGCGGCGGTAAATGCGGACGTCGGCCTCCCACGCGTCGTCACAGGCGTAGAAGGCCCCGGAAAAGACTCGGCCGCGCCCCCCGCGACGGTGGGGGCGCGGCCGAGGGCATCGCGCGGAAGGTGACGGCACTCCCCGGTGGGGATCCCGGACGGTCCACCCCGCGGGCGGGCGCGAACGGTGATCCCCCGAGGCCGGGCACCGGACGGCCTACTCCGCGGGCAGCACCGCGCCCTTGTACCTGTCCTCGATGAACTTCTTGACCTCGGGGCCGGTGAGGAGTTCGGCGAGCTTCTTCACCCGGGGGTCCTCCACCTTGGCCGGGACGGTGACCAGGCCGTTGGCGTACGGGTTGCCCTCGCCCTTCTCCAGGATCAGGGAGTCGGTCGCGGGCTGCAGCCCGGCCTCCAGGGCGTAGTTGCCGTTCACGATCGCGGCGTCCACGTCCTCCAGGGAACGGGGCAGCTGGGCCGCCTCAAGGGGCTTGAACTCCAGTGCCTTGGGATTGTCGGCGACGTCACGTTCGGTCGCCTTCACCCCCACGCCCTCCTTGAGGGTGATCACGCCGTTGTCGGCCAGGAGCTTGAGCGAGCGACCGAGGTTGCTCGCGTCGTTGGGCAGCGCCACCTGGGCGCCCTGAGCGAGCTCGGAGACGTTCTTGATCTTCTTGGAGTACAGGCCGAGCGGCTCGATGTGCACCGGGGCGACCCAGCTGAGCTTGATGCCCTTGCCCTTGGAGAACTCCTCCAGGTACGGGATGTGCTGGAAGTAGTTCGCGTCCAGGTTGCCCTCGTCGAGCTGGGTGTTGGGCTGGACGTAGTCGGTGAACTCGACGATCTCCAGATTCAGCCCGGCGTTGGCGGCGAGGTTGTCCTTGACGTACTTGAGCACCTCGCCGTGGGGCACGGGGTTGACCCCGACCTTGAGCGGCGCGTCGGCGTTCGGTGTGCCGCCGGCGGGCTGGGCCGTGTCGGTGGACGTCCCCCCGCACGCGGCCAGGGTCCCGGCCAGGATCAATCCGGCCACAACCCCAAAGATCTTGCGCATGACTCTCCCTAAATTCCTACACATCAAGTAGGAAATATATCTCACAAAAGGGAGTGCAAGGACAAATCCCTACTGGTCCGCGCAGATCTTTACTCTCCGCGCAGGGCGAGCATCCGCGCGATCTGCGCCGTACGCGAGACGTCGACGAGCCTGGCCAGCTTCGTGACCTCGGGGTGCAGCCCGGTCGCGACCGCCACCTTCGCCATCTGGGCGGCGTCGTCCTGCTGGGCGATCAACATGTCGAGGAACCTCCGCTCGAACTCGGCCGGCGGGGCGGCGGTCAGCGCCGCCACCTCCTCCTCGCTCACCCCGGGCATCCCGCCGTGGGCGGCGTGCTCGTCGTCGTCGGCGGTCGCGGGCTGCCCCCAGGCGTCCAGCAGGCCGGACATCGAGACCGACTCCCGCTCCTGGGTCACGCCGATCGCCTCGGCGAGCTCCCTGACCTCCGGACGGACCTGCCGTTCGCGCACCAACCGCACCAGCCGTACCCCCTGGGCGTTGTGGGGCACCATCATCTGCAGGAACATCACGTCGGGAGGGTTGAAGGCGACTCCGGCGGCGGTCCCGACGGGCGGGGCGGGCGAGGGCGTGGGCACTCCCGCACCGGCGCCCCGCGCCGAGTGATCAGCCCCCTGGGCCGAGTCCTCTCCGGAACCCGGGCCTGAGCCGTGTTCCGGGTCGCCGTGCGTCCCCTGGGCGGATGTTGGCCGGGCGGGAGCGCCGACGGCGCCGTGTGCCCCGTGACCGGCGGGGCCTCCCCGGAGCTCCTGGATGCTGTCGGCGCCGCAACCGGAGAGCAGGAGGACCCCCAGGACCACCGCCGAGACCGCCGGAACCGCCAAGGCCGCCGGGATCGCCGGGACCACTGTGACCGCACGCTTCAAGACGAACTCCTCGGTTCTCGGGAGGATTCCCGGAAAGTTCTCGGGAGGATTCCCGGAAGGAACGACGGATCCGGGCGGGGCGGTGATCACCGCCCCGCCCGGATCTCACCGGATCAGAGTCGTCGCCACAGGGCGGGGACGTTCGGCGGCTCCCAACCGGCCAGCGCGGTGTGTGCCTGCAGGCACTGGTAGGTCGCGCCGCCGTAGGTCACCGTCGCGCCCACCGCGTAGGCGGTGCCCGCCTTCCAGGTGCCGCCCGGCTGGCTCGTCGGGGTGGGCGTCGGAGTCGGGGTCGGCCGCGTGGGGGTCGGCGTCGGGGTCGGAGTCGATGTGGGGGTGGGGTTACTGCCGCCGAAGTTCACGTCGGAACAGGTGTAGAAGGCCTCGGTACTGCCCACGACACGCTGCCAGATCGAGAAGATGAGCTGGCGGCCGCTCCGCTGCGGGAGGTTGATCGTCCAGTTGGTGAACTGGGTGGGGTTCTGGTTGTTGAAGGTCCTGATGTGCTCCAGATCCGACCAGCGCAGCGGCTGGGTGGGACTCCAGCTCTGCTTGGTGATGTAGAACTCGAAGTTGCTGTTCGCGTGCGGCGCGGTCGCGTGGTAGGTGACCGTGAGCGGCCCCGGGGAGACCGAGGTGGCGGGCCAGTCGGCCCTGGCGAGGTTGAGCCCGCGATACTTGTCACGCCCGGCGCCGCACAGCTCGCCGTCGGGGATGATCTGGCGGTGGTTGCCACCGGCTTCGAGCCGGGACACCTCGTGCCAGTCGTAGAAGGCCTGGGTGCCCCCGGCCGCGACGGCCGCCTTGCACGCCGCCGACTTGGGGGTCTCCGGGCCTTCCGTCTTGCAGACGTACGCCCGGCTGGGCGGGTTCGACATGGAGCCGTGGGCGACCGCCGCGGTGGACGGCAGCAGAGCGAGCACGGACCCTACGCTGATCGCGGCGGCGGCACCGGTGGCCACCTTGTGTCGCAGATGCACGTGGACTCCTCCTGGAGAGAGAAATGGGAGGCAGAACTGTCCAACGAGCCGACGGATAGCACGTTATTAACAAGAAACCTTACTAAGGATTTCGGTCACAACGCCAGGGATACGTGGATATCAGTCCGTGACCAGCACGACCTTGCCCTGTCCGTGCCTGCCGGCGACCTCGCGGTGGGCGTCCGCGGCCCGCTCCAGCGGATAGGTCCCGCGCACGGGGAAGACGAGGTCGCCCTTGGCGTACAGGGCGGCGAGCTCGGCGAGGCGAGACGCCTCCCGCACCCCCCTGGTCCGCTGCACCCCCAGCTCCGCGGCCCTGTCGTGCTCGACGAGCGTGACGATGCGCTCCGCCTTCACCAACTCCAGGGAGACGTCCAGCGCCTCGCCGCCCGCGCCGTCCACGACCAGGTCCACCCCACCGGGGGCGAGGGCGCGCACCCGCTCCAGCAGTCCCTCCCCGTACGTGACCGGGGTCGCGCCGAGAGCGCGCAGGTAGTCGTGGTTCTCCTCGCGGGCCGTGCCGATCACCGTGGCCGCTCCCCAGAGCCGGGCGAGCTGGACCGCCGCGGTACCGACCCCGCCCGCGGCGGCGTGGACCAGGACCGTGTCCCCCTCCCCCACCCCGAGCTGCCGCAGCGCGATGTGGGCGGTCTGGGTCCCCGCGGTGAAACCGCCCGCCACCTCCCAGGGCATGTTCGCGGGCTTGGGCGTGACGTTCTCCGCCGGTACGACCACGTACTCGGCGTAGCAGTTCAGCAGGTTGAAGCCCAGGACCTCGGCGCCTACGGAGATGCCGTCCACCCCTTCGCCCACCTGGTCGACCACCCCGGCGAACTCGTTGCCCGGCACCCGGGGCAGCTCACCGCTCACCCCCGGCGGGGTCCATCCCTCCCGGATGGCGAGGTCGAACGGCTGCACGCCCGCGGCCCGCACGCGCACCCGCACCTGCCCCTCGCCCGCCTCGGGCGTCGGAAACTCCGCCGCCCGCAACACCTCGGGACCGCCGAACTCGAAAAACGCGGCTGCCTTCATGGGACTCCCCTTCGCTCGCGTACGCCTTCGCTCGCGTACGTCGCCGCCCAGCCTGCAACCTCAAGCTTGATCGAGGTCAACTCACCCGCTCCGGGCACCGATGGGGCGTCATACCGGCCGACGCGGAGGCCGGCCCCCTTCGAAGGGGGCCGGCCTCCGGGACCGCCGAGGGGTCACTCCGTGGTGAGGGCCGACATGTTGTCATAACTGATCTGGGCGAACTGCAGCGACTGGCCCGGGTTCGCCGTACCACCCGGAGCGGTGTCCTGCTCGTACATCGGGTAGTGGTGCTGGCTGGTCAGCCCCCGGAAGAACGTCGTGTAGTCGATGTCGCCCGTACCGAAGGGCACCATGTCGTAGCCGTTGGCGGTCGCGGTGTTGATCTTTCCGTCCTTGGCGTGGAACAGCGGATACCGGCGCTCCTGCGCCTGGACGAGAGCGAGAGGGTTGAAAACGTTGGTCTGGACGGAGCCGTCGGGGGCGGTGTAGGTCTTGAACTTGTACTGGGCGACGTGCGCCCAGTAGATGTCCATCTCCAGGTTCACGAACTTGGGATCGGTGACGCCCAGGAAGTACTCCAGCTTCCTGACCCCCGAGGAGCGCGTCGGACGGCCCTGCACGTCCAGCGGTCCGCTGTCGAGAAGGAAGTTGTAGGCGGCGTCGTGGTTGTGGGTGTACAGCTTGACGTAGCCGGAGTTCCGGGCGATCTCCCCGAGGATGTTCCACTTCTCGGCGGCGATGTCCCAGTCGGCCTTGTAGTTGCTGTTGGTGGGGTCGTTACCGGTGCCCATGTGGTCCATGCCGAGGATGTTGGCGATCTCCAGGCTGACCTTGAACCGGTCGAGATCCGTCTGGGTCAGCGGCCATGACCCCGGGATGAACCCGTGGTTGCCCTCGGCCCGCAGCCCGTTGGCGTCCAGCCACGAGCGCAGCAGCTTCGCCCCGGCGATGTTCTCCAGGTTCTGCCCGCCCTCGGCGTTGGCGTGCTGCGTGAGGCCGGCGAACTCGATGCGCTCGTAGCCGATGTCGCTGAGCGCCTTGAACACCTCCTTGAACCCCGACGGCAGGGTCGTCGTGTTGGGGTCGCGGGAGATGGCGTCACGGACCGTGTAGAGGATGATGCCGCGCTTGCTGTCGCGGATCAGGGGGGCGGCCGCGGCGGCCGAGGCCCTGCCCGGCAGTGCGGTGATGGCCGCCGCCGCGGCCATACCCGTGGTCGCGGCGAACAACTGTCGACGGGTCAGTCCCAGCTTGCGCCCGAGGGCGCCGCCTTCGACCTGGTCGTCATCGTGGGCATGGAAAGTATTCACACATATCCATTCGTGTGAAGGACGCGTGCGCTGACCGACGTCACAGCGAAAATGAGGTGTCTGGAGGGCTTCAGCGTGCCACCGATGCCGACATCCGGCACTGGGGGCCTCCGAACGCACCACTGCCGCTTATCGCGCACCGTGAGTAATTGTTAACGCCGAAATATCGCTTCGTCAATGAAAGTCCGGACTCTTCCCACATAAGTCTCCGAGGGAAGTTCACCCCTTTTCAGGCCAACCAAAAACACCCCTTTTGACCAGGCAAAAGTCCGGAGATCGACCTCCCGCGCACCCGGCACAAACCTTTTCAGCCCGCATCGGCGTGCGCAGGATCCTTCCCTCCCCGCGCGGCGCCGAAGCGCGTCCACGACGCGGTCGCCGCCGCCCCGTGTGGGCCGGCCGCCCCTGACGGGTTCGCACATCCCGTCCTCACCGGCCGGGACGGCTTCACTCGTGTTCACCGGGCGCCTTCGGCCGCCGGCTTGACTGTGCCGTAGCGGCATGGTTTGTGATGCGTCCATGAGTCGAAGCACCTGGGTTTATCTGGGGTCGTACAGTCTCTCCCTGCTGGGGAACGGGGTCGCGTCCGTCCTGTTCCCGTTGCTGGTGCTCGCGAAGACCGGTGACATCCTCGCCGCCGGCGTCCTGGCGTCGGTGACCGCCGCGGTCGCCGCGGTCGTGGGAATGCTCACCGGGGTGGTCGTCGACCGGGTGAACCGGCGGACGGTATCGATCGTCAGTGACGTGTTGTCCGCCGCGTCGGTCGCCGCGGTCCCGGTCGTGGACGCGTTGTGGGGGTTGAACCTGACGTGGTTCATCGTGCTGGGCGTGATCGGCGCGTTCGGGGACATGCCGGGGATGACGGCGCGGGAGACGCTGCTTCCCCGCCTCGTCCACCTCGACGGCGGTAAGCCGGGTGCGCTGGACCGGCTGGTAGGTGTCCGCGAGTCGCTGGCGGGCGCGCTGATGCTGATCGGGCCCGGCCTGGGCGGGCTGCTGGTGTGGCTGTTCGGTGTGAGTGCCGCCGCGTTGTTCATCACCGCCGGAATGAGCCTTGCCGCGGCGTTGCTGTCGTTCGCGATGTCGTCCCGAGCGGGAGAGATCCCGCTGACCGATGTCCGCGCCGCGGGGACGGGAGTTCGCGGGGTGTTCACCGACCTGGCGACCGGGTGGCGGTTCCTGCTCGGGCACCGACTGGTGCTGGGCGCGAGCCTGCTGTCGGCGGTGTTCGTCGCGGTGATCGTGGCGTTGCAGGCGACGATCATGCCCGCCTACTTCACGAGCGAGAACCTGCCGGAGTTCAGCGGGTTCGCGGCGACCGGGATCGCGGTCGGTGGTCTTCTCAGCGCGGGCGTGTACGCGGCGACCGTGGGGAAGGTGTCGCGCCGCGCCTGGTTCGTGATCGGGATGGTCGGCACAGGCATCGGATTCACCGTGATCGGCATGATGGCGGCGCCCTGGACGGTGCTGGCCGCGGCCGTGTTCATCGGCCTGACCAACGGCCCCATGTCCGCGGTGCTGGGGGTGGCGACCATCGAGGCGACTCCGGATGAGATGCGCGGACGTGTCCTCGGTGCGCAGAACGCTCTCATGCTCGCGGCACCTGCCCTCACCTCGGCTCCCATCGCCGCGTTCGCCTCCGGGTTCGGGCTCGCGACGGCGGGGATCGGGATCGCGGTCGTGATCGTGGTGACCGTCGTGGTCGCGCTGTGCGTCCCCGCGTTCCGGTCGTTGGACACAATAGGTGTGGCGGTGGAGGCGAAGGAGGGGTGATCGTGGCGTGGAGCACCAGGCAACTCGCGGACCTCGCCGGCGTCACGCTGCGCTCGATCCGTCACTGGCACGACATCGGGCTCCTGCCCGAACCCGAACGGCTCACGAACGGCTACAAGCAGTACACCGCCCGGCACCTCGTCCTCGCGCTGCGCATCAACCGCCTCGCCGGCCTCGGTTTCCTCCTCGACGACGTCGCCCGGATGCTCGATTCCGAAGAGCACGGTCAGAAATCCCTGCGCGGACTACGCATGGAACTCGACACCAGAATCGCCGACCTCGAACGCATTCGATCCGAGGTCGACGAGCTGATCGGTCTCGGGGTGTCACCTGACCTGTCTCCCGAGGCACTCCTCGCGATGGAGGCACTCGGCAACGATCCCGCCTCACGCAACGTCGCCCTCTTTCTCACCCGCCTGATAACGAAGGAGGACACGCTCACCTTCGTCAAGGCCCTGAAAGACGCACCTGAGGACCTCCTCCACGTCAACACTGCGATCCAGGAGCTACCCGCCGACGCCTCGGAACACGAGATCGCCCCACTCGTCGACCGTGCGGTCGCCGCGATCCGCGTGTTCCTCGCCACCCACGGCAACGCGCTCCCGGCCTTCCCCGACAGCGCTGGGGAGCGAACGAACAGCGACGCACTGACAGCACTCATAACGGAGAACATGAATCCCGCCCAGCGGCGCACCATGCGACTCATCGGCGAACACTTCGACCGCAGCCCCGAGTTGGACATCACGTTCGGCGCCGCGAAACGCGCCGAAGGGCCGCGGACGATAACCGTCCCGGTCACCTGAATCCATGACCACATATTCGTAGTGGTACGACGGAGTCGTACCCGTCTCAGGGAAGCCGACCGATCTCGAAGTCGTCGAAGTACACCCGGGTCTCCGTGGAATCCCCCGGCCGCTTTCCCACGGTGAGCCCGAACCTGGGTCTGCCTTTGGCCCCGTCCGCGTCCTCGTCCACGGCCTCGGCCACGAGACGGTCGTTCACCCAGAGCGCCAGACTCACCTCGTCCCCGTCCCGGGAGCACTCGGCCCGGAGCGTCGCCTTCTCCTTGGAGAAGGCGGGCGTGAGGAGATCGGGCGTCATGTCCCACGCGGTCACGCTGGTGTTCTTGCGGATCCTCGCACGCCCGTCCGGACGAATCTCCAGGGTGTAGTAGTGAAGGTGCTCGTCGTCGAGTTTGTAGTCGCAGGAGACCCCGGTCCAGGCGTTCCAGGGCGTGCCTTTGGCGATGTCGATCCGGACGGCGACCAGCGCGCGCTCGGGAGGCTCCGCGTTGACAGGCGCATCGGTCCAGCGGTCGCTGTTGGAGAAGTCGGTGGCCAGCGTGTAGCGGCCGTCCCCGGTGTAGCCGCGGGGCGTGTCCACCCGTGTCCCGTCGTTGGGCCAGCCGGACTTGTCGTTGCCGAAGTCGTCCCGGTACAGCACGTCGGTACTCACGGGCGGGCCCTGGGGGAGCGCGCGGATTCCGATCACGGTGCCCGCCGCCAACAGGAGAGCTCCGGCCGCCGCACCGCCCACGACCGCCGAACGCCGCCGGAACCACGGCGTCCGACCCGCTTCCCGCTCCGCCGGGCCCGTCACCCGCACGGTCGGCGGGAGCAGGCCGAAGAGGTTCAACCGCAGCGTGTCCGCCAGCTTGGCGGTGTCCTCCGCGTCGTTCCTTCCGACCAGGCCGGACAGCAGGTCCTGCGCGGTCGGCCGGGCCTCCGGGTCCTTGTCGAGCGCGGCCTTCACCAGATCACGCAGGCCCTGTTCGAGGTCCTCCAGGTCCGGGGTGTGGTGCATGACCCGGTAGAGCGCCTCGGGCATGTTCCGTGCGGCGAAGGGAGACCTCCCCGTCGCGGCGGCGACCACCACGCACCCCCAGGCGAAGATGTCGGCGGGCGGGCCTGACGTTCCTCCGGAGAACCGCTCGGGAGCCATGTAGTCGGGAGTACCGATGACACGGCCCGTCGAGGTCTGTCCACCGTTCGCGTCCAGGGCACGGGCGATACCGAAGTCGATCACCCTGGGGCCCAGCGGTGACAGCAGCACGTTGGCCGGTTTGAGGTCTCGGTGCATGACCCCCGCACCGTGAATCGCGGTGAGCGCGAGCGCCACCCCAACGGCGAGCGCCTCCAGGTTGGCCCCGCTCAGCGTGCCGTGATCGCGCAGCACACGGGCGAGGTCGGGCCCGGCGACGTACTCCGTCACGACCCAGAGCGGCTCACCCTCCAGCCGGGCGTCCAGGACCGGAGCGGTACAGAACCGGCTCACCTTCCGCGCCGCGGCCACCTCGTTCTTGAACCGCGCCACGAACTCCGGGTCGGCGGCCAGATTCGTGTTGATCACCTTGATGGCCACCGGCCCTGACGGTCCCTCGGCGAGATAGACCGTCCCCATCCCACCCCTGCCCAGGCGCCCGGCGATGCGATAGGGACCGAGCACGGTCGGGTCGGCGGGTTCAAGACCGAGCACGGGAGGAAGTCCGTATGCCGTCACAGCGGAAGATCCTAGATCGCACGCGTTGCCGACGGAACACGATATCCAGCCAGAACGATCGAAATCGATCGACCCGGAGTTCATCGAAGAACGCCACGGTCGATCAGGTGATCGTCTTCCAGCCGGTCGCCCGGCGGGCGACCGGCAGGCCGGAGGGTGAGGCGAAGCCGAACACGGTCGCGTGAACGACGTCGGCTGGATGCGCTTGGCCGTTGAACCGGCCGGGCGTCACTTGCGTGACGCCCGGCCTCACGGTCCTGCCACTGGTGGGACGGCCCGGTTAGCCGGTCAGGGCGCCTTCCTCGGGAGGTACAGGTCGACGGAACTGTGAATGATCAGATGGTCGGAGCAGGGATGGGTGTCGCAGTTACCGGCGTCGACGATGTCGACGCCGTCGATCGGCACGCTGAAGTGGTCACGGCTGAGGAAGGTGTAGTCGATCTTGCGGTTGCCGCCGACCCGCGTGGGCCGGCCACCCCTGACGGGTTCGCACATCCCGTCCTCGCCGACGCAACTGCTCCAGTAGGTGTCGGTCTCCCAGAAGTTTCCGCTCCCTGCCGGGTAGTAGAGCGTGCCGATCGCGGCGTCGTCCGGGGTGAGGTTGAGGTCGCCCATCAGGATGAACGGCCTGGAGTTCGCCTCGGGGCCGAACACGCGGGTCAACTCCCGGGTCTCGGCCTGCGCCCCGGAGGCGTCGCCGTCGGCCAGGTGTGTCGAACAGGCCTTCACCGGCTGATTGGCCGGCGGGAAGTTGGCCACGACGCAGGCGACGCTGCGTTCCTCCGTGATCACGGGCTGGTCGCGCTCCTCCAGCTTGTGGTCACTGGTGAACATGTAGCCCTTCTGCTGGGTCACTTCGGCACGTACCAGGATGGCGTTCCCCGCCTCGTTGCGGGTGTCGGGGAAGACGATGCAGTCGGGGACGAACGTGCGGGACTCCTGGAAGTAGCCCTGCATCGCGTATCCGGCCGCCGCCAACTGGTCCACCAGGTGCGCGTACTGACGGTCACAGATCTCGTTGAGCGAGATCACGTCGGGGCGGCGCGCCTGCACCTCCCTCACGATCCGCCCGATGATCGGGTAGGTGCCGTTGTTCAGGATGCCGCCGGACAGGTTGAAGTGCATCAGCTTCAGCGGCGTGACGGGGTTGAAGCGCACGCCGCTGGTGGCGACGCCGCTGGTGTTGCTGTTACGCAGATGCCACTGGAAGGGGCCGTTGGTCAGGGGCAGCGCGACCGCGGGGGTGTCGGAGCCGTTGCCGTCCCAGTCACCCGTGGCGAAGAACACCGACGACGCGCTGCCGCTGCCGTAGGTGAACGTCACATTGGCCGATCCGGCGTTGTTGGTGTTGCGCAGCTGCCAGGTGAAGGGACTGGTGGCGGTGTTGATGAATCCGATGGTGTCGCGGCCGTCGTTGTTCCAGTCGCCCGCGATGGGCTTGCCCGTACCGCTGCTGTAGGTGAAGGTGAGGTCGGCGCTCCCGGCGGTGTTGTTGTTGCGCAGCAGGTACGTGTTGGGACTGCCCGGCCGGAACAGGCCCGGGGTGTCGTCGCCGTCCTTGTCCCAGTCTCCGACCAAGGGCTGGGTGTCCGAGGCCGCACCGTAGCCGAAGGTCACGTTGGCGGACCCCGATGAATTGCTGTTGCGCAGTTGCCACGACGGCGTTCCGCCGGTGCGTACGAAGACCCCCGGGGTGTCGATGTCGTCGTTGTTCCAGTCGCCTACGATCGGTGTCGCGCCACTGGCGCCGTAGGTGAAGACGGTGTCGGGGACGAGGTTGTCGACCCAGAAGTTGTCGTATCGGTCCGTCAGGTACCACGTCATCGGGTTCGTGGAGGTGTCCACGATGCCGTACGTGTCCGTACCGTCACCGTCCCAGTCTCCCGAGATGATGACCCTGTCCTGGGATTGCGCCGCGGCCGGTGCGACCGGCGACACGACCGCCATCGGCACCACGGTGAAGAGCGCCGAGACGATAATCGTGACAATCCTTCGTAACACTCGAATACCTCTTTCGGATTCCTCGCGAGGTCGAGGTGAGTTCATGCTGAGTCGGCGAATCACGAAGTCGATAAAGCGCATGATTCGCGGCGGACCGTCACGGTCTCGTAGCTGCGGGGCATGAGACGGTGGAAATCAGTCCGCTGAGGCTCCGTTCGGCGATCCGGCACCGATGCGGAGCGGTGAATCCTCAGGCGGCGCGGACGCGGAGAACGACGTCGGTGTCGATGTCGATGCCGTGTTCGGCGACGGTGCCACACTGAGGGGGTGGTGAGAGCCGTCGGCCTTGCCACTCGCGATCGGAGCGGGAGTGCCGACGAGCCGTCACGGATGTCGGCGGCGGTGACCTGCACCGCCCACGACGTCCGGGAGCACCGGTGACGATGCCACGTCTTCTGCCGACGCTTCCCCTTCGCGGCGTCGTTTTTCCAGGTGACAGCGGGTACGTTGGCCGAGGATGTGACGCCCGGGCGTCCGTCACCCGGGAAGTCGGTTCGAACTCGCGCCTTCGGGCGACGCGGACCGGCCGGCGCGGCGAGCCGCTGAAGCGCCATCGGGCGAGACGGTCGCCCGCCCCGGCCAGGGACGGATGGCCGTCGCGCCGGGCGGCGCCGGGGCATGGCTGTGCGGTCGAGACGAGGAAGGTGCGCGGGTCATGCTCACGCGGTCGGCGCTTGGACCAACCAAAGCCATCAGGCGAGCTCCAGATGTATTGATACGAACGCGACTTTCATTCGAACTCGATGACGAAACTACATTGCCAAACTCCAGACTGTAAAGCCTTTTCCATCCTGGTCGAAAAGCGTTGAGTTTCCTCACAGAGTGTGCGTCTCATCGGCCGGGAAACGGCCGGAATCCTCGCCGTTCAGGAGGAGCTCGATGGCTTCGCGCGGTCGCTCGGCATCGCCTTGGAGCGCACGACCGACACCTACGATTCACTGGTGCGCGCCGCACTGACCCCGGCCTAGAACCTGGAACAGGGACAGGTCACCGTCCTCAACCGGGTCACCACACGGCAGGCAGACCGCTTTCACGTCCATGGCCGGCTGGACCGCCGTGAACGCGGCTGTGCGGACGACGTCAGCGTGGCCGGGCTTCTTCCATCGGCCGGAAATCGGCGGTAATGCCGGGCTCGGCGGGTTTCCGCCCTGCAGCTGTGACCACTGTGGGTCCGGTGACTCAAGCGCGAAGGCCGGGCGTCACGGGGGTGACGCCCGGCCTCGCGGTCGGGTCCGGTTGACGGGGGGCGCCCGTCAACCGGGGATAGCCGTTACCGGTGGGACGGCCCGGTTAGCCGATCAGGTGCTTCATGATCTTCTTGATGGTCGCGGCGCGCTCGGCCGGGGAGGCCACCTGCTCCAGGCCGAAGCCGAGGAAGACGGTGTCCTTCGTCGAGACGGCCGCCGTCTTGTCGGCCTGTGCCCTGGCGAAGTCACCGGCGCCCGTCGGGCTGCCCGGGGGCGGTCCGGGGATCGCCCAGGCGCCGAGACCGGACTCGAAGCCCTCGGCGGCGAGCTGGCCGCCGACGGTGGTGACCTTGGTGTCGTCCACGAACACGCCGGCGCCGCCGGTGGCGGGGTCGGTCACGTAGCTGACCGACACCTCGACCTTCTTGCCCGCGTACGCGGACAGGTCGAAGGCGACCTGCTGCCAGCCGCCGGAGCTACCGGTGAAGGCGTTCCAGGAACCACTCGTCCCGGTCGGCGTGCAGGGGTTGCCCGGGGTTAGGTAGCGCAGCAGCCACGGGTGCTCGTCCAGCAGGAAGCCGACCTCGCACTGGGCGGGGACGTCGGTGCTGGTTCGGCCGTTGAGGTCGGGCAGGGTGGTCCAGTCGTCCTGGCCGACCGTGTGCGCCTCGACGATGACGTTGTCGTAGCCCTCCTCGGTGTCGTACGAGAGCTGGAACTGCAGCTTGGGCTGCTGCGCGGCCGGGACTGCCGCGAGGTCGATCGTGCGCGTCAGCCTCTTGTACGCGTCGTCGGTGTGCGGGCCCGCCACGTACCAGCCGCCCTCGACCGGGTCGAACGGGCCGGTCGCCCCGATGTAGTCGCCCGAGGCCCAGCTCTTGAACTGGGGGAACTTCGCGGGCGGCAGCGTGTTGCTGGTCACCTGCAGGTTGCCCGCCTCGTCCAGCGGGTTGTCGGCGAGCGCCGGGCCGCCGAAGGTGCCGCTCGCGCCGTTCAGCCCGGGACCGGTGCCGGTGAACCCGGTCGGCCCGACACGCGGGTTGCGGCCGTAGACACCGAGGTAGTACTGGGCGAAGTCGTCGGCGAGGATGAGGCACTCCTCGAAGAAGCCGTCCTGGGTGGTGATGACGCAGTCGGAGTCCGGCGCGCCGTCCAGGCCGTAGTAGATGCCGCCGAGGCTGGTGCCGAAGAAGCCGAAGTATCCCGCGGTCTCCCCGGTGTAGAGCAGCTTGCCTCCCTCGTTGAGGTAGTCGCGGACGGAGACGGTCAGATCCTGCTGCTCGCGCTTGACGTCCATGTCGGGAAGCGGGCCGAACGGGGTCTCGGTCTCCACGTCCTGGGCGTCCATCGCGAGCCGGTCGTCACCGAGGTACCAGGCCACCGCCTTGAAGTGGCCGAGCACCCCGAGGTGGTGCGGCACGCCCTGGGCGTCGACGTCCCACGTCTCCGAGGCGTATCCGGCGGTCTGCAGCGCCTGCCTGTACTGCGCCGCGTACTTCGGCGCGGTCACCGACGCCGGGTAGTCGGGGTTGAATCCCGTGTAGTCCTCGTTCGCCACGATGAGGACCTTGGCCTTGGACTTCTTCTCCAGCTTGTACGTGAAGTGTTCGCTCTCCACGGTCCCGACGCCGGGCTTGTGGCCGGTGAACCAGACCTCGACCTTGTCTCCCGGTTTCGCGCCCTCCACCTTGGAGCGGTACTCGGCGAAGTACAGCTTGTTCTCGTCGCCGTACCGCTCGCCGCCCTTCCACTCGCTGAGGCCGCGCTGGCGCACCGGGCCGCCGTTGATACGGAAGCGCAGTTGCTTGGTGAGCAGGGACCTCCGCATGGTGACGGCCACCGGCTGCGGGTCACCGTACGAGACGGTGAAGCTGTCGGGCCGGAAGTCGGGGACCGTGCGGCCCACCGGGGAGACCGGCGCGTCGGGGGTCTTCACGGACTTGGCGAGATTGACCGCGAGCGGGACGTTCTTGGCGAACTCCGCCTGGATCAGGGCCTCGCTGTCGGGGAAGGTGAAGCCCGAGCCGCCCGCGCAGTCGGCGAGCGTCCACTCGTCGTCGGGGACGCTCTCGACCGCGACCTCGCAGGTGCTCATCTCCGGTGTGATCGTGAGCGCGTCGTGCTTGTTGGTCATGTGACCGTCGGTCTCGCCGTTGGTCGTGTAGAGCTCGGCGCCGATGTCGGGGTCGTAGCCGGGTACGGCCGGGGTCGCGTCGTCACCGAGCAGCGCCTCGAAGATGAGGTCGTCGGGAGAGGGGGTCGCCTGCTGCCAGCCGACGCCGTACAGCAGCAGCTGGGCGGCCGAGTGGTAGTTGAGGATGTAGGTGAAGTCGACCCGCTTGGCGAGGTTGTCGACGGCCTTGGTCTCGGGTTCCGACTGCGCGCTCGGGCCCCGGTAGGTCTGGCTCGCCGGGTTGTCGGAGGAGCCCTCGTTGTCGTAGCCCCACTTGTAGGCGAAGTTACGGTTCAGGTCGACGCCGTCGGCGCTGGTGATCTGGCCGTCGTTGTTGTTGTCGCGGAGGTTCTTGCGCCAGAGGCGGTTGCCCGCGGTGAAGGTGTGGTCGTAGCCGTCGGGGTTGGAGACGGGGATGAACCAGAGCTCGACGTTGTCGACGAGCTGGGTGATCTGGGGATTGGTGCCGTAGCCGTTCAGGTAGTGGAGCAGGAGCCTGCGGTTCATCTCCGGGGTGATCCACTCACGGGCGTGCTGGGCGGACATGTAGAGCACGGCCTTGCGCGCCCCGTCCTTGAGCTGCCGCGCGTTCTTCGTCACCTTGATCGCGGTGAGCGGCTGCCCCTTGACCGTGGTGCCGAGGTCGACGACCTTGGCGATGTTCGGCTTGGCGTTCGCCGCGTTGACGATCTGCTCGCGGATGCCGCCGGCGCCGCTGTACGGCTTGAAGACGCCGTCCCCCTTCGCCGCCTGCCTGCTCGCCGCCGCGGGCCGCTGGACCTTCAGGTCGAGGCCCGCCTTGCCGAGCTGCTCCGCCTGGGCCGCGCCGAGGATCGCCTCGACGCTGACCTTCTCCCCGTTCGCGGACCTGGTGATCCGCAGTTCCTCACGCTCGACACCCGACTTCAGCAGCTCGTCCATCTGCTGCGGGGTGAGCTCGCCGACGTAGACGCTCACTCCGTCGTCGCCGTCGGCGGATGGATCGGGTACCGCCGCCGCGGGCGTGCTCACCATCAGGCCCAGAAGCAGGACCGCGATTGCGAGAACGACCGATCTCGCACGTTTCATTGCGACCTCCGTACATCCCCCGAAAGATAGGAATGCACGAAATCTGGGGGATAGTCGGACCTGAGTCAACGTCAACCATCGCCATGATTCCGCGCTGACCTGATCCGGTCAGGAGGCGCCCGGGACTTCCGGAATCGCGAGGGACGCGCGGCGTGCGAGTCCTCGAAGACGCTCCCGAAGCCCTCTCCGAAGCCGTCTTCATGGACCGTCTCCGGAGACGGTCCATGAAGACGGCGAGGGTCCCGGCCGGGCGAACCTGGCCGGGGCCCTCCTGGCGGGGAACCGCGAAACCGTCAGCTCCCGAAGTCGCCCGTGGCGACCCCGGCCGCGTAGCGAAGCCCGCCGTACAGGTGGGCGCGGAAGTTCGGCTCACTGTAGGACTCGATGGTGTGGCCGAGGCCGGTGTACCAGGACCGGCCGCCCTCGTACGTCCTGTACCAGGCGATCGGGTGGTCGTCTCCCATCGACCCGCCGGAGTAGGTCGACTCGTCCAGCGTGGCGAGCACGTGGACGGTGGAGCGCGGGTTGGTGCGGTAGTTGTACAGCTCGTCGGTGCGCACCCAGGTCGTCGGCAGGTGAGCCGTCGAGGGGTGCGCGCCGTCCTCCACCCGCACGGTCACCTGCTGGATCTCGGGGTGGGAGGAGAAGTAGGCGCCGACGAGGCCGCCGTAGAAGGGCCAGTCGTACTCGGTGTCGGCGGCGGAGTGGACGCCCACGTATCCGCCACCGTCCGCGACGTACGACTCGAACGCCGTCTTCTGCGCGGCGTCGAGCACGTCGCCGGTGGTCATCAGGAAGACGACCGCCCGGTATCGGGCGAGGTTCTCGGCGGTGAAGACACCGGCGTCCTCGGTGGCGTCGACGGTGAAGCCGTTCTCGGTCGCGAGCTCGCCCAGCGCGGCGATGCCCGCCGGGATGGAGTCGTGCCGGAACCCGGCCGTCTTGGAGAAGACCAGAACCTCGTATGCCGGATCAACGGTCATAAACGGAGCACCCAGACCAATCGTGACGACGATCATCGCGGTGATCACCGCGATGTATTGCGTACCCTAAATCCCCATTTTTCATAGGAAGTAGCTGTATCGCGTAGATCGCTGGGTGCCGTACCCCCGCGCGTGGCGGAGCCGGAGAGCCGGGATCCCCCTCGGTGGGGCCCACCGGCGCCGGTCGGGGCCAGATGGCCGCGATCGGATAAACCAGTCGAAGCCAGGGCGGAGAAGCCGGGATCATGACTTCCATGACGTTTCACGACGACAAGGACAGCGGCCGATCCCGCCGGGAGATCCTCGCCGAGTTGCACGACTCGCTGGATCGGCGGTACCGGCCCGAGGACGTCGCCGATCTGGTGCTGCCAGCACTGGACGGGCAGCTGTCGCGGCGTGAGCGTACGGTGTTGGAGCGCGCGGCCAGGTACTCCTCCCGTCGCGAGGGCTGGTTCTCCTCGATGTCCACCGATTACGCGAGGCCGGTCGGCGGTACCCGGCAGGTCGCGGCGGCGAGCCGTCTGTTCGAGCGGTCGGCGCAGGTCGACCCCGACGTTCCCGAGTCGCTGCTGGAGTTCGCGGCGAACATGGGGCGCGAGATCCGGTGGACGCCGGACCGCGGTGACTTCCTGGCCGACCGGCTCAACCGGGACGCCCGGAAGGCCGCGGGCATGGACCTGTCCAAGCGGCAGTACAACCGCCGGTTCAGGGTGCTGCGCCGGGTCGCCGCCAAGGCGGGCACGCTGGGTACCGAGCAGGTCAAGCGGCGTCTGCTCATGGTGGGCGTCACGGGATTCGGCGCGGACATCCCACTGGAGCGGTTCGTCTCCGACGTCGACGCCGCGTGCTTCGTGGCGTACTACACCGCGCGTCGCAAAACACGCCGGAAGTTCAGCCTGTCCGGGCGGGACAATCCGTTCGACGAGATCGCGTCGATGCTGCTCGACCGGTGCGCGGACCGGAGCGACTGGTGGATGATCGCCCAGGTACGCACGACTCCCGACATCCTTGGACGCCTGACCGACGAGGAGCGTGGACGGCTGCTGGGTCAGTGGTCGGCCGTCATGCGGCACAGCGCCGATGTGCTACGCGCCTGCTGGAACCCCGGCACCGACCGCACCACGATGCTCGTACGGCGCGGGGACGACTCCACCACGTGGAACAACCTGGCGGTCGCCTACAACGCGGCCCGGGCCGCCTGGTTGTCCTGCCTGGCGTCGCTGGACGCGTTGGAACTGCTGGAAGTGGCCTGTCCCGGCAAGGTGATGCGCCTGATGGCCGCCGATCTGGCCGCCTGGCATCGCGAGACCGGCGGCGACGTCGATCCCGACACCGCGGTGTGGGCGGCGCTGCCGCTGCCCTGGGAGGTGCTGGACGGCACCGCGGCCTGCCCGCGGGTCACCGTGGAGGCGGCCTGCCATGCGGCCGGGCTGGACCCGGAGCAGACGGGGTGGACCGCGCCCGCGGCTCGACGTGGCGTCGCGGTGTTTCGGCCGACGCCCGAACTGGTGCACGGGGTGACCGTCGCCGATCCGGTGTGGGCGGCCCTGCTGCGGCGTGCCGGGGTGTTCAGCGGCAGGAGCGTGAAGCCCGAGCTGGCCGCCGACGCCCGCCACGGACTGGCCTCCGGAGTCGTGGTCGGTGATCTGCCCGCCGCGGACCTCCCGGAGAAATAGGCCGGTCACCCCGCTGAGGGTCAGCGGTGGCGCCGCCGGGCTTCGGATCGGGTGAGCGCCGGTGCGGGCCCGTCGGCGCCACCGATATGCCGGAATACCGGTGGCGTCCGCCAGGTGGCAACGGTCATACTGAGGCGCGGCCCGCTGTAGCTCAGTGGTAGAGCGCCTGGCTCTTCATCCGGGTGGACGCCGGTTCGAGCCCGGCCGGCGGTGCCGTACACGGTGGGATATCGCCTCGTTGTAGCTCAGTGGTAGAGCGCCCGGCTCTGGACCGGGTGGACGCCGGTTCGAGCCCGGCCGACGAGGCCTTCCACCGAACGCTCCGGGCACCGATCGTGTCGCCCCCTCCACCGGACAGAGATCGCCTCCGGCGAAGTGGTGGACGAGCGGGTCTTCACGCGATCCCCACCGCCGAGACCGGACTTCTTCTCGCAGGTGAGCCAGGAGCCGACCGGGTCCCCTCCTTACCGCGCACCGTGGGAACACGGGTCGAACCTCACGGCACCACTCGACGAATGACAGATCCTGCCGCGAAAGAACAGGATTCCAGAAAAGGCGGATCCGGCCGGGTCAGGCTTTCCCGTCGCACATCCGCCGAATCGAGGCGGCCTTTCCGGCCGCGCGTCGACGGCGCCTTCGCGAGATTTCCGGTCATACGGCGACGAGGCGGTGGCGACTTTCCGGTCACGCGTCGGCGCAGGATCGGAGATGGACGCCGGACCCCCGTTCCCCTCCCTTCAGCACCGAACCAGAATTAGAATGATATTTCATACCATTCTACCTAAATCGCCTCACAGATCTTCGCGACCTCGCACTGACACGGCTTCACATCGGCGACCCTCCGGCACGCGCGAGGGCCGCGAAACGCGGCCGGTCCACCGGATCCGACCACGGCGGGACGGTCGACTCCCCGAGGGAGCGAACACCTCCACGACCTGCGACGACACAAAAGCCCTGCCCTCACCCGCCGGAATCGAGACATCTCATCCGAAGGACCGACGGCGGGAGAATCAACCGAGCCGTATTCCAAAGAAAGCACATCAGTGGATATGGTGACGCACGCCGGTATCTACGGCAGAATCAGTGACCTGTCAGGCGGCACAACGAACAACATCGATCTCCTGCGAGGTTTCATGGTTGTGGTGGCGGCTCCGAATGCCTCCGGTCACGGGGTCATCAACATAGAGCTCGACGAATTCGAGACGAACGACCACGCCTCGATCTACGACGACGACACCCGGGGGGCACTGGAAAAGCCCTTGGAAATCAGCCGCCACCTGTTCAGCGAGGCACTTCAGATGGTGGCGAACTGCGCCCACGAGGCGCGCAACCAGATCGAGGCCATGGAGGAGAAGGCCCGTCCCGACGAGTTCGAGATGCAGCTCGCCGTGAAGGTCGACGGCAAGGTCGGCGCGAAGATCGTGGAGTTGAGCTCGGGGGCACAGATCATGGTGACGCTGCGCTGGAGGAAGCCGGCTCCATGACCAAGGTGCGGATTCTGCCCTACAGCCACGTCGTCGGACAGGCCGACCTGCTCCGATGCCTGGAGCTCGCCTTCGTCGCCCCGGGCATCGGCGGTGTGCTGCTCAGCGGCGAGCGCGGCACGGCGAAGTCGACCACGGTGCGGTCCTTCAGCCTGATGGCCTACGGCGAGCTTCCGGTCACGCTGCCCATCAACGCCACCGAAGACCGCGTGCTGGGCGGCTGGAGCATCGACGCGCTGATGACGGGCAGGACCGAGCGGCAGCCGGGCCTGCTGGAGGCCGCCGACAAACAGGGCCTCCTCTACATCGACGAGGTCAACCTCCTCGACGACCACCTGGTCAACATCATCCTGGACGTCACCTCGACCAACGTGCTCGTGGTCCACCGGGAAGGGCTCGACCGGCCGACGATCCCCGTCAGGTTCACCCTGGTCGGCACCATGAATCCGGAGGAGGGGTGGTTGCGCCCGCAGCTTCTCGACCGGTTCGGCCTGCTGGTGCCCGTGAGTGCCGAGACGGCGGCCGAGCAGCGGCACGAGATCCTCCGCACGGTCCTGCGGTTCGAGGAGGAGATCACCAAGTCGGACTCCTCGTGGCTGGAGAACGGCGCCAGACAGGATCGGGAGATAAGAAAGCGGCTCAACCGTGCCAGGGCGAGGGTGGGAGAGGTGAAGATGCCGGACGAGATCCTCGGCCTCTGCTCCCGGATCTCGGCGAAGTTCGAGGTGGCCGGACACCGCGGCGAGAAGGTGATGGCACTCGCCGCCAGAGCGCGAGCGGCGCTGGACGGACACGGCACCGTCACGTCCGACGACGTCCGCGCCGTCGCCGAGTTCGCCCTCGCGCACCGCCTTCCCGAGGCGGTGTACGGAGAGTCGATCAAGTGGACCGCCAAGGAGCGAGACCAGCTGGACACGATCATCTTGGGGTGACCATGGCCATGCCGACCGCGTCGCGAGTGAGGTACGCCCTGGCGTGCGCCGCGCTCGATCCACGGCTTCGCGGGGTGCTCCTGTTCGACCTTGAGCCCGCCCTGCTGCTCGACATCGGGCAGTGGCTCGGCTCACTCCTCGGAAACCCCCACCCGTACGTGCTGGGAGCGTCGGCCGTCGCGGACAGCGCGTGGATCGGCCTGTCCTCCGGGCCCACGTTCGGCGTCTCCCCCGGTCCCCTGGTCGACAGGCCCGGTGCTCCTCCTCTCACCGTCCTCGTCTCCGATCTCGCGAAGCTCTCGCTCACCGGGCAGCGGGCCGCGCTCACCCTCCTGGACACCGACGTGGCCCACCTGGAGCGCGAAGGGCTCGGCGTGACCTGGGCACCGCGAAGCCGGTGGGTGGCCGTCTGCGCCCGCGCCGACATCGGCCGGATCCCTCCGCATCTGCTCGACCGCTTCCCGCTGCGCATCGACGCCTCAGGACTCTCCGCGGACCTGGACCCCCCGTCGGAGGAGTGGCGTCGCGCGCTGGCCGGGGGCCGACCGGCGACCGTACCCGACGAGGTGGTCACAGGAATCGTCGGCCGTACCGCGACAGGCACGGCCGGTGCGCGCCGAGACCTCGCCCTCGCCAGGATCGGCCGGGCGCTGGCGACCCTCGACGGCCGTGCGCGGACCACGGACGCCGACGTCGAGCGAGCGGTGTCACTCCTGCGTCTCCCTCCACCACGCGGCCGGGGTCACGGCGACGACTCCGGCCCCGGCGGTGGCGTTCAGGAAGGGGACGCCACCGTGGGAGGCGGAGGGGCCGGACGGCGGCGCGACAGGGAGGAGCGGTCCCCGCGGGCGCGAACGGACGGGTTCGACGTCGTCTCCCCGGCTCCCGCCGAGCCGCTCGCTCCGGGCCCCGCCCCGCCCGCCGACCTCGGCGGCCCCTACCCGGAGGACGACATCGAGCCGGAACGGGATCCGGGGTCGCTTCGCTCCCAGGCGACGCGGCACTCCTCCTCACGGCCGAGCCACGGCAGGTCCATCGGATCGCGCCCCGGCGCCTTCGGCGACCTGGCGATCGTCGCCACCATCCTCGGCGCCGCTCCCCTGCAGGCCCGGCGGTGCGAGGATCACTACTCGCGCCCCCCGCATCCCCTGCACCTGATCCCACCGGATCTGAGGGTCCATCGCCGAGGCGCCGACCCGGCCAGGCTCCTCGTCCTCGTCCTCGACCACACGTGCAGGGCGGGCTGGAACTGGCTCGACGCCCTCGCCCCCTATCTGCAGTGGGCCTATACCGGCAGGGCGGCCGTCTGCGTGATCGAGGTCGGCGCCGCGGGCGTCGCCAACGAGCTCCGCGCCCAGCGGTTCAGCGCGTCCAGCCTGCTCGACCCGCGGGTCGTACGGGCCCTGGAACGGCCCGTCGGCCGCTGCACCCCGCTCGCGCACGGGCTCGACCTCGCCGTCGAGACGTTGCGCCACCGGCTCCACCTGGGGAGGGTGCCCGCCGACGACGTGCTGCTCGTCATCGTCACCGACGGGCGCGGCAACATCCCGTTGCGCGCGAGCGCGACGGGTGAGCTGCCCGATCTCGTCGGCAGGGAGGGAGTGGAGGACGCGCTGGCGATGGCACGAGAACTGAGCAGGATGAAACGGATCCACGCCGTCGTCCTCGATCCCGGGCCCCGGCCGGGCGCCACCCTGACACGCGCGCTGGCCGAGGCCTGCGGTGCCCGGCTCCAGCACGGCGGTGAACCCCGGTGAGCGGCATGCCGAACGGGCTGCGCAGGGCACTGATCAACGGCGGACGTCCCTTCAACCCGCACGCCGCCGGACCGGCGCGTCCGCGGCCCCCCGGGGATCCCGGGGTGGCGGAGGCACCGGCCGACGCCCCGGGGGCGGAGGTTTCCACGACGACCGTCCTTCCCTCCACCCCCGTCGACCCGACCGCCGGTCTGCCCCCCAGGACCGCCCGCCTGAACGTGTGGCGGGAGAGCGGCACCGGCAGGGAGAGTTACGGGCTCGCGGGGATCTGCTGCTGCGGCATCGCGCTCACCTACCAGAGACAGCCGCAGCAGGTGAGGCCTCCCAAGCTCGCCCTGGGAGACCTCATCCGTCGCGGCAGCGGCGGGGAGTCTCCGGTCGAGACGTTCTGGCGCCTCAGAAGCTGGTCCAAGGACGCGAGCGAGGGTCTCAAAGGCTTCATCTCCGCGATCCGCCGGGCGCACGGCGACGACGTACGCATGATCATCGAGGATTTCACGGGCTACGACCTCCCCTGGGAGTTGCTGCGGCACCGTGACAGGGGCCTGGCCGGTGAGTGGCTGGGCGCGCTGTTCCCGATCGCGCGCTCGGTGGGGACACCGCCCGCCGCGGTGACCGACTGCACCGGAGAGATCCTCGCCTACGTCGCTCCCGACATGTCCGACGACCGCGCCCTGCTGGATCGATTCCGGACGACCACCACGGACGTCACCCTCAAGGACCTGCTGAATCTCCTGGACGCGGAGGGCGACCCCGTCTCTCTGGTCTACGTGGCCTGCCACGGAAGATACGGGAACGCCGACAAGCCCTCCTTGGGAGCCGAGATCAAACTCCTTGAGGGCTCTCGCGACTCGAAGCGCGGGATCAGTCTCCGCCAGGTCCACGCGCGCGACCTGCTCCGCCTGGAACGAGCCGGTGGGCTCGTCTTCCTCAACGCCTGCCACTCCGCCAGGGAGAGGGTCGATCCCGACCTCGACAACACCGTCCTGCGCAGCTTCGCCAGGGTCTTCCTCGACGCCGGGGCCTCCGGGTTCATCGGGACCATGGGAGAGGTCGGCCTGAAACACGGGTACGACCTGGCGAAGAGCCTGCTCGACGCGCTCTCCGAGAACCCGGGGACGCCCGTCGCCGTGGCCCTGCGCGACCATCGGAGAAGAGTGTCGGCCTCGATCGGGGACGACCTTGACGAGGACGACAAGGAGGCCGTCGGGAAGCTGCTCCCGTTCTTCTACGCCTTCATGTACGCGTACTTCGGAAGCCCGGAGACCACCCTGAGGCCGACGCCACGCGAGGAGACCCGGTGAGTCCGCCCACCATCCAACTGGAGCCGCTGGTCAGCTGGCCCCGGACCATGACGGTGGGCCAGGAGTATCTGGTCACGGTGGACCTCAGGCTCGCACGTCCCGGAGACGAGTGGCCGTACAGGGAGGAGGAGTTCGTCTTCAGCTGCATGCTCGACGGCGGGGAGCGGGTCGCCGTCGAGTCGGTGGACGACATCTCGGTGATCCTGCACCGGTTCGGTGGCACGTACGGGCCTGCCAGGTTCGTCGTGACCGCGCGGGGAGAGGCCGGGGACCACAGGCTCCGGCTCAGCCTCAGCACCCAGAGGGGCGCCACCGTGAGGACCGACATGCTGCCCGTGCGCATCACCGCGCTCCCGCCCGGGGAGGACCGCCGGGGCGATCTCCAGGCGACACCCGGGATTCCCCTGCCCGGAGACCGGACGAGGCGGGAGAGGACCTGGATCGCCGCGATCCATCGGGGAGACGATCCGAGGCCGGTGGGCGCCGGAGTCCTCGTCGGCGAGAACCGGCTGCTCACCTGCGCCCATCTCGTCGCCCACACCGGCCACCGCTCCACGGAACGGCTGTGGGTGACCTTTCCCCGGGCGAACACTCCGACGCGTCGCTACGGCGCCTCGGTGGTCTCGGTGGGGACCTCGGTCGCGCCGTCGGCGACGTCTCCGGGCGGCCCCGCGTTCCTGCTGCTCGCGGAGCGCCCTTCAGCGGAGGTGGTCTCGGCGCCCCTACGGCTGGAGGAGGCGGACGACCTGGTGGGGCGGCGGTGGCTGGTGGAGGGGCCGGTCGACGTCGAGGGCCGGAGTGTGATCGTCAAGGGGATGATGGATCCCGCTTTCGCCCACGGGAACGTCACGCTCACCGCCGACCCGGGCCATCGGCTGGATCCCGGCCTCAGCGGCGCCCCGGTGTGGTCGCCGGGCTACGCGGCCGTCGTCGGAATGGTCACCTCCGCCGACGACCTCGGCGGCGGGGTGGCGATCACGATGCGGGAGGTGAACAGACTGCTTCCCGGACAGCTGCCCGAGGCGCCCGGCAGCAGACCGGGCGGTCCGGACCGGATGAACGGCCCGAACCTCTGGGGACGCCCCGCTCTCGTGCCTGACCCCGTCGCGTCGTACCCCGGTACCGGTGCCTCGCCGCCTGCCGGCATCGATTTCCTGGACGAAGCCGCCTACCTGATGGATGAGATGGACGCGCGTCCCGCTCCCGTGCCGCCGAAGCGGGCAGACGTGATCTTCGCCATCGAGATGTCCGGGAGGCACGAGACGGTCCAGCGACGCAGGCAACTGGCCGCGGACATCATCGAACGGCTCGCGGTCACCTACCCCGGCGAGGTGAACGTCGCGGTCGTCGGCTACACCTACCACGACTACAAGCGCCGCGGCGACGGGCGCCGGCCGGTGGTCACCGGCTCCTGGCTGGAACCCGCCGAGGACGCCCTGGAGTCACTGGCGCAGCTGGAGTCGACGTCGGAGGTCTTCCCCGGGGCGGCTCCCCTGGAGGACGCGCTGCACTACATCGACGAGCGCCTTCCCCCCGATGAGCAGGACCGGCCCGTCGTCCTGCTGGTGCTGGCGGGGCAACCGCCCCACCCGGCGAGGGCGAGCCGAGACGCCGCGCTTCCCTGCCCGAACCGCTACGACCACCGGAAACTGACCGATCGGCTCGCCGAGCGCGGGGTGCGTCTCATGGCCGTCACCGACGCCCCACCCGGCCGGGTGTCCCCTCACCTGCGAAGGATCGGCGCCGACCACTCCGTGGAACTGCGGCGGGCCGACCCCGCCGCCCTCGTGGACGCGATGGCCATACGAAATGTCGCGTCCACCGGGAGTCCCGTGCTCACGCGCGTGACCGCGGCCGGGCGCGACCTGGCAACCGACCCCGAACACATCGTGCGCCGCATCGGGTTGCTGGGCGCCGTGGGCAGCGGCAAGTCGGCCTTTCTCGGCGCGCTCAGCGTGGCGGTCCTGCGCCAGAACTCCGGCCTGTCGGTGCTGGGTGCCGACAGCGCGGCGGCCGCTCGGCTCGTCGAACTCACCGACGCCCTCGTACGGGAACGCAGGTTCCCCCCGGCGAGCGCCGACCTGGACGACGCGGAGGTGACGATCCGGACGAGCCGGTTGTCCCGGGGCTTCATGGGAATGGGGCGCCGTGAGACCGGCGTCGTCCTCCACCTCGGCTCCATGACCACCTCAGGTAGGCCGCGCGAGGACATGGCACGATGGCTCGCCGCCTGTGACGATCTGATCTATCTCTTCGACCCCCTCCGCGAATCCGGGTGGGACGACGCCACCGGCTTCTTCCTGAGGACGCTGCCGAAGCTCGGCCTGCCTCTCGACGAGACCGGTCGCCTGCCGCACCGTCTCGCGGTCTGCGTGACCAAGTTCGACGACTACAGGGTGCTGGAGACGGCCAACCGGCTGAGGCTGCTCACGACCGACCCCGAGGACCCCTTCCGGTTTCCCCGGGTGGTCGGCGAGGACGCCGAGGAGTTGTTCACGCAGTTGTGCGGGTTGTCGGACGTGTACCCCGGCATGTTTCCCAACGTCCTCGGTCGTCTGTTCCACGAAAACCGGACCAGATACTTCGTGACCTCGTCGATCGGCTTCTATCTCGATCCCAGGAAGAGGCTTTTCGACATGGAGGACTACCAGAACATCGTTCCGGCTGCCCTCGGACCCGAGGGCGGCCAACCGGCCTCCTCCACCGAATCCGGTGCCCACCCCGCCGGCGAGGTTCGGGTACGCGGCGAGGTGCATCCGATCGACGTGGAGAAGCCCTTCCTCTGGCTGGCGCAGCCGTGAGGCGGAGCGCTCCGGGGTCCTTCTCTCCCCGGTCCGAGGCCGGAGGCGTGCGCGGTAGGTGATCCGAGGCGGCGCGGGAGCGTGCTGCTTCCGTGACAGGGGAGCGTGCGTGCGCGACGGATCGGGATCCTCCGGGATGTCATCGCTAGAGCTGGAATTTCTCGAAGGTCTTTGACGTGATGCCCCCCTGGACGAGGAGCTCGCGGAAGACGAGCTGCGCGAGCAGTTGGCGGGCGGGGGCGTCGCACAGCAGTGCGAGCGCGGCGAGCCGCGGCGCCGGCAACACCTCGGTATGAGAGGTGAAGGCCTCCCGTAACTCGTCGGAGTCGATGGACGAGCCGTAGTCGGCCACCAGCAGGACGAGGCATCTCTCGAACCGGCTGTCCGCGTCGGTCCCCTCAAGCCGCTCGATCGCGGCCCTGAGACGTGCGCGGCCCCGCAACGTCGTGCCGATGCCGGCCCGCTGTGAGGGCTTGGCGCAGCGGGCCGCGAGTTCCGAGCACACCAGCCGTACGACGGAGGTGTCGATCGGCTCCCGTTCTCCCGCCTCGACCAGTTTCTCGACGGAGAGCGACGCGAGGGCCGGCGCGGACCGGCGCGGGTCGAGGCGGCCGGCGAGCCGCACCGTGACGGCCGGATCGGCCACCGGCATCCGGGACAGCGCGGTCAGGAGCCGTGCGGGAACCGGATCCACGTCCCTGAGGATCTGCTCAAGCCCGTCCACGGTGAGCTTGGGCCCGTAGGCCACGCTCAGCACCAGGTCGTAGAGATGCTCCTGGACCGACGGGACCAGGACGGGACTCCTGTCCAGGAGGCGGCGGTCGCTCACGATGTTGCGGCGGCGACGCACGCCGCCGTTCACGGCGGCCGAACCCCGCAGCGCGTCGAGCCTGGCCAGGTGATCGGGGATCAGGCCGACCTGCCCTTCCTCGATGCTGTCGGCGCAGGCGATCAGCAGGTCGTCGATCGACGTGTGGGAGGGCTCGCCACCGGACTCGACGATCGAAGGGACGACCTCCAGGTCCTCCGTGGAGAACCTCCGCTGCCCGGTGTCGCGGGCGAACCGCGCGATCAGCCCGGCGAGTCCCTTCTCCATCCCGCTCGCCAGCATCTCGTGGTAGCGGTGGGCGACGGGATGGCTCTCGGGAACGCTCACCTCCTGCTTCCAGGCGATGGTGAGCGCGTTCTCAGAGGGGTGGTCGGCGAAGAACAGCCTGCTCCGGTGACCGGTCGCGAGGGGAGCCCACGTCGAGGCGATCAGTTTGGTCCTGAAGCCGTACGGGAGCAGCGCGGCCACCGTGTCCAGGAACCTGAGCCGGTCGAGCAGCGACACTCCGCCGCCTTCGACGACGCAGACCTTTTTCCCGGTGAGCAGGAGGGCCGCCGCGCCGATGACGGTCTGGTCCACGGCCTCGGCGGTGACCTCGGCGTCCAGTGCCGGCGGGTCGATGACGAGCGGACCGCCGTCCGGCGGTCTCTGATCTTTCAGCGCCCGGTAGAGCCGTTCGTAGGAGACGGGGCCGAAGGCGGCCTGCGCGTAGGGCACGCAGAAGCAGCGGGTGACCGCTATCTCCCGGCCCAACCCGTCGAACGTGCCGGACCACTCCTGGACGGCGAGGAAGATGTGCGCGTCCTCGGCGGCGCCGGCCCAGGCGATCGTCACCTGGGGAAGCTGCCTGGGGGTCGTCATCGCGTACCGCTCGACGAGCTCGGAGAAGCCCGAGCGGGGGATCCGTCCCTGACCGCAGGACAGGACCTCGGGCAGGCCCTTGCTTCCGGGGGACATGCCCCACAGCGCCCACTCGACGGTTATCGGCATGGCCGGCCTCCCACTCAGAAGTCCGGGAAGAGCAGGAAGAGCTCCACGAGTGCGATGATCATGAGCGCGACGATCACGGAGTACAGGGTGAAGGGGGGCACGGGATACTCGGCCCTTTTGCCTCGGCGTCCGCGCCCGAACCACTGCCTCCGCTCCTTCCTCGGCGGATCGGCCGCGATCAGGTGGCCCACACCCGACTCGGATTCGAGCAGCGACCTCTCGATCTCCTCGATGACCTTGCGGTCGAGTCCCGAATCGCGCACGAGGTTGATGGCGGACTTCTTCAGGGCGTCTCCCGCGCCCTTGCCGAACAGGAACGCCGCGGTGGCGAACAGCGGCGCCGACTGCCAGCCCGAGGAACGGACAACCTCCTCGAACTGCTTGGGGCCGAACTCCTGCCCGTAGGCCGCCCTCAGCAAGCGGTAGAGTCTCTCGAACCGGGCCTGGTCTCCGGCAGGATGAAGCCCGCTGATCGCGTCGGCGAGATAACCGTGCTCGCGCAGGGCCTCGGCGATCTGATGGTCCTCGGCATGGCCGCCCCCCCGGCTGACGAGCTCGTCACAGGCGATCTCCATCACCCGCATGTCGTAGGGCTGCCGTGCGGCCATCGCGACCAGGTCCCTGGTCTGCAGTGGCCTGAGTATCTCCTCCAGCTCCTCCCTACCCTGGTCGTGCGCCGTTTTCATGGAGGCGACCGGATCGGGAGAGGGCCTGTGGACGATCGCCGTCGTCGACACCCTGACCGGCGGGGCCACCTCCCGGGCGACCTCGTCCGTCCGCGGCACGGACGAGGCCGGCGGACCGTGTCCGGCCATCTGGATCACCGCGAGCAGGTAGGCCCGCAGTTCCTCGGGCAGACCGTCCTTCGGCGGCAGCAGCCGGCGGTCCCTGATGATTTTCTGGTACAGGGCCCGCTCGTCGTCCGAGATCGCCACCCCTCGGCTTGAGACAACGTCGCCCAACCTTTCGAGGACACCCCTGATCTCGGCCGTCCCGCCGCGTTCGAGGACGTCGGCGCACTCGGTCAGCAGCCCTTCCACCGAGTCCTGAGCGCGCGGGGACACGGGCGGGGGCGTGAGTGCGGGCGGGGAGGGTCTGAACCCCCGTAGGAGGTCCAGCGCACGGGCCCTGCCGTTCTTGCCGAACGTGAGCGGTTCGGTCCGCGAGGCGAGCCAGCCGACCAGATCGGCGTCCGGATCGTGACGCGCCAGCAGGGTGAGGTAACGGTACGCGTCCTCCTCCCGATCGGGGATCTCCGCCGGCCGTCCCCAGACGACCGGGTATGTCCCGGCCGGGACGTGCTGGGTGAACGCGAGCCTGATCTTGTGGTCGGCGGTGCTGCTCGCCCAGGTCGACGCCGTCAGCCTCGCACGCATGCCGTACGGGAGCAGCGCGGCCACCGTGTCGAGGAATCGCAGACGCTCGATCATCGGAACGGCCTCACCACCCACGACGCAGACGTGCTGACCGGTCATGAGCAGCGCGGCCGCGTAGATGGCCGTCCGGTCGATCCTCGCCGCGACCGCGCCGGAGTCGAGCTCGGGAACGGAGACGACAAGTTGCCTCTCCGTGGGCAGCAAGACCCCCCCGAGGGCCTGGTGGAGATCTTCGTAGGACACGGGGAAGGCGGGCTGGGCGATGTGGGCGTACGGCAGGCAGAAGTAGTGGGTGCGGGCGATCCTGCGGTGCCGTCTGTCCTCCTCGTCCGACCAGCTCTGGATGGCCAGGACCAGGTGCGCGTCGTCCCCGCTGCCCACCCATGCGATCACGACCTGGGGCAGCTCCTCGGGAGTGCCGATCGTGTAGACGGTCCTGATGTCCTCGAAGTCGTCACGGCTGAGCAGCCCCTGGCTGCAGGCGAGGATCCGGTAGTCGTCACCGCTGCCGGGGGGCTTTCCCCCGACCGCCCATTCGAACGGCAGTCGCACCGTGCTCATCGGCCAGTCCTCCTGATCGGCTACGGCGCGGAAATCCGCTGTCCGAGCCAGAGCATCGGCTCCATCACATTGATGGGACGCACCTCACCGCGTATCCGAATCTCGGTGTTGTATCGGGTCTCGGAGGCCGACTCACCGTCCACCGGCCGGGAAATCGTCGGAACAAGATTCTGATAGTCGTCCATGTCGAAGAGCTTGTTCTTCGGACCGACATAGAAACCAATCGATGACGTGACAAAGTACCTAATTCGGTCTTCACGGAAAAATCGCCCAATAGCATTCAGCACCATATCCGCGTTTCCGCTCGCCGACACCCTGCACAGCTGCTGGAACAGCTCTTTCGCGTCGTCGTTCGCCACCCGGGGAAACCCGAAGGGATCCTCGGGGTCGGTCGTGAGCAGCCTCAGCCGCTTCGCCGTCTCCAGCACCTTGAAGTCGTCGAACTTGGTGATGCAGACCGCGAGATGGTGCGGCAGCTTGCCGTCCGTCACCGCGGATCCGGCGATCACCTGCTCGGCGAGCTGGGCCAGGGCCCCGTAGAAGTATTCGAACGCGTCACCGTCCTCGTTCTCCCTGATGGGATCGAAGAGGAAGACGATGCCCCTGCTGTGCACCAGGTTGCGGAGCAGGTCCTGCTGGGAGGCGCCGCCTCCTCGCTGGTTGCCGAACGCCCCGCCGGGCGGGTCGAGGAGATTGATGCCGATCTTGAGGGCACGGGGCGTTCTCGACCTGCGGAACCAACGTGTACGCCGCTTGTGCTGCCCCACCAGGAACCAGTTGTAGTTGTCCAGCCCCTGCGTCGCCGGAGGGAACACCTTGTCCCGCGACAGCGCGGTGGTCTTCTCCGTCAGAAAGCTGGTGGACTGGGCGTCCGCGCCCACGACGCTCCAGTCGCCCTCCTGGCGGAGCAGGGCGATGTTGAGCGCGGCGAGAAGCGTGGTCTTCCCACTGCCCGGAGCGCCCCACATCGCGATGTTGGGCAGCGAACGCTCGGATCCGAGGTCGGGAGCCACGCGCTGCCCGCTCCACATGTTCGTCATGGCACCTCAATCAGGGGGAAGGGGATCGGTTGGTCCTGAGGCGCCGTCAGACCGAGCTCGGCACCGAACTCTCGGATGTCCAGAGCGTCCAGCCAGGTCAGCGCGGTGGCACCCAGGCGGGACCAGACGGGGTCGGCCTCTCCGACGTCTCGGTCGCAGATCGCTCCGAACGCGATGCCGGGGTGCTGTCCGAGCCGGCGCAGCAGCGCGCGCCAGTCGTGGCGATACGGGCAGGGCAGGATCGTCCCGTTCACCCTGGCCGGATGCGGCGGCCGGTCGCCGACCGTGAGGAGCACCGTCCGCTGGGCCTCTCCCTCACCGATCCGGCCGGCCACCACGGCGAGCATGTCCTCCAGCTGCGCACCGTGCGGGTGGCCTTCCGGCGCCGGGTCGCGCTCCTCCAGGCGGGACAGCGAGGCGAGGGCCTGCCCGGGAGGAGCCAGCCAGTCCGCGACCTCGACCTTCACCTCGGGGACCCTCCGGTCGTAGGAGTGCGCACCGTAGGCGACCAGTGAGACCCGGAGGAAACCCGAGGGGTCCGCGGACATCCTCGTGATCATCTGACGGATGCGGTCGAGCCGCGTCGTGACGTCACCCGGAGCACCGCTGATCTCCACCGCGCAGATCAGGTGCCGCGAGCCGTCCCGGGGGTCGAGCCGGCGCGGGACCGCCTCGACCAGGTCGGCCCAGCTGCGGTCGTCGTCCACCAGCCCCGGCAGACCGAGGAAACGGACCCGGCCGGGTCTCTCCAGCTCGACCGTGAAATCGTGAAGGCCGGGAACGAGTCTCGCCGACTGCACCGACAGCAGCAGCGGCCTCCGCCCCCAGGCCACCACGGCGAACGCGGTGCCCCTCTCGTCACCCGCCTCGCAGCGAGCACTGACCTCGGCGACCGCGCCGGGCCTCGCCCCGATGCCGAACAGCTGGTGAGCGGCGAGTTCGAGCCCACCCGTCACCGCGCTCCGCCTCAGCACGACCAGCTCGTACGGGCGGTCCAGCGGGTCGTTCCCGACGACCTCGCGCAGCAGCGCGTCGACCCGCACGTCCGCCTGGACGAAGGCCATCGCCTCCGGACACGCCGCGTGCAGCCAGGTCATCGCCTGCCCGGCCAGAGGACTGTCGGGGAAGGAGCAGACAAGGATCAGCACGTCATGGGAGTGGACGCCCGCGGCGCGGAGGACGGCTTCCTCCGTGGGGTCCTGCCTCGCGGCATCACGCCGCGCGGGGTCCTGCCACGTGAGGTCGCCCCGCGCGAAATCGCGCCCGTGCTCCCCCGACAGAGAGGTCCACGGGATCACCGGGGTGAACCGGCAGCGCGGCCTGCCCAGGTCGTCGCGGCGCAGGTGGAACGTGGTGATGCCGTCGGCGGCCACCTCCACCACGGTCAGCCCCCCGGACTCGTCGAGTCCCGCGACCGCCCCGGCGAGAGCCTTGCGGAGCGGAACCTCACCCGGCTCGGTCACCTGATGGCCTCCGTAACGCGTCTGAAGAAAGGCACGGAGCACCGTCGGCGCGACGACTCCGCCCGCCTCCCGAAGCCCCCGGCGAATTCCCGAACATCTGCGGCGTAATTCCCTTTCCGCCTTTTGTCAAGGTCGCGACGGCCTCACAATGATCATCTCCGGGACGCTCCCCGGGCTTGATTTCCCTGCGGTATAAGGAATCACACCTTACGGAATTATAATAGTGTCCATGTCATGGCGACGCCCCGCGCTCGTGACCTAAAGTTCATAGCCGCCGGTTCGAGCGCCATTCGGAAGGGGAATAGATGAGGACACTCCTGATTGCCCTGTCCGGCGCACGCCCAGAAATCCTGAAGCTCTGCCCGACCGAGCAGGGCAAGTTCGAGGGCATCGGCGGGGCGGTGCTCACCACCAGCGTGCTGGCGGTCGTGTCGATGACGTTCGCCCTCAACTCCGCGCTCGGCGTCTCCCTCCTCATCGCCATCCCCGCCAGCCTCGTCTGGGGCCTCGCCATCATGAGCCTCGACCGCTGGCTGGTCAGCACCATGCACGCCGACGGGTCGCGCCGCTGGCGGGTGGCCCTGCCGCGGATCCTCATGGCCGTGCTGCTCGGCATCGTCATCTCCACCCCGCTGGTGCTGCAGATCTTCAAATCCGAGATCGACGCGCAGATCGTTCAGATCAAACAGCAGCGCGCCAACGAATTCGCCACGCGGCAGAGCGCGGGCAGCGTCGGGCGTGAAGTCGACGACCTCCGCAAGGAGGTGACCGCTCTCCAGAACGTGATCACTTCGGAGGGCGACGTCCCGCTGGATCCCGCCAAGGACCCGAAGGTCAAGTCACTGACGGCCGAGCGCGACGCCCAGCAGAAGCAGACCGAGAAGCTCTACGACGAGTGGCAGTGCCAGCTCTACGGCGGCAAGACGTGCCCGCGCAAGGGCAACGGCCCCCTCGCTCAGGCCAGTGAGAGAACGTACGAGAAGGCCAAGAGCCGGGTCGACCTGCTCAACCGGCAGATCGAGGAGCGCAAGGCGGAGCTCACCGCCACGGACGAGAACAGCAGGTCAGAGCGCCTCGCCCAGGCGAGGCAGGCACTGCCCAAGACCCAGGAGTCGCTCGACGCCGCCGTGCGGCGCCAGAGCGACCTGCAGAACGCGTTCGACGCGGAGAACCGCGCCACCGGCGGGCTGCTGATCCGGCTGCAGGCGCTCAACGAGGTGTCCGGCGAGGACATCACCCTCAGGTTGACCCACCTCCTGCTGATCCTGTTGTTCCTGCTGATCGAGTGCCTGCCGGTCGCGGTCAAGCTGATGCAGAAGCCGGGCAACTACGAGAAGATCCTCAACCTCGCGGCGAAGCAGGAGTTCCGCGACGCGCGAGACAGTTACAGCTCCCAGTTCGGTTCCGCCATCCCCTCACCGGGTTCCGCGACGCGGCAGGACCCCGACGACGACCCCGCATCGATATGGGATATCTGGGAGGAGCCAGACCCGTTACGCGCCGCCCACAGGGTGCAGACTCCGGCCGGGCCGTCGAACACCGCGCGGATGACCGACCCTCGCACCCCGGACGGCGACCTCTACTCCGCCGAGGACGACATGCTGCGCGCGATGCCGAACACCCGGGTGTTCCGCAGATCCGACTCCGGCGGCGGCCCCGCGGGCGAGCGGCCCGGCAGGATCGAGCTGTTCCCCGATGACGACGACTGATCCTGCGTGACCCCCGAGACGAACGGCCGCGTGGTCAACGGCCGCTACCGGCTCCTGTCCGTGATCGGCAGCGGCGGGATGGGCAACGTGTGGCTCGCCGAGGACGAGATGCTCGGCCGCCGCGTCGCGCTCAAGGAGCTCGTCCTGTCACCGAACGGAGAGTCCCTGTCCGTGCGCCGCCGGCGCGTGCTGCGCGAGGCGCGGGCCGCGGCGCGGATCAGGCACCCCGGCATCGTCGAGGTCTACGACGTGGTCGTGCAGGACGACCTCTCCTGGATCGTGATGGCCTACGTCAAGGGCCACTCGCTCCAGGACCTGATCGAGCGCGGCCCCCTCGACGAGCGCCGGACCGCCGAGATCGGCGGGCGGGTGCTGGCCGCGTTGACCGCCGCGCACCGGGCCGACGTGCTTCACCGTGACGTGAAGCCCGCCAACATCCTCCTCGGCGAGGAGGGCGAGGTGTTCCTCGTCGACTTCGGCATCGCCCACATCGTCGGTGAGGGCCGCCTCACCTCGCAGAACACCTTCGCGGGCACCCTGGAGTACATGGCGCCCGAACGGATCAACGACCTCCCTTCGGGACCGCCCGCCGACCTGTGGTCCCTGGGCGTCACCCTCTTCCACGCCCTGGAGGGCCACTCCCCGTTCCTCCGCGGCAGCGTGCCGGCCACCATGAAGGCCATCGCCTTCGACGCCCCTCCCCCCCTCACCCTTACGGGGGCACTGTCCGACGCGGTCGTCAGGCTGCTGCGTAAGGCACCCGAGCGGCGGATGGACGCCCGGGAGCTCAGGGAGGTTCTGAGGTCGATCGTCGACGCCCCTCGGGGTCACCCCGCGCAGCACCGATCCCGGTCCGCTCCCGCATCCCCTTCTCCCGGCTTCACGCCCTCGCCTCCACCGCCTCGCCGCGAGGCGCCCCCCGCCTCTCCCCCACCTCCACCGCACCGTCACCAGGCGCCCCCCGCGTCTCCCCCACCCGACCTCACCCCCTCGCCTCCGCCGCACCGTCGCGAAGCGATCCCCTCACCTCCCTCCCCCCACCTCGCCCACTCCCCCTCGCGCCGCCCCGTGCCCGCGGTCGCGGATCGCACGCCGGAGAGGTCCGTGGACCTCGGAGGGCTGGATCCGGCGGAAACCGCACGGGTTCTCGGCGCCATGGCGACCTCATCCGCGGCACGGCTGCTCGCCCGCCTTCCCACGGAGGCCGTCCAGCGGGTGCTGATCCGGATGGAACCGGGCGTCGCGGCGGCGATCCTGCTGGAACTGTCCGCGGCGAGGGCCGCCTCGATCCTCGGCGCGGCTCCGGCGAGGACCGGCGGCGCCGTGCTGAACGTGATGGCGGCCAAGCCTCAGGAGGCCGCCGCGATACTGCGAGCGATGGGAACGGCCCGCGCCGGCCAGGCACTGAGCCACGTCGACCCCGGGCGGGGCGGCGCCCTGCTGGGCGCCGTTCCTCCCGGTGAGGCCGCGAAGATCCTCGCGCGTACGGACACGCGGACCACGGCCGGAATCGTCCGAGCCCTCTCGGCGGGCCCGCTCGCCATCCGCCTGATCGAGACGATGCCGGCGAAAAGGGCGTGCGACGTGCTCGGCTACCTGCCCCCGGCCATCATCGCCGGACTACTCAGATCCTCCTCCGACGGCCGTGCCGACCGCCTGCTCAACGGGCTCGACGACGCCGTACGCGCTCAGGTCCTGCGCCACCTGCGTCCGCCGAGGGAGCAACGGCCGCGCGGGGGAGGGGCACCTCCGGAAAACCCGGGTGGTGGCCGGAGGTGACCGCCGGACGACGGCCGGGTGAGGACCGGGTGAAGGTCTGGTGGAAGCCGGATAAGCACCGGACGACGGCCGGATGAAGGCCCGGTGGCGCCAGGCGAGGCCGGAAATGACTGAGGGCACCTCCGCGATGCGGAAGGTGCCCAGGTCATCGGCTTGAGCCGGTGGTGCGCCGCCAGGGACTCGAACCCCGGACCCGCTGATTAAGAGTCAGCTGCTCTAACCAACTGAGCTAGCGGCGCTTGCGACGGAGGTAACTCTAGCAGCAGCCTCAGCGCGCTCGCACCCCGGTTGATCCCGGTCGGACCCTGTGCGGATCCGCCCGTGAGTCGCCCGGGATCCGGACCCGCCGCTGAACAGACGCGGGGCCGGACAGTCCCCCAACTGTCCGGCCCCGGCCTCTTCGCGGGCTTTGCCGTTGTCTCCCCCAAGACTCGGGCGGCTCCGCTCAGGAACGCGATCCCCCTCGCGTTCTTATCCGGTGAAAAGTCTCTGCAACGCTCCCCCCGGGCTTCGCAGACCCCTCGACCTGCAACAACACTACCTAGTCAAATGCAACGGGCGCGTCATCCAAAGGTTGATTTTGCGCCTACACCCAACCTTGACCCGGTATCACCGAAGCGCCGTCAGCCCTGCGGGCACGGGGAAACGTGCCATCGAGGGAGGCGATCGCATTGGTTCGGGGTCGGTGGCGCATCGGTTGGGGCACCCGGCGGGGGTCGTCAGGGGAGTTCGAGGTTGATCTCGGTATTGTCCTTCAGAGCGCGGCTCACCGTGCAGTACTTCTCCTCGACGCGGTGGGCCACGGCGCGGAGGACCTCGGCGGCCTTCTCGTCGCCCTCGGGCAGTTCCACGTCGTAGGTGATGGTGATCGGCCCCAGCCTGGACGTCTCGATCTTCTCGGCCTGGACGGTCATGGCGAGGCGGACCAGGCGATGGCCGCGCTGGGCAGTGAGCGGCTCCACGGTGACGATGTTGCAGCCGCCGAGCGCGGCGAGCAGCAGCTCGACAGGGGTGAACACCCCCTGCTCGTCACCGCCGCCCATCGCGACCTCGGCTCCGCGGTCGTTGCGCGCCACGAACCCGTCCTCGGTCCGCTCCACTCTCACCTGTGCCATGGCGTCCCTCCCCTGAGAACCTGCCGATCACCCTACAGAGGCTCGCAGGCGGAGGAACGTCCGGGTTGAGGCGGGAACGGGACTCGCCTCAGGCTTCGGGATGTTTGGAGAGGTATTCGATGTAGAACGGCCGCAACGCCTCTCCCAGCTCTCCGTGGCCCGAGGCCATCGCGTCGCTGAGCAGGGCCGAGACCTTGCTGAGGTCGTTGGTCGTCTCAGTCTCGCTGCCCGTGGACGCGTTCGCCGCGGGGATCAACGTGAGCAACTCCCACAGAAAGCCGAGATCTCCGTGGTGCACGGCGTAGTGCACCGCGCGATCATGCAGTTCCTGGGCCGACAGCGTCTCAAGCTCGTCCGTTTCCAACAGACCCACCCCCTCACGCCCCTTCTGCCCCGAGAATATGACCATCATGCGCAATTGACGGTATGCACCGTCAGCGCGTCGGCCGGGGCGGCGTTTTTCCCGTGGTGGCGCCGCGAAAGCATGTCGATGAACGTCCGAAGGGCGTTCTCCGCCCGTCGACCACGGCCCCAGCTAAGATGATCTTGGTCTCGCAGAGTCATGGGGCCACTTCGTCGATCATGTCCGCCGACCTGGCTTCCGTCCCCGGCCCGGCTTCCGTCCCCGCGCCGGTCCCGGGACCGGACTTGGGTGGAGGGCCCGGCTTCGGCGGAGGCCCCGGCTTGGGAACCGGCCCCGGCCTGGGCGGAGGTCCCGGCTTGGGGACAGGACGTGATTCGGTCCCGGGTTCCGCACCGGGTTTCGTTCCGGCTCCCTCCTCGGGACTCCTCCCGGCCCCCGTCCCGAGCCCCCTCCCGGGTTCCACCCCGGGGCTCCTCCCGGCTCGCGCGGACGGCTCCCCCTGTCGGTCGGCGGACGATCGGTTATCGGACATGATGCGGCCCTCCTCGGCGATTCGTGCTCCTCACCTGGGACTCTCCCATCCGGCGGAGGCCCTTCCCGCCGAGGAACGGCACGCCTGACAGGATCTCGCCACTTTCATGACCGCATACGGTCACGGATGCGAAACTCTCCACGGGAGCCGGGGGCGGCTCGCCGTCCCGCCGATCGGGGCGACCGGTGCCTCCGTGTCACCCGGTGACGATCGGAGCCGCAGATGCCGGGGCGATACAGCAGACTCCCTGTTATACGCATATATCCACTCTCAAGATGTGGACCTATCGCCCGTCCAACCATCCATGCGAGGATGCCGAAACGTGAAAATACTCATCAAAATAGTGGTCGTAGCAGCCGCTCTATGGGCGGCGACCCAACTCGTGAGCGGTATCGCCGTGTCCGCGGCGAGCCCGGCCAAGGAGATCGGCACGCTCGTCGTCGTCGCCCTCATCTTCGGGGTCGTCAACGCGGTCCTGAAGCCGATCATCGCGACGCTCGGCTGCGCCTTCTACATCCTCACACTCGGCCTGTTCGCCCTGGTGGTCAACGCCGGTCTGCTGCTGCTGACCAGTTGGATCGCCGAACAGCTCCGGGTACCCTTCCACGTCGACGGCTTCTGGGCCGCGTTCTGGGGAGCGATCGTCATCGCCCTGGTCAGCTGGCTGCTCGACCTGATCTTCGACGCGATCGTCGGCGACTGAGCGGATGACCTTCGTCCTTGACGGCGCCCACCTGACCTGCGAGCAGGTCGACCGGGCGGCCCACGGCTCCGGGATCGCGCTGGGCTCCACCGCCCGCGCGCAGGCGGCGTGGCGGATGGCCGGCCTGCTCAACGGGCCCGTGTACGGCCGGACCACCGGGGTGGGCGCCAACAAGGACGTGGAGACCGAGGACACCGGCCTGGACCTGCTCCGCAGCCACGCGGGCGGCGCCGGGCCCACGATCGAGGCGTTCCGCGCCCGCGCCACCCTCGTCGTCCGTCTCAACCAGTTGCTGGCCGGCGGCTCGGGGGTCGACCCGGCCCTCCTTCCCGTTCTCACCGCCGCCGTCAACCTGGGCCTCACCCCGCCGATCCGCACCTACGGCGCCATCGGCACCGGCGACCTCACCGCCCTCGCCACCACCGCGCTCTGTCTCCTCGGCGAGCTTCCCTGGACCCGGCCCTCGGACACCGTACGGATCGAGGCACCAGCCGGGGACACCCGGAATCCCCCGACCGAGGCCGAAACCAGAACCGGGACCGGAACCGAAGCCGGGACCGGGGACACCCGGTCCTGGGAGCGAGCCGAAGGCGGCCCTCCGGGGACGCGGCCGGGGGATCCCGTACCCCGGTTCGCGCTCGCCTCCGTCGACGCGCTGCCGTTCATCAGCTCGGGCGCGGCGACCCTGGCGGACGCGGCGCTGGCCTGTCACCGTCTGGGGGTCCTCCTGTCCGCCGCCACGGCGGTCGCGGCCCGTTCCTTCCGGGCGATCGATGCCTCGCTCGAACCGCTCTCCCCCGTCGTGCAACGCGGCGCCGAGCAGACCGAGGTGGCGGCCGGGCTGCGCGCCCTGGTCGGCTCCACCAGCCCGCGCCGCGTCCAGGACCCGTACGGCTACCGGGCCTTTCCACAGGTCCACGGAGCCGTGCTCGACGCCCTCGGACGAGCGGAACGAACGATCACCGAGGAGATGAACGCGGCTCCCGAGAACCCGCTGATCGCCGGTGGCCGGGCCTGGCACAACGGCAACTTCCACTCCGCGCGGGTCGCGCTCGCCCTCGACGCCCTGCGGGCCGCGCTCGTGCAGACCGCGACGCTGAGCGCGGCCAGGCTCGCCACCCTGAACGATCCGGCCCACACGGGACTGCTCCCCTTCCTCGCCGAACGTCCCGGACTGTCCGGGGTGATGATCCTCGAATACGTCGCGCACTCCGCCCTGGCCGAGCTGCGCCACCTGGCCGCCCCGGTCACCCTGGGCGGCGCCGTGCTCTCCCTCGGCACCGAGGACCACGCGAGCTTCACCCCGCAGGCGGCCCGCTCCGCGCTCGCCGCCGCCGAACCGCTGGAGATCGTCCTGGCGTGCGAGCTGGTGGCCTCCGTACGAGCCCTGCGGCAGCGCGGCCTGCCCTGCGACCTGCCGCTCGATCCGGCGATGCGCGACCGCCCGCTGGACGCCGACCTCGACGCGGCGCGCGGGCTCCTGCCCGGTCTCGCCCCCTGAGACCTCCGAGTTCTTCACGACCCGTGAGGTTCACGTGGCCGGGTCAGCTCACCGAGCCGCGTTCGCGGAGCTGGGGGGCCTGGACGATACGGCGGCGGCGCGCGGCGGTGCCGTCGGCGGCGGCCACGACGATACGGACGGCGGCGCGGACGATGCCGTCGATGTCCCAGTCGACCGTGGTCAGGCCGGGGGTGAGCAGGCCCGACATGGGGTGGTCGTCGTAGCCCATCACGGACACCTCGAACGGTATGGCGAGCTTCCGCTCGGCCGAGGCCGCGTAGACGCCGTAGGCGATCGAGTCGGCGAAGCAGAAGAACGCCCGGTGTCCGGCGTCGAGCATCTCGCCCGCGACCCGGGTGGCCGGTCCCAGCGACTGCGAGGCGGTGACCATCTCGATGTCGAGTCCCAGCCTCCCGGCCTCGGCCATGACGTGCACGTCCGCGGGCCGGTCGGGAGTGCTGGCCCGGGTCGAGGTGAGGACGGCCAGGCGCCGGTGCCCCCGCTTGCGCAGGTGCTCCAGGGCGAGGGTCACCCCGGCCCGGTTGTCGAAGACGACCTCGCCCGCGGCGCGTGCCCCGGCCAGGGCGTCACCGATCGACACCACCGGCAGCCCCTCGCACAGCTCGGCCCAGAGCGGCGCCGCGGGATCGACCGGCTGCACGATCAGCGCGTCCACCCGCTGGTCGCGGAGTTGTCTGGCGAGCGTCTTCTCCCTGGCGGGGTCTCCGGCGGCGTCCAGGATGAGGGCGTACCGGTCGTTGTCCTTGAGCGCGCGGCCGATGCCCACGGCGAGCGCCTGCTGCCAGAGATCCTCCAGGGAGCCGCAGAGCAGTCCGATCATGCCGGTCCTGCCGCTGGCCAGAGCCCGGGCGATCGGGTCGGCCTCGTAGCCGAGCTCGGCCGCGGCCCGGCGCACCCGCTCGATGGTCTCCTCCGACACCTGCATGCCACGCAGGGCGTAGGAGACAGAGGCCGGTGACAGACCGGTGGCCTTCGCCACCTCACGGATGGTCGCTCGTTTCCGGGGCTGGGGCATCGGTCCAGCCTATTCCCCGGGACCTTCGAGGGCGCGTTCCCCGCGCGATCAGAGGCGCCGAAGGAAGTCGGGAGGTGTCGGGAGGTATTGACACGATGCAGGGTGAAGCGGTTCACTGAAACGGTTCACTGAACCGTGTCACTGTTGGATGTGGCAAGGTGAGAGCGTTTACCCCTATTCTAGGTAGGGAATGCCGCGAAGCGTGGAAGGAGGAGATCCGTCGTGACCGTCGACGTTCACCAGCATCTGTGGACGCCCGCGTTCGTGGACGCGCTCAGACGGCGTACGGCCGCGCCCCGGCTCGACGGCTGGACCCTCCACCTGGACGGCGAGCCCACCTACGAGGTCGACCCCGCCGATCATGACCTCGCCGGACGCCTCGCGCTGAACACGGATCTCGACCTCGCCCTCGTGTCGCTGTCCAGCCCGCTCGGCATCGAGTCCCTGCCCCCCGAGGACGCCTGGCCGATCATCGACGCCTACCACGAGGACGCCCTCGCCCTGCCCGCGCCCTTCGGCGCCTGGGCGGCGACCTGCCTCAGCGAGATCGACCCCGCCAGGCTCGCCAAGACCCTCGACACACGAGGCGACGCCCGGCACGGTGTACGGAACGCGACGGGAGACGACATCCGCAACGGCGTACGAGACGACGCGAAGGACCGCGACACGGCGGGCGGCACGGAGAGTGCCGCGAAGAGCGGCACGGAGAGTGGCGTCGAGAACGGCAGGACGGACGCGCGACCCGGACTCGTCGGGCTCCAACTGCCCGCGACCGCGGTGCGCGACGCCGCGGGTCTGGCGAGGGTCGCCCCGCTGCTGGACGTCCTCACCGAGCGCGACCTGCCGCTCTTCGTGCACCCGGGACCCGCCACCGAGCCGGAGGGGCCCGGCTGGTGGCCCGCCGTCGTGCCGTACGTGCAGCAGATGCACGCCGCGTGGTACGCCTTCACCGCCTTCGGACGGTCCCGCCACCCCCGCCTGCGGGTCTGCTTCTCGCTGCTCGCCGGGCTGGCACCGCTCCACTCCGAGCGCCTGGCCAACCGGGGCGGCGAGGGCCGGGGACAGGTCGATCCCGACCTGTTCCTGGAGACCTCCTCCTACGGCCCGCGCGCCATCGACGCGATCGTCCGCGAACTCGGCGTCGACGTCGTGGTGAGCGGCTCCGACCAGCCCTACGCCATCGCACCCGACCCCGCGCTCGGCGACGCCGCCTGGCACGCCATCGCGGTCACCAACCCGAACCGCCTGCTGAACGGAAAGGAGTCGCGCAAGTGAACCAGTACCAGGGCCGCGAGAGCTGTGCGCTCCCGGCGACCGGAGCCGCGAGCCCGCCGCGCGCACGAGCCGCCCGGCCCGCCGACCGCGCCGGTCACGCCATTCACACCGGACGAGTGGACATCGCGGTCTCCGGACCGGTCGGCGGTGAGACCCCATGAACTACGAGGCCCTGCCCGCTCGCGCCCTCGACCGGCGCGAACTCCTCGACCTGGTCAACGAGCTGGCCGCCGACCCGTCCCGGTGGGAGGAGCAGGTGGAGTTCCCCGAGGAGGGCGGACGCCACTTCGCCTCCCTCTACCGCGACTCCCACGTGGACGTCTGGCTGCTGTGCTGGCGGCCCGAGGACGACACCGGCTGGCACGACCACGACACCTCCTCGGGGGCGGTCCGCGTGGTGGCCGGAACGCTTCTGGAGTGCAACCCCCGCATCGGCGGCGAGCACCTGGAGACCGTGATCTCGGAGGGCGAGTCCTTCTCCTTCGGTCCCGACCACATCCACCGGCTGACCGGCGCGGTTCACGGCAGCGTCTCGATCCACGCGTACTCGCCGCCGCTGTGGCGCCTGGGCCAGTACTCCATCAGCGACAGCGGCGTGATGCGCCGCGTCTCGGTCAGCTACGCCGACGAGCTGCGTCCCATGGACGACGCCGAGCAGATGGCCGGCGTCGCCTGACAGGAGCCACCGGGGCTGCCCTCGCCGCCCGACTCGGTGCCGAGTGCCCCCGTCCTCGCCGCCGCACCCGTCGTTCACGGGTGCGGCGGCCGGACACCTCATCACGGGCTCATACGTTCGTCACGGCGGCTTGACGCTCTAGAAGACGCGCGCCCTGACGGCGTTGGCCATGCCCGGGTCGTCGGCGAAGACACCGTCGACGCCGAGGGAGTAGAGCCTCTCCAGCCAGCCCATCACGTTGCCGGTGGCGCGCGGGTAGGCCGGGCTCGCCGGGTCACCGAGCCGGAAGTCCACCGGGAGCTGCGTGTTCTCGTTCCGCACGGTCCAGGTGTGGACCTTCAGACCGGCGCGGTGGGCGTCGCGGACGAGCGTGGTGGGCGGCAGGAGGCGGCCGTCGGGACCGGCGGGCACGATCCGCCTGGTGTCGACGCCGATACCGTCCGCGTAGCCCGCCACGTCACGGAGCCCCTCGAGGGTGACCATCGTGTCGTAGGTGCGCGGGTCTCCGGCGGCGACCCAGTCGTACGGGGCGCCGGTGGCGGTGATGAGCTGGATCAGCGGCAACCTGGTCTTCTTCCTCAGCTCGCGCAGGTTGGCGGTCTCGAAGGACTGGATGAAGACCGGGTCGCGGCTCCCGCGCCAGCCGTGGCGGCCGAGCACCTCGAGCAGCGGCTCCTCCAGGGAGAGCCCGATGGAGTCGAAGTAGCTCGGGTGCTTGGTCTCGGGGTAGACGCCGACCCCGCTCCGCTTGGCGAGCGCGACGACCTCGTCGAAGGTCGGGATCTCCGCGAGTCCGTTGAAGGCGGTGTTGTTCGGACGCAGGTCGGGGATGCGCTCCTCGGCCCTGAGCGTCTTCAACTCGGCGAGCGTGAAGTCCTCGGTGAACCAGCCGGTGATCGAGACCCCGTCGATCGTCTTGGTCGTCCGGCGCCCCGCGAACTCGGGGTGGCTCTCGACGTCCGTGGTGCCGCCGATCTCGTTCTCGTGCCTGGCCACCAGCACGTGGTCCTTCGTCGAGACAAGGTCGGGCTCGATGTAGTCGGCACCCAGCGCGATCGCGGTCTCGTACGAGAGCAGGGTGTGCTCGGGCCGGTACGCGCTGGCGCCCCGGTGGCCGATGACGACGGGTTCGCGGCCACGGGGCTCGGCGGTGGCGGGTTCGGGTTGCTGCAGCACAACGGCGACGGTACCGGTCGCGAGGACCGCCAGCGCCGCGGACAGAAGCCTACGGATCATGTTCAGGACGCTAGAAGGCCCAGATGGCCGGTGGGACAACGACTCGCAAAGGAAACGGGTCGTGGGGACAGCGACTCGTAAAGGTACGGTTTCTGAGCCGGAGAGAAGCCGGAGCGGGTGTCGGGCCGGGACGAACGAGTCCCCGGCGGGGCGTGAGCCGTCCCGGGGAGGACGGGTCTTCGGCCCGGCGGGGGCGTGCGTTCCGGGAGGGCGAGTCCTCGGCCGGGCGTGAGCCGTCCGCTCAGGCCGAGGAGGGTGAGCCCTCTGCCGGGTGTGAGCCGTCCGTGCCGACCACCGTGACCGGACGGCCCGCCAGGAATCCGGCTCCCAGTTGCAGGGCGCACGCGCCGAGCCCCGCCAGCAGCGGCAGTGTCCAGCCGCCCGAGAGCTGGTGGAGAGCTCCGATCAGGAGCGGTCCGAGCGCGGCCAGCGTGTAGCCGACGGACTGGGCGACGGCCGACAGCGCGGTCACCGAGACCGGGTCGGGCGCGCGGAGCGTGATGATGAGCAGGGCGAGCGCGATCGAGGCGCCCTGCCCCACCCCAAGGACGATCATCCACAGCCACGGCAGAGCGGCCGGCGCGAACAGCACCCCGAGGTATCCGGCGATCGTGAGAACGGTCGCGGCGGTGACGTACGGCACCTGTGACCGGGCGCGTCCCGCGAGCACCGGGACGGTCAGCGTGGCCGCGACCTGGGCCAGGTTGGTGAGGCTGAGCATGTATCCGGCCTGGTCGGCGGGGAGTCCCGCGTCCTTGAAGATCGTCGGTATCCAGGCCAGCATGATGTAGAAGGTGAGCGACTGTATGCCCATGTAGGCGGTGACGTACCAGGTCACCCGGCTGCGGAGCAGCAGGGCGAACGGCCTGGGCGCGGCCTCCTGGCGAGCGGGGCGGCGCAGCGCCTGTGGCAGCCAGAGCACCGCCGCGGCCAGTGCGGGGATCGCGGTCATCGCGGTCACCTCGCGCCAGCCGAGCCCGGTGGCCCGCTCGATCGGCACCACGGAACCCGACGCCAGGGCGGCGCCCAGCACCAGGCCGGAGACGTAGATCGCGGTGAACGGCCCGACCCGCGAGGGGAAGTGCTGCTTGACCACGCCGGGCATCGCGACGTTCATCACCGCGATGGCCGTACCGGCGACGGCGGCGCCCGCGTAGAGGGCCGGGACGCTTCCCGCGGCGCGCAGTGTCACCCCGGCCGCCAGGATCAGCAGCCCGGCCAGAAGTGTGCGGTCCAGGCCGAAGCGGCGGGCGAGCAGGGGGGCGAGCGGGCCGAGGACGCCCAGGCAGACCACCATGACCGTGGTGATCGCCCCTCCCCCGGCGGCGTTCAGCCCGAGATCGTTCATGATCTCGTCCAGCACCGGTGAGAAGCCCGCGAGCGCGGGCCGCAGGTTGAGCGACGCGAGCACGAAACCCGCGATGAGCAGAACCCGCGACGCAGACGACACCGGCGGCATCAACGGCGTCCCCGACGCCCGCGACACACTGACTCCCCGTTCGGACATTGCCCAACTCTCCCATAAGCCTCACGGCGCACCGTCAGGGGCAGTTGGGTCATCACAAATGGGTGTCAGGACCCGGCCTGCCGCCGTCACGGCGCACCGTCGGGGGAAGTCGGGTCAGGCGATCAGAAGGGGTAGGTCGCGATATTTCCTTGCATCGTCACCCAGCGGGTCTCGGTGAAAGCCTCGATGTTGGCCCGTCCCCCGCCGAAACGCGAGCCGGTGCCCGAGGCCCCGACCCCGCCGAACGGGGCCACCGGCTCGTCGTCCACCGTCTGGTCGTTGACGTGCACGATCCCGGTGGGAACGAGGTCGGCCAGCGCGAGGCCCCGCATCGCGTCGCGGGTGAGGATGCCCAGCGACAGGCCGTACTCGCTGTCGGACGCCAGCGCGGCGGCCTCCTCGATCGTGGAGAACGGCACGACGGGCGCCACCGGGCCGAACACCTCCTGGACGTAGGCGGGAGCGCGCTCGGGCAGGTCCGCCAGGACCGTGGGCCGGTAGAAGAGCCCTTCGTAGGTGCCGCCCGCCGCCAGCCGCGCCCCGGCGTCGACGCTCGCGGTGACCAGGTTGTGAACCTTGTCCCGCTGGCCCGAGTCGATGAGCGGGCCGAGCGCGACCTGCCCGCTCGCGGGATCGCCGACCGGCAGGTGGTCGGCCTTCTCCGCGAGCCGGGCCACATACTCCTCCGCGATCGAGGAGTGCACCAGGTGGCGTCCGGTGGTCATGCAGATCTGTCCCTGGTGCAGGAAGGAGCCCCACGCGCCCGCGGAGACCGCGAGGTCCAGGTCCGCGTCGTCCAGGACGATGAGCGCGCTGTTCCCGCCGAGTTCCAGATGCACCCGCTTGAGCAGCCGCCCGCACGCCTCGCCGACCGCGCGTCCCGCCGAGGTCGAGCCGGTGAAGGAGATCACCCGTACCAGCGGATCGCCGACGAGCGCCTGCCCCGCCTCCACCCCTCCCGGCAGCACCTGAAGCAGGCCGGACGGCAGCCCCGCCTCCTCGAAGACGCGGGCGATGGCGACACCCCCGGAGACGGCGGTGCGCGGGTCGGGCTTGAGGATCACCGCGTTGCCCAGGGCGAGCGCAGGGGCGACCGAACGGATGGCGAGGATGAGCGGGAAGTTGAACGGCGCGATCACGCCGACCACCCCCACCGGTACGCGCCTGGCCAGGCTGAGCCGCTGCTTGACGGTCGGCAGGATCTCTCCCGGCGGCTGGGACGCCAGCGCGGCGGCCTCGTAGCACTCCTGGGCGGCGACGTGTGTCTCCACACCCGCCTTGGGGCGGATCGACCCGGCCTCGCGAACGATCCAGTCCTGGATCTCCTCCGCGTGATCCTCGAACAGCCTCCCGGCCCGTCGCAGCACGGCCGCCCGCTCCTCGAAGGAGGCCGCCGCCCACTCCCGCTGCGCCCGTACGGCGAGCACGGCCGCCGCCGCCACGTCCTCGGCCCCCGCCACGCCGACCCTGCCGAGTTCGGCTCCGGTGGCGGGCTCGACCACGGCCGCGTCTCCCGCGTGCGAGGTGACCCAGCCGTTCCCGAAGACCTGCCCGGCCCACGTCTTCGCATCCATGAGGGTCGTACGGGGCACGGGACCTCCCGAGGGAAAGGACTAAGGGGTAATGTTCGTTATGCGAACAATGATTCCCTGAACGAACGAGACGTATCGCGGAAGCTACGCCGCTTATGTCGGATATGTCAAGGAACGATCATCGAGGGATCGACCCCGCGGACAGCGGCGGCGAGGTCCGCCGCGACCACGACCTTCGCGCACCCTCAGACCGGCGGCCGCGACCTCCGAGCACTCCCAGACAGGAGCCCTCCACCGTGAACGACGTCTACATCCTCGACGCGGTCCGCACGCCCATCGGCCGGTACGGCGGGGCCCTGTCGGGCGTCCGCCCCGACGACCTCGCCGCCCACGTCGTCCGCGCGCTGGCCGACCGCGCCCCCGCCCTCGACCCGGCCGCGATCGAGGATGTGTTCTTCGGCGCGGCCAACGGCGCGGGCGAGGACAACCGGGACGTCGCACGGATGGCCGTGCTCCTCGCCGGGCTGCCGGTGACGGTGCCCGGCACGACCCTCAACCGGCTGTGCGGCTCCGGCCTGGAGGCGGCGATCGCCGCCTCCCGCGCGGTGGCCGTGGGCGACGCGTCCCTGGTGGTCGCCGGAGGCTCCGAGTCGATGAGCCGGGCGCCGTGGGTGATGCCCAAGCCCGCGAGGGGCTTCGAGCGGGGAGAGCGGTCCCTGCACGACACGGCCCTCGGCTGGCGCATGGTCAACCCCCGGATGCCCGCCGAGTGGACGGTCGCCCTGGGCGAGGGCGCCGAGATCCTCGCCAACCGCTACGCCATCGGCCGCGAGGCCCAGGACCGGTTCGCGCTGCGCAGCCACCGGCTCGCGGCGGCGGCCTGGGAGCGCGGCGTCTTCCAGCGCGAGGTGGTCCCGCTCGACGCCCTCGACCACGACGAGTCCGTCAGGGCCGACTCGACCCAGGAGTCCCTGTCCGGCCTGAAGCCGGTCTTCCGCCCCGACGGCACCGTCACCGCGGGCAACGCCTCCCCCCTCAACGACGGCGCCGCCGCGCTGCTCATCGGCGACGAGGCGGGTGCCGCCCGATCCGGGCGGGACCCGCTGGCCAGGATCGTCTCCCGCGCGGTGATCGGCGTCGAGCCGCACCTGTTCGGCATCGGACCCGTCGACGCGGCCCGTACGGCACTCAAGCGGGCGGGCATCGGCTGGTCCGACCTGAGTGTGGTCGAGCTCAACGAGGCGTTCGCCGCCCAGTCGCTGGCCTGCCTCGCCGAGTGGCCCGACCTCGACCCCGAGATCGTGAACGTCAACGGCGGCGCCATCGCCCTCGGTCACCCCCTCGGCTCCTCGGGGGCGCGCATCCTCGGCGCCCTCGCCCACGAACTGCACCGCAGGGGCGGCGGGTACGGTCTGGCCGCGATCTGCATCGGCGTGGGCCAGGGCCTCGCCGTCGTCCTTGAGGGAACGGGCTCCTGAGCGGCGTCCGAACCACCCGGAGGTGGACATGATCTCTCCCGCGACCGGCGGCCCGTCCTCCGGCCCCTCTCCCGACGACCTTTCTCCCGGCCTGTTCTCCGATCCGCATCCCGGCCCGCCCAACCCGCCCAACCCGTCCGGCGCGTCCGGCGCGTCTTCAGGCCCCTCCACCGGTCTGTTCTCAGGGATGTTCGCCAGGGGCGAGGCGTCGGCGCGGGTGTCGGACGTCGCCTGGCTCGCCGCCATGCTGGACGTCGAGGCCGCGCTCGCCGGCGCGCAGGCCGGGGTCGGCCTCGTCCCCGCCGAGGTGCCCGCCGCGCTGGCCGCGGCCTGCCGTCCCGAGCTGTACGACGTCGCCGAACTGGGCCGCGAGGCCGCACGGACCGGCAACCCCGTCATCCCCCTGGTCGCCGCCCTGCGAGAACGGATCGAGCCGGAGCTGCGGCGGTTTGTCCACTACGGCGCCACCAGCCAGGACGTCAACGACACCGCGGCCATGCTGATCGCCCGTCGCGCCCTCGCACCGGTCCTCACCGACCTGTCGGCCTGCGCGGACGCCTGCGCGCGACTGGCGTCCGAACACCGCGACACCGTCATGGCCGGACGTACCGTGCTGCAGCACGCCGTACCCATCACGTTCGGGCTGAAGGCGGCGGGCTGGCTGAGCGCGCTGGACCACGCCAGGACCGGCCTCGCGCGGGTGCCGCTGCCGGTCCAGTACGGAGGGGCGGCGGGCACCCTCTCGGTCCTCGGCGCGCGGGGCCATGAGGTGCCGCCACTCCTCGCGGCCGAGCTGGGACTCGCCGAGCCGGTCGTCCCCTGGCACACCGACCGGACCCCGGTGGCCCGGCTCGCCTGCGCACTCGGCACCGCCGCCGGGACACTCGGCAAGACCGCGAACGACGTGAAGCTGCTCGCCCAGACCGAGGTGGCGGAGGTCGCCGAGCCGACGGGGCCCGGCCGGGGCACCTCCAGCGCGATGCCGCACAAGCGCAACCCGGTGGGTTCGATGTCCGTACTCGCCTGCGTCCAGCGCGTCCCCGGGCTGGTCGCCTCGATCCTCGACGGCATGGTCCAGGAGCACGAGTGCGCGGCCGGCCCCTGGCAGGCCGAGTGGGAGACGCTGGGCGAACTGTTCAGGCTCGTCGGCAGCGCCGCCTCCTGGCTCCGTGAGGTGCTGGAGGGCCTCACCGTGGACGTCGCGAGGATGCGCGCCAACCTCGGCGCGACCCGCGGGCTGCTCATGGCCGAGCAGGTCGTCGTACGCCTCGGAGGCACCCCCGAGGCCCGGCGACTGGTGGACGCCGCCTGCGCCCGCGCCACCGGAGAGGGCTCGCAGCTGCGGGAGGTCCTGCTCGCCGATCCCGGTGTCCGTCTGAGCGCCGAGGAGATCGACGCGGCCCTCGATCCGGCGGGCGCCCTCGGCTCCGCCGCCGTCTTCGTCGACCGGGCGCTCGCCGCCCACGAGAACATCACATGAGCCCGTACCTGAGCGGACCGACTGCGGACGAGTGGCATGGACGGACGGGAGACCGGAAAATGAGCGGCACGGGCGGGCGGGAAGCCGGGGCACGGGCGGGGCGGCCGGACGAATGAGCGGCTTGGACGGACAGAAGCGCGGGAGGCCCGAAGAATGAGCGACGTGGATGCGCGGAGGCCCGGGGAGACCGGAGAGATGAGCGACACGAAGAGGTGGGAGGCCGGGGACGCGACGCGCCGGGCCGTGCTCGGCGACGAGCACGTGGATCGCGCCGTCGCGACGACCACCCCGTTCACCGCGGACTTCCAGGAGTTCATCACCAGGTACGCCTGGGGCGAGATCTGGACCCGCCCCGGCCTGGACCGGCGCACCCGCAGCTGTGTCACGCTGGCCATGCTCGCCGCGCTCGGGCACGAGAACGAGCTGGCCATGCACGTGAGGGCCGCGCTCCGCATCGGCCTGACCGAGGAGGAGATCAAGGAGGTCCTGCTGCAGACCGCGATCTACGCGGGCGTGCCCGCCGCCAACCGGGCGTTCGCGGTGGCACGGGCGGTGCTGGGCTCCGAGGGAAACGGGGAGGGCGGGGATGACGGAACCGATTGACCGTGGCTCGGAGCATGTGCAGTCACTGGCACGCGGGCTCTCGGTGATCAAGGCGTTCAGCGCGACGAGCCCCGAGCTGACGCTCAGCGAGGTGGCCCGCGCGACCGGCCTGACCAGGGCCGCGGCCCGGCGGTTCCTGCTGACGCTCGTCAACCTCGGCTACGTCAGGACCGACGGGCGGCTGTTCGCGCTCTCCCCCCGCGTCCTGGATCTCGGGTACGCCTACCTGTCCGGTCTCTCGCTGCCCGAGGTGGCCGAGCCGCACCTCGAACGCCTCGTCGCCGAGGTGCGCGAGTCGGCGTCGGTGGCGGTGCTCGACGGCGAGGACGTCGTCTACGTGGCCCGGGTGGCCACCAGCAGGATCATGCGGGTGACCATCAACATCGGCACCCGCTTCCCGGCCCACTGCACCTCGATGGGCAGGGTGCTGCTCGCCTGGCTGCCGCCCGACGACCTCGACGCCTACCTAGGGCGCGTCGAGTTCCACCGGTTCACCCCCAACACGATCACCTCCCCCGCCGCCCTCAGGACCGAGTTGGAGAAGGTCCGCGCCCAGGGCTGGGCCATGGTCGACCAGGAGTTGGAGGAGGGCCTGCGCTCGATCGCCGTCCCCGTCAGGGAACGTTCGGGACGGGTGAGCGCCGCGATCAACATCTCCTCGCACGCGAGCCGGACGACCCCGGAGTCCGCCCGTCGCGATCTGCTCCCGCCGCTGCTCGCCACCGCCGCGCGGGTGGAGACCGACCTGCACGCCTCTGGCGTCAGGAGCGGTTCCCTCTCCCACCGCTGACCCCTGTCCCACCGCTGCCCCTGTCCCCCGCTGTCTCCCCGCTGCCTCCGGCCCCGCGAAGGCGCAGGTCGGCGCGGGGTTGGCCGTGACGACGGCGGGCATACCGACCTCGTTGCCGACTCGGGGGAGAACGCATGTCGCAGGGGTGGAGGACAGCCGTTCCGCGGCGACGGCCACGGGCCAGGACCGCCACGGGGTCAGGGCACATCCACGATCCGGCCTGCCCGCGCCCGGCGGGAAGGCGACGGGCGTGAGCCCGGTGGCGGGGATCCTCGCCGGCGCGGCGGGCACCACCGCGCTGAACATCGCCGGTTACCTGGACATGGTCGTACGTGGCCGGGCCGCGAGCGGGTTGCCGGCCGAGGCCGCGGGCAAGCTGGCCGAGCGCGCGGGTGCCGACCTCGGCTCGGGGGAGGCCGCCGACAGCAGGCGCGAGGGCATGGGCGCGCTGCTCGGGTACGCGACGGGCCTGGGTGTCGGCGGGCTGTACGGCCTGCTCACCGAAGACCGTCGCGTTCCGCCGCCGTTGGCCGCCCTGGGGCTGTCGGCGATGGCGATGGCCGCGAGCGTGGCCCCCCTCACCACACTGGGCCTGACCGATCCGCGCGAGTGGGACGCCTCGTCCTGGGTCTCCGACATCGTCCCGCACCTGGCCTACGGCCTGACGGCCGCGACCGTGTACGACCGTCTGACCCGCCCCTGACCCACCCGGCGTCCGTCTCCGCGTACGACCCGTCGGTGCCTGTTCGCCCTCGGCGGATCCGATCAAGGAGGCGCTGCGGGTGAGCAGGATGGGCGCATGACGATAAGACTCACCAAACTCGGACACGCATGCGTACGGCTGGAGAAAGAAGGGCGGAGCCTCGTCATCGATCCCGGTGCGATGACTCCCGAGACCGATGCCATCACCGGGGCCGAGGCCGTGCTCGTCACCCACGAGCACTTCGACCACTTCGAACCCGACCGTCTGCGCGCGGCCGTCGCCGAGAATCCGCGTCTCGTCGTCCACACCTGTCCCGGCGTGGCCCGGCACCTGACCGAGTTGGGCGACAGCGTACGGGTCGTGCGTGCGGGGGACGTGCTGGCGGCCGCCGGGTTCGAGGTGACCGTCGTGGGGGAGAAACACCACTTCAGCCATCCCGACGTGCCGCCGGTGGACAACGTCGGGTTCGTCGTCGACGGGGAGGTCTTCCACCCCGGCGACGCGCTCACCGTCGTCGACGTGCCGACGTTGCTGGTGCCCGGCCAGGCTCCCTGGATGACGGTTCCCGACATGATCGTCTACCTGCGGACGATGGCACCCCGGCGCGCGTACGCGATCCACGACGGGTTGATCAACGACTGGGGCGTCAAGGTGCTGGAGAGCGTGCTCGCCGGCGAGGCCGAACGGCTCGGGGCCGACATCCGGCGCCTCACCCCCGGCGAGAGCGTCGACCTCTGACCCCCTGATCTCCTGTTGATGACGAACCATGCCCGGTCTCCTGGGGCGGAGCATCGTCATGCGGGCGGCTGTCCGCCGGTTCTCAGGGGGCGGTGCAGGGCGAGGGAGCTGAGGACGGTCACGGCTCCCATGAGGACGATCGCCGTGTGCGGGGAGGTCAGCTCGGCGGCGACGCCGGCGAGGGCGCCGCCCACGGCCTGGCCGGTCATCATTCCCGCGGCGGCCAGGCCGAAGGCCTGCCCCCTCACGGCTTCCGGCACCGCGTCCACGAACCACCGCTGCAACCCCAGTTGGCAGGCGCTCGACGCCGCGGTGGCGAGCATCACGATCAGCGCGGCTCCGGCGAGTCCCGGCTGGAGGGCGAAGGCGAGCAGGGGGATGCCCGACACGATCGCGAAGGAGAACGCCAGTCGTTCCCTTCCGGCGGGCGAGACGAACCGGGCGATGACGAAGTTTCCGACCGCCAGGCCGAGGGAGGCGGCGGCGAGCGCGAACCCCGCGGTGTTTCCCAGGTAGGGGACCATCATCGCCTCGGCACCCACCACGAGCGAGACCGGCAACCACTGCGTGAGCAGCAGTCCGCGTACGCGGCGGTCCGTCAGCAGGGCCCGGTTGACGCGCAGCGTCTCCCGTACGGCGCCGCCACCCGCGACGGTCCGGGCACTCGCCTTGCTCTTCTCCTCGGTGAGGGAGCCGCCGCCTGGAAGACAGGCGTCAGGAAGGTCGGCGCCGGAGAGGTCTTCGTCGGGAAGGCCACCGTCCTTCGTGTCGTCGCCGGGGGAGCCGGCGCCCGTCGCGTTCCTGGCCGGGAGGTCGGGCAGGCCGTAGCGCAGCACCGCGGCCGCCAGAAGGGACAGGACCGCGGTGACGGTGAGTGCTCCTTCGGGTCCGGTGAAGGCGAGGATGGCGCCGCCCGCCGCGAGGCCGCCGATCTGGGCCCCGGCCGCCGTCACGTTCAGCACCGACCTGGCCAGGACGAACGCGTCGCCGGGCAGCAGGTCGGGCAGGAGTGCGCTGCGCGCCGCCCCGAAGACCGGCGAGAACAGACCGGTGGCGAGAACGAGGACGAGCATCGCCCAGACGGGCAGCCCGGCGAAGGCCAGGAGCAGGCAGGTCACCATCCGCAGCAGCTCACCGGCGATCATCAGCGCACGCGGGCGGAGCCGGTCGGCCAGCGAGAGCAGGAACGTCCCGCCGACGATGTAGGGGAGGAAACCCACCATGTACGCCGCCGCCGACAGTCCCGGCGAACCGGTCCGCGCGTACACCAGCGCCGACAGAGCGAGCATCTTGACCTGCTCCCCCGCCACCAGGAGGGTGAAGCTTCCGAACAGGACACGGAACTCCCGGCTCGCGAAGACCTCCGTATAGGTCGCGCCGCGCTCTTGTGTGGTCATGGAGACGATGGTGGAAGACGCTTGAACGGCTGACTAAGCTTTCGGACATATCCGAAAGGTCGCCCAGTGGTCTTCCGTATCGAGGTCACCCCGCACGACATCATGGCGAGCAGGTTCGCCATCTCCCCGCTCATCGTGATCCATCACGCGCTCTGGACCCTCTCCGGCAGGCGGGAGGCCGGTGAGTGGCGGGCGTGGGCCGGAAGGATGCGGGAGCCGTACGAGAGACTGCTGCTCACTCACCCCGGCCTGGGTGCCATGGTGGCGCTGTTCCGCGAGCGGCACTACAACGCCGACTTCCCCGCACCGCCGCCGACCGGGGTGAACACCCCGTTCGAGGCGGAGATCGCGGTGGTGCGGGCCACCCCGGTGGCACGGGCGCACGCCGAGATCGCCAGGAACCTGGAGGGGGCGCCGCGCCTCCCCCCGCCCGTCATGGACGTGCTGTTCTCACCGGAGGTCGTACGACTGTTCGCCGAGGCACTGGAGGCTCTCTGGAAGGAGATCGTGTCCCCCGCGTGGCCGCGCTTCCACGCGATCCTGGAGCGGGACGTGGTCCAGCGGGCGGGACGTCTGGCGACCTACGGCTGGGCCTCGGCCCTCGACGACCTCAGCCCTCGGATCCGCTGGCGTCCCGACGGCGTCATCGAGGTGCTTTCCAACGGTGCGGACGAGACCCACCGGCTCAACGGAAGCGGGCTGCTCTTCGTGCCGACCGTGTTCCCCACCGGGATCGCCTCCTATCTGGAGGCCCACTGGCCGTACGCGATCAGTTATCCGGCCAGGGGCACCGGCATCCCGCCCGAGACGCCGGACGGCCTGGCAGGGCTGATCGGCAGGACCAGGAGCCGTCTCCTGCTGGAGCTGGCGACCCCGGCGACCACCACCCAGCTCGTGATCCTGCTGGAGCTGAGTCTGGGGACCGTGGGCGGGCACATCTCCGCCCTGCGCAGGGCGGGCCTGGTCACCGGGAGCCGCACCGGTCGCGGTGTCCTGTACCACCGCACCGCGCTGGGCGACTCCCTGGTCAACCCATCAGGGCGAAGGCCCTGAGGAGCCGGCGGCCGGTCGCCCGGTGACGGGCACGAGAACGAAACGCCGATCGGCCTCTCACGCCGCGTGCGACGGGAGGGAGACACCGGTCAGCTTGGCGCACGCGGCGAGGAGGCCGTCCTGCAACTCGGGCGACCGCGCGGCCGGATGAACGAAACACGGTTTCCGATGGTGGAAGTAGCCGCCGGTCACGGTGGCCTCGGGGTCCTGGCTCACGGCCAGCCACGCCTGCGTCACCGGCCCCTGGGAGAGGTCGTCCGGCGCGCCCGGACCTCCCATCTTCGTCGGGACCCAGCCGGGTTCGAGCGCGTTGGACAGCACGTCGGGCCATCGGCGGGCGACCGCGAACGCGAGGACGACGTCCAGCAGCTTGCTGTCGGCGTACGCCCGGGAGCCGTCCCAGGGCCGGGCGGTCCACTGGAGGTCGTCCAGACCGGTGTCCCCGCCGCGATGCATGCCCGAGCTCAGGTAGACCAGCCGATCGGGCGGGGTGATGAGTGCCGTGAGCAGGTAAGGGGCGAGCACGTTCACCGCGAACACGTGGGCGAGCCCGTCGGCGGTCTCGATCCTGCTCGGCTCGCGGTATCCGACGGCGGCGTTGTGGATGATCGCGTCGTAGCGGACCATCCTGCCTGCCTGGACGGCGACCGACCGCATTCCCTCGATGGTGGTCAGGTCGCCGATGATGACGGCTTCGGCCTCCGGCAGCGCGTCGCGCGCGTCACCGGCGCGGGTGTCGTTACGCGCGTGCAGGGTGACGTCATGGCCGTCGTGGGCCAGCAGCCGGGCGGCCATGAGACCGAGGCCGTCGGTGGAGCCGGTGATCAGAATGCGCGCCATGACAACGATCCCCTTCTTCGAACGGGCTGATCGTTGACTACCCAGCGGAACGGGAACGCACGCCGCCGGGCGGAGGTCTGGCCAGGTCAAACCCCTGCCAGGCCATCTCGGGGAGCCTGCCGGTGTCGGCCGGACCCGATCGGCCGACACCGGCAGGCCGTCTCAGCGAGGACGTCGGACGCCGCCGGCCCCTGGAGCCTGATGACACACCGCCGGCGTCCGGGCCGAGGGGGACCTCGATCGGCCGACGCCGGCAAGCCGCCTCGGGGAGGCCGTCAGACGCGCTGGACGGCTCCGTCGGACAGTGCCACGACGGTGACCCCGAAGTCGTGGATCGTCGCCGACAGCTCGTCGGACGAGAGGCCGGGGGCCACGACGACCAGGGAACCGCGCATCAGCGCCAGCCCGATCAGTGTCGTCATGGCCAGACTGCACCCCAGGGGCCAGGTCACCAGCAGGACGTCGGACTTGCCCAGCTCGGCACCCTCGTCGAGCGTGTTCATCCGCGTGATCAGGTCGTGGTGGGTGAGCACCCCCCCGTCGTCGATCAGGAGGGCGGGCTGCACCGCCGGATCGAGGAAGGGCAGCGGGACGGGCTCCAGGAGCAGCAGGTCGGCGAAGTCGACGGTGTCACGGGCCTGACCGAACGCGATCACCTGCCGGACCCGCGAGTCCTCCACGGCCCGCAACGACACGTCCGCCAGGCGCGGGGTGGTGATGAGCAGCCGCGCGTCCCACTCGGCCAGCAGGTCGGCCATCTCCTCGCATCCGGAGGTGATCGGTGCCGCCACCCCTCCCGCCGCGATGACCGTGTGCACCGCCAGTGTCTGGGCCACCGCGCTGTCCACGTGGATCCCGGCCACCTGGCGCCGTCTGGCCCCCCGCCTCACCAGGCCCGACGCCCCCCGCGTCACCTCCGCGGCCAGCCGGCGATAGCCGTACACCACCCCGGCACCGAGATCGATCAGCGCGGGTCGATCACCTCGACCGTGTGCGTAGCCGAACACCGCCTCGGTGAGGGTGCAGCTGGTTGACGGGGAGGTGGGTCTCATGCCGCATGACGGTAGGGCCGTTCCATCCGCGCGGGCATCCGTAGATGTATGTAGATGACTGTGTATTCGGCCTCCTGCCCCGGCGCACACCGGGTCGGCGGGCCTCGCCCCCCGGTGTGCACCCGGTCGGCGGGTCCCGCACCCTCGACGAAACCGCTCCCCGTGCTCCGAATCCCCGTTGAAAACGTGCCTCCGCATCGAATCCCCTGCATCCCCGGCGGGCGTCGGGGCCACGGGCTCCGCCCTTCGACGAAACCAACGAAATCGACGAAACCCCTGAAACCGCTCCTCGCGCTCGAAACCCCCGATGCGACCTGTCCGCCGACTCCCCGGCCTCCGCGAACCTCCGTGGCCTCCCCGAAAACGGAGACGCGATGGGCGGGCCCGAGCCCTGCGCGACTCGAGCCCGCTGTCGCATGGCCCATGACCCAGGTCTCCACCCCTCCGAGGAGACCCGGGCCATCAACGGGGACACGCGACGTCCGCGGCGTGCTCGACCGAGACGCCCGGGATGGTGTGGACCTGCCGTCCCGGACCGGAACTGTGACCGGCACGGTGCGGAAGGCTGGACGTCATCGGTCGAACACCAGGAAAACGTACGGCGCGCGGTGAGCACGACACATGCACCGGACTGCGTATCCGGAGATGTATCTTCACGCCCACGAATGTGTAGCCCGAGGTATGTAGAACCTCACACCCGCCGCACAGGACGCGCGACCTAGGCAGTTTCGTTTGGATCAGCCGGTCGTTGGCCCGGGCGTGCCGTTGACTGACGCGCAGTGGGCGCGGATTGAGCCGTTGCTTCCGGACCGGCCGCCGAAGCGAGGCGGCCGGTGGAGGGAGCACCGGCAGGTGATCGGTGCGATCGCCTTCAAGTTCCAGACCGGGACCCAGTGGGTCCACCTGCCCGACAGGTATGGCAACTGGCGAGGTGTCTACAACCGGCTGAGGATGTGGGCCGTCGATGGCACGTGGGAGCGGGTGTTCATCACTTTGGTGGCCCAAGCCGACGCGGACGAGGACCTGACCTGGACCTTGTCGGTGGACTCCACGATCGTGCGGGCTCATCAGCACGCGGCTGGGGCCCGCAAAAAAGGGGCCCCAGCCCACGAGCCGGGCGACCATGCCATCGGCCGGTCCCGAGGTGGACTGACCACGAAGATCCACCTCGCCGCCGACGATCGCTGTCGGCCGCTAGCCTTCCACCTCACCGCCGGCCAAGCCGGTGACGCGCCCGCCTTCACCGAGGTGATGGCACGCCTGCGCATTCCCCGCCGACGCGGCCGGCCTCGGAGCAGGCCGGAGGTTGTCTTGGCCGATAAGGCGTACTCCTCCCGCGCGATCCGTGAGCACCTGCGCAGACGCGGCATCCGGGCGGTGATCCCAGTTCCGGCCGACCAGCGGGGCCACCGACTGCGTCGGGGAGGCCGGGGTGGCAGGCCGCTGTCCTTCGACCGTGAGGCGTACAAGCAGCGCAACACCGTCGAGCGGTGCATCAACCGCCTCAAGCAGTGGCGCGGCATCGCCACCCGCTACGAGAAGACCGCGACCATCTACCTGGCCGGACTCCATATCGCCGGCATCTTCCTCTGGTCCGCCTGATGATCCCTAAAAAATTGATTAGCCCCAGGTGAGCGGGTCGAGATGGAGGTAAAAGCGCAGGCGCTCGTGGTCTAGGGCGATGCCGTACCTCTCGGCGAACGCCATGTCCGCGGCCCGCCCCCGCTCCTCGTCTTTCCATGTCTCTCGTGCGTTGGCGAGCAGCAGCGCCAAGTCCGCGTAGCGGTCGGCCTGTCCAAGGCGGCCCAGGTCGATGAAGCCTGACACGTCCAGGGTCCGCGGATCGAGGATGATGTTAGGCAGGCACAGGTCCCCGTGGCAGACGACCGTGTCGGCGGCCTCCTGCTCCCGTCGCCGTGGCACCTGCCGGGTGAGGCGGTCCAGTAGCTCCCCAGGGGGCGTGTGCTGCTGCTCGACGGGGAGAAACTCCGGGTTGACGGCGTCACGGGCCACGACGCCGCGCGCCACGGCGACCATAGCGTCCAGGTCCCGGCGAAATGGGCACTGCGGAACCGGCACCTCGTGCAGTCGGCGGACCGCGTCCGCGATGCGTTCCCAGGCGACCCGTAGCTTCTCAGCGGGCACCTGATCAGCAGATATGCCGGAAACGGCACTGGTCATCAGGCAGGCGCCCACGTCACCGGAGTGCCAGTCGAGCACCCGGGGACCAGGTACACCCTGATCGTTCAGCCATGCGACCCGGTCACGCTCGGCCTTCAGGTCGGCTGCATCCGCAGCAGGCACGCACTTGGCATATCGGGTGGCGTCCGCGTTGCGAAAGACAGCGGCTCCCGACTCGCCCGCGGTGACAGGCAACCAGTCGCCACTACCCACGCTGAGCAGCACCGGCGATATGGCCTGAGGTCCGGAATGATCACTCATGGCGACCACTTTAGCTAGCTCGGCATATCGGCCCGGGACCGCAGAACTTCTGCCTTTACCACGTACCCGGCGTGCAGCAAAGCGAGATCCGAACGAAACGACCTAGTGCTGTGACCACATGCGTTCACCGGGTTGGGTGATCACGCGGCGAGTGGGAAAGGGCGTCCGCCGAAGCGGATGCCCTTTTCGCTGCGGATCCGGGCGCGTTCGCGGCGCTGGGCGGCCAGGGGGGCGCTCCCCTTCTTACAGGGCCTTTGACGCCGGGCTTCGACCCCGCCCGTTTCCAGACGAAAATCTGATGACTCACATCCAACCCGCCCGAGCCTGGCCACCGCGAGCAGCGACCCGGTGAACCTTTCCGGTCACAGCACTAAGGGCGGTTCTGCTCGATGACCCAGGTGGCCACCTGGGTGCGGGAGGAGAAGCCGAGCTTGCCCAGGATGTTGGCGACGTGCCTGGCGGCGGTGGCGGGGCTGATCACCAGCTCGTCGGCGATGGCCTTGTTGCTCATCCCCCTCGCGATCAGCTCGGCGATCTCCCATTCGCGGCAGGTGAGCGTGGTCAGCGGGGCCGCGACCGGATGCTTGCCGAGCAGCAGGGGCGCCTCGGACGGCTCGTCGAACTGCAGCGCGTAGCGGACCGCCTGTTCCTGGGACATCTCCTGGCCGTGCGCCCACAGCTGGGCGACGAGCGCGTCACCGAGGCGCGCGCGGGCGGGCTGGAGCAGTTCCTCCATCCGCGCCCCGAACCCGGGTGGCAGTACGGCGCCGCTCATCGCGCTCCTGATCGCGGCGGAGGCCCCGGCCAGGCGCACCGCCCGGCGGTCGTCCTCCTCGGCGAGCGCGAGTTGTGCGAGCGTCTCGATGCGGCGGGCCACGCCGAGCCGCTGTCCGGTCCCGATGCAGAGTCTCAGGCTCTCGATCAGCCTGACCCGCGCGGTGGGGAGGTCTCCCTGGGCCAGCGCGATCCGGCCGAGCCCCGACAGGCAGGTGATCGCCTGCCAGTGGGCGGTGATGTCCTGGAGCATGTCGAGGGCGCGCTCGTAGCGGACGCGTGCCTCCACGAGGTCGCCGCGGAGCCAGGCGACCTGGGCGAGGCCGATGAGGGCGACCGGCGCGGCCCAGTGGTTGTCGAGTTCGTGGGCGATGGCGAGCGCGGCCTCGAAGGATCGCTGTGACTCCTTCGCCCTGCCCTCGGACAGCGCGAACGTGCCCTCCATGGAACGGATGACCGTCTCGTGCCAGGGGTCGTCGACCGTGCGTACGGCTTCCAGCGCCTCGTCGAGCAGGGACCTGACCCTCTCGGGGCGCCGCTGATAGATGGCCACCCAGGCGAGGATGGCGAGCGCGCCGCTGAGCGGCCCGTACAGGCCCGCCTCGCGGCACAGGCCGACCGCGGCGGTGCAGGCGATCTGCGCGGTGTCGGGGTCGCCCTGCCCGAAGGCCACCTGCCCGCGCAACGCGAGGGCGTCGCCGCGCACGCACGGCGTCAGCTCCTCGGGTGCGGCGTCGAGCAGGCGGTCGAGCCACTTGTCGGCCGGGGTGAACCTCCCTCCGGCGATGATCGGCCAGCGCAGCAGGACGAGGAGGCGCAGCGCGCTCTCCGGGTCGCCCGCGGACTCGACCGACCAGCGCACCGCCGCCCACACGTTGGCCTGGAGTTCGTCGAGCATGACCAGCATCGGGCAGATCTCCGGCCAGGTCGGGCGGGGGCGCCGGACGATCGTCCGGTGGATCCTGGCGGCGACCTCGATCATGTGGTCGCGGTGCAGCCGCCGGAACTCGGGCTCCTCGCCCGAGGCGTCGAGCTGTTCGACGGCGTACTCGCGGATCGTCTCCAGCATGCGGTAACGCGTCTCGCCGGCCACCTGGGCGTCGGCCAGGACCAGCGACTTGTCGACCAGGTCGCAGAGCACCCCCAGGACGTCCTCGGCCCACAGCGCGTTGCCCGCGCAGACCTGCTCGGCCATGTCGAGCGTCCACCCGCCGGTGAAGACCGCCAGCCGGCGCAGCAGGATCCGCTCGGGCTCGTTGAGCTGCTGGTAGCTCCAGTCGACGGTGGCCCTGAGCGTCTGCTGCCTGGCCGGGGCCGTCCGGTCGCCCGCGGACAGCAGCCGGAACCTGTCCCTGATCCTGGCGTTGATCTGCTCCACGGTCAGCACCCTGCACAGGGCCGCGGCGAGTTCGATCGCGAGCGGCATCCCGTCGAGCGCCTCGCAGAGCCCGACGATGTCGGCCGCGTTCTGCTCGGTGACGGAGAAGGCCCGCGAGGCGGCGGTGGCGCGGTCGGCGAAGAGGCGCACCGCCTCGCTGGTGTTGAGGAGGAGGTGCACCGCCTCGCCGGTGCCGAGGTCGTGGTCGCCCCCCCTGGGCAGGGTGAGCGGTGGCACCCGCCACACGGTCTCCCCCGCCACCCTGAGCGGCTCGCGGCTGGTCGTGATCACGCGCACGTCGGGACAGACGGTGAGCACGGCGCGGCAGAACCTCGCTGCCTCCTCGATGAGCGACTCGCAGTTGTCCATGACGAGCAGCAGCCGCCGGTCGCCGAGCGCGTCGATCAGGGTGTCGGCCAGCGCACGGGACGGCTCGGCCTTCACCCCGAGCACGGCGGCCACCCGGGGTTCGATCTGGTCGCCGCGCACCGCGTCGGCCAGCTCGACCAGCCAGACGCCACCGGGGAAATCCTCCGCCACCTGGCGCGCGACCCGGACCGCGAGCCTGCTCTTGCCGATGCCGCCCGCACCGCAGAGCGTCACCACCCGGGCGACCCCCAGCAGGTCGATGAGCTCTTCCACGTCGGCTTCACGCCCCACGAAACCGTTGGGTTCGAGGGGGAGGTTGCCTCCGGTGAGGGAGGCGTGTGCGGTGTCCTGGGTCATCGGCTCTTAACGAGGTCGCGGATAGAACCGTCACAGAAAGTGTGACATCAATTACCGAACCATGCCCAACTCTTAGCACCTTTTCTCGCCTGCGACTCCTCCTTCCTCGAAGGGAAGGGCTTCTCGTCAGGCCGCCCGCGTGGATCGTCCCGCCCGGCCTTGGCCGCCCCCGGCCATCCGATGGCCATCACCGACGCGTCGACTCACACTGCTCCCATGACAGACTCCCCTGCCGACCAAGCTCCCGAGATCGGCGAGATCAGCGTCTCCGGCTGGTACGCCCACACCGACAAGATGGCGAAGGTCGGCTTCCTCACCATCGCTCGCAGGCTTCCCGCGCTGGTGTCGCAGGCCGTCAGGCTGGCGTGGCTGGCCGACCCCCGTGACACCGTCGTCGCGATCACCCTGAGCCTGCTGGGCGGGATCTTCACCGCGTTCGGGCTGTTCGCCACGACGGGGGTGCTGTCGGCGCTGTTCGAGGCGGGACCGACCCCCGAGCGGGTGCGGGCCGCCCTGCCCAGCCTGATCCTGGTGGGGGTGGCCGCGACCCTGCGTACCCTCACGCAGGCGGGCGCGGGCTGGGCACAGTCGCGACTGGAACCCCAGGTCGGCCGGATCGCCGAGGAACGTCTGTACGGGCTGACCAGCCGGGTCGGCCTCGCGTCCTTCGACGACCCCGAATTCCACGACGCGCTCCAGCGGGCCAGGGGGCGTGGGGTCGACGTCGCGGACGAGGTGGTTAGCACCGCGATCAACACGCTGACCGCGCTCATCGGCATCGTCGCCGCGGCGAGCGTGCTGGGGGTGCTGCACCCGGTCCTGCTGCCGCTGCTGGTGCTCGCTGTGCTCCCCGACGCGTGGGCGGCGGTCCGCGCGGCGCGCATGCGCTACACGACGATGTACGCCCTGATCCCGGCCAGGCGCCGTAAATGGATCATCGCGGAGCTGCTGGCCGATCGTGAGCCGGCCGCGGAGGTGCGCTCGTTCACCATGCGCGGCTTCCTGATGCGGATGTACGACGCGGTGGCGACGGCCGAGCAGAACGTGATGCTCGGACTGGCACGGCGCCAGGCCCTCGCGCGGGTGGTGGGCGAGGCGCTGGGCGGCGTCGGCACGGCCGTGGTCTACGTCGCCCTGGGCGTGCTGCTCGCGATGGGCGCGGTCCCCCTCGCGGTCGCGGGCACCGCGGTGCTCGCGATCCGTTCCGGCCAGACCTACCTCGCCAACCTGATGCACGCCACGAACCGCCTCTACGAGGAGGGCCTGTACTTCACCGACTTCCTCGACTTCTGCGTCGAGACCGAGAGCGGGCTGCCCACCGGACGCCCGGCGCGGGCGCCGGAGGATTTCGAGCGGATCACCGCCGAGGACGTCGTCTTCACCTACCCGGGAGCCACGGAGCCCGCGCTCCGAGGGCTCACGGTCACCATCGGCAGGGGGGAGGTGATCGCCCTCGTCGGGGAGAACGGTTCCGGCAAGACCACCCTGGCCAAGATCCTGTCGGGGCTGTACGAACCGGACAGCGGCCGGGTCAGCTGGGACGGCACGAACCTGGCGGACGTCGATCCCGACGAGCTGCGCACTCGCATCGCGGTCATCGCCCAGGACCACACGCGCTGGCCGCTGACCGCCCGTTACAACATCAGCATGGGTACCGACAAGGGGGAGCCGGCGCTCGTCGCGGCGGCCGAGGTCGCGGGCGCCGACCGGGTGGTGGCCGAGTTGCCGCACGGCTACGGCACCCTGCTCGACCGGCGGTTCAAGGACGGCCAGGAGCTGTCGGGCGGCCAGTGGCAGCGGATCGCCATAGCCCGGGGGTTCCACAGGGACGCTCCGCTGCTGATCTGCGACGAGCCCACCGCCGCCCTGGACGCCCGCGCCGAGCACGCCCTGTTCGAACGCATCCGGCGGCACGCCGACGGGCGCACCGTGCTGCTCATCACCCACCGGCTGGCGAGCGTCCGCTACGCCGACCGGATCTACGTCCTCGACCACGGCGAGGTCGTCGAGCACGGCACCCATGAGGAGCTCATGGATCTGGACGGCCTCTACGCCGACCTCTACGGCCTCCAGGCGAGGGCCTACTCGGCCTGACCACCCGCGTCCGCCCGGTGATCGCCGTGAGAACCATCCCCGGATCGAGGAGCTCTCGGTCCGGCGTCAGCCCTTGGCCGGAACCTACTCGGCCTGACCACCGAGGAACGCCTCGATCACGCCCTTCGCGATCGAGGCCGCCCGCCGGTCGGGGCCGCCGCCCTCGACCAGCACTCCGACGGCGATCCGCGGGGAGACCGTGGGGGCGAAGCCGCTGAAGACGGCGTGGTCCTCCCCTGCGGGGACGTTCTCCTCCGTGCCGGTCCTCCCCGCACCCTTCGTCCTCCGGAAGGCCGCGGCGGCACCGGTTCCCTCCTTGCCGGTGGTGGCGATCATCATCTCGGTGAGCCGTTCCGCCTCCTCGGCGCCGACCGCGCGGCGGTACGGCGAGGGCTCGGTCACGTCGATCACCGTGCCGTCGGCGAGGCGGACCTCGTCCACGAGATGGGGACGCATCAGCGAGCCGTCGTTGGCCACCGCCGCCGCGATCATCGCGATCATGAGCGGGGTCGCCCGGACGTCGGACCGTCCCAGGGCCGACATCGCGGTCCGCGCGTCGTCCAGTTCGGCGGGATAGACGCTTCTGGTCACCGGCATGGGCACCTCCAGGTCGTCGGTGTCGAACCCGAAGGCCTCCGCGCGCTCGCGCAGCGCGTCCTGGCCGAGGTCGATCCCGATCTTCGCGAAGGGGGTGTCGCAGGAGAGCCTGAACGCCTGGAGCAGCGGAAGGTCGACGTCGCCGCAGGCGGCGCGGCCGTCGCGCAGGTGGGTGCCGGCGCCGGGGAGATGGAAGGAGGGCGGGGTGCCGACGTGGGTGCCGAGGTCGTAGCGTCCCGAGCCGAGCGCCGCCGCACTGGTGATGACCTTGAAGGCCGATCCCAGCGGGTAGGTCCGCTGGATCGCCCGGTTCAGCAGCGGGTCCGCGGGGTCGCCCCGCAGCCGCTTGTCCGTCATGTCGAGCATGGCCGCGTCGAAGCTCGCGTAGAGGTTCGGGTCGTAGGAGGGCAGCGAGACCATGGCGAGGATCGCGCCGGTGCGAGGATCGATCGCGACGACGGCGCCGGGCCTTCCCGTGGCGCGCAGCCCGTCGTACGCGGCCCGCTGGGCAGCGCCGTCGACGGTGAGCCTGAGTGTGGCGCCGTCGCGGGTGCCCTCGACCAGCCCGTGCACCTTCACCCTGGGGTCCTTGCCCGACAGCAGTGCCTCCTCGGCCTGCTCGACGCCGCCGGTGCCGCGGAGCGAGAAGTGCCCGGTGATCGTGGCGTAGAGCGGACCGCCGGGATAGACCCTTCGGTACCGGTAGGCGGCCTTCCCTGCTTTGCGGCTGGTGGCGACGACCGTGCCGTCGCGGAGCAGGATCCCACCCCGGGGGTTCTCCATGCGCGCGATCATCGTCCGCCGGTTGCGCGGGTCCTCGTTGAGCCGTTCGGAGTCCAGCGCCTGGAGGTAGGTCACATTGGCGAGAAGGGCGAACATCATCCCCCCGCACATCAGAGCGACGTGACGCAGCGGAATGTTGATCCGGCGTGCCCGCGGTGCGATCATTACCCCTCCCCGGACACCCGACCTCGATACCGGTTTAACAGCCGGACCGAAAAGGGCACCTCGGCCGGGGGCAAAGCCGTCGTACGACTTCTGAACGGCCATATACCTCAGGGGTCACGCCGATACGAACCGCGCGGCCGCCCCCTTCCCCACCGACCTGGACACGCGGCCGCCGACGGCGCGGATCGACGCGGGCCGCGTGCTTCTCGGGGGAGGGCGGATCGACTCGGACCGCGCGATCCCCCGCCTGCCACCAAAGCGGGCCGCGCGGCCTATCGCCCACCATCGGCGTGGGCCGCGCGGCCCCCGACCTCCCGCCAGGGCGGGCCTCGCGGTTTCTAGTCGGCCACCGAGCGGTAGTACGCGATCTTGTTCCGGATCGCCCGCTGCCGCTCGCGCAGGTTCTCGACCTGCTCCTGCACCCGCCGGTCGTGGGCTTCGAGCAGCGCGATCCGGTCGTGGACCGTGTGGTCGCCCTCCCTGATCATCTCCGCGAAGCGGATCATCTCCGCGACCGGCATGCCGGTGTCGCGCAGGCAGCGGACCATACCGAGCCAGCCGACGTCCTTCTCGGTGAACCTGCGCTGCCCGGCCGCGTTGCGGTCGATCGACTCAAGCAACCCGATCCGCTCGTAGTAGCGGAGCGTGTCGAGGCTGAAGCCGGTCTCCTCCACCACCTGTCTCGGTGTGTACACACTCACACTCGTGGCCCCCATCGAATAACCGCCTAACCGAAAAGTCGCCCCTGCCGACCTGTCGCCACCGACGAATCGGCACAACCAAAAACGGCCCCGATCCGGTGTGCCCACACCGGCTCAGAGCCTTGTCATATCCACCTGCAGAGAGTCCAGGGGATAAACCACGCATAACCCTACCTATGCCCTCCCGGCCCTCACAAACAGTTTTTCTCCATCATTTCCCGGCCATCCACTTGCCCTGGAGTTCACTCCAGCATTCAAGGTGGTGCCCATGACTCACATCCCCCTCGCTCTGGGCACCATCCCCTTCGGCACGACGGTCGACGACAAGACCGTCTTCGCGATTCTCGACCGGTTCGTCGACGCCGGAGGCGCCCTGCTGGACACCGCGAACAACTACCCGTTCTGGAACGAGGGCGCCACCGGCGACGAGAGCGAACTCGCCATCGGCCGCTGGCTGGCCGCCCGGGGCAACCGCGACCGGATACTGCTGAGCACCAAGTGCGGCGGACGGCCGACCGTCCCCGGTGACCGGACCCTGGACTCCGCCGAGGGCCTGTCCGCCCCGGTGATCGCCGCCGCCGCCGAGGGCAGCCTGCGCCGGCTGGGCACCGACCACGTCGACGTGTACTGGGCACACCTCGAAGACCGTTCCGTTCCCCTGGAGGAGACCCTGGGCGCCTTCGCCGAGCTCGCCCAGGCGGGCAAGGTCCGCGAGATCGGCGCGAGCAACGTACCGGCCTGGCGCCTGGAGCGCGCCCGCGCCGTCTCGCGGGCGAACGGCTGGCCGTCCTATACGAACGTGCAGCTCCGTCACACCTACCTGCGTCCCCGGCCCGGGGTGTCGCTGCGGGAGGGGGGCCACGTCCTGGCCCAGGACGACATGCTCGACTATCTGCGCTCGGAGTCCGACCTCACCCTGTGGGCGTACAACACGCTCATGTTCGGCGCCTACACCCGCGAGGATCGCCCGATCCAGGACATCTATGATCACCCGGGCACCACGCGCGGGCTCGCCGTGCTGCGGGAGATCGCGGGTGAGCTGAACGCGACCGTCAACCAGGTGGTGCTGGCCTGGCTGATCGGCGGTGACGTGAGGACGATCCCGATCGTCGGCGTGACCTCCATCGCCCAGCTGGAGGAGGCCCTGGGCGCCCTGGACCTCAAGCTCGACGACGAGCACCGCGCCCGCCTGGATGCCGCCCGCTGACGGCACCCGCCGACGACGGACGGTTTCGCCGGCCGGCCCCGCTGACGGGCCGGCGGAACCGGCCGTCGTCTGCAGGGGGAAGGGCGGGTCAGTCCTGGGGCAGGTGCGCCGACAGGTAGCGGCGGACCAGGTGCTTGCACTCGACGATCAGGTCGGGATCCCCGTCGGGCAGGGAGCGGAAGGCGAGCTTGAGCACCGCGTCGGCGGCCTCCACCGCGACGAAGAGCACCCGGTCCAGCTCGGGTCCGATCGGGGCACCGACCACCTCGACGATGATCGTACGGAGCCGGTCGGCCACGATGGCGTTGTTCTCCAGCGCGGCGTCGAGCATGCGATTGGTCCCCTTGACGGCGGGACCACCGGGGGTGGCGAGCACCTCCCCGAAGTCGACGACCCCGAAGCCCGGCGTGGACCGCTTCATCGCGACGAACTCGTCGATCGCGAGGTCGACCATCTCCGTCCACTCCGACAGCCGCACCTCGGAGAGCCTGGCCGTGACCCGGCCGAGGAACGCCTCCAGGTTGCGCAGCGCCAGCGCGCGCACAAGTCCTTGTTTGTCGGGGAAGAACTGGTAGAAGGTGCCGATGGGCACCTCCGCGCGGCGCGCGACCTCCTTGGTGGTCAGTGCCTCGTAGCCGACCTCGTCCAGCAGTCGCGCGCACTCGTCCAGCATGCGCTCCACCCGTTCCAGGCTGCGGCGCTGGGCGGGCCGACGGCGAAGCGTTCCCCCGGAGACGTTCGTCATCTCCCCATCATCCCCCACGGACAGACCGAGGGATTAACATGAGCCAGACTCGCGCTATCTGGAGGTCGGGATGTTTCTGTGGGGTACGGCGACCGCGTCCTACCAGATCGAGGGCGGTGTCGCCGAGGACGGACGAGGTGTCTCGATCTGGGACACCTTCTCCCACGAGCCCGGCCGCGTCCGCGACGGCGACACCGGCGACGTGACCTGCGACCACTACCACCGCTGGCCGGAGGACATCGGGCTGATGTCCGATCTCGGGGTGAACTCCTACCGCTTCTCCATCGCCTGGCCTCGCGTCCAGCCGGACGGCAAGGGCGCGATCAACCGGGCGGGCCTCGACTTCTACGACCGGCTCGTCGACGCGCTCCACGAGAAGGACATCGTCCCCGCGGCCACGCTCTTTCACTGGGACCTGCCCCAGCCCCTGGAGGACGAGGGCGGCTGGCTGAACCGCGACACCGCCCACCGTTTCGCCGAGTACGCCGCGGCCGTGGCCGACAGGCTCGCCGACCGGGTCCCCCTGTGGATCACCCTGAACGAGCCCTTCATCCACATGGTCTTCGGCTACGCCCTGGGCACCCACGCCCCCGGCAGGACCCTCGTCCTGGACGCGCTGCCCGCCGTCCACCACCAGTTGCTCGGGCACGGCCTGGCCGTGCGGGAGCTCAGGGCACGCGGCGCGGAGAAGGTTCTGATCACCAACAACTGCACCCCGGTCTGGCCCGCCTCCCCCGACCCCGCCGACCTCGCCGCCGCCGACGCCTACGACACCCTGCACAACCGCCTGTTCAACGACCCCGTACTCCTCGGCGCCTATCCCGACCTGTCCGCGTACGGGGTGAGCCTCGACTGTGTGCGCGACGGCGACCTGGACCTGATCAGCGCCCCCCTCGACGGCATCGGTATCAACTACTACAACCCCACTCGGATCGGCGCGCCCACCGGTGAGGGCCTCCCCTTCGAGGACGTGGGCGTCACCGGCCACCCCACCACCGCCTTCGGCTGGCCCGTCGTCCCCGACGGCCTGCGCGAACTGCTCTGCGGTCTCAAGGCCCGGTACGGTGACGCGCTCCCGCCGGTCTACGTCACCGAGAACGGCTGTTCCCAGCCCGACGAGCCCGGCCCCGGCGGGACCGTGGACGACCAGGGCAGGATCGCCTTCCTCGACGGCCACATCGAGGCCCTCGGGCGGGCGCGGGCCGAGGGGGTGGACGTGCGCGGCTACTACGTCTGGTCCCTGCTGGACAACTTCGAGTGGGCCGAGGGCTTCAGCCAGCGCTTCGGGCTCGTGCACGTCGACTTCCCCACCGGTACGCGCACCCCGAAGGCCTCCTACCACTGGCTGCGCGACCGCATCTCGCGCGGCGCGCCCTCCCCGTCGTGACGCACGGCGCGGGCGGCCCCCTCACCGCACCCGGCCGCGCCGCCCACGCCGACCTCCGCACCGCCCGCGCCGGATCCCCTCGTCGCCCGCGAGGCGCCGGGGCGCCCTTTCACGAGCCGACCCCGGTGTGCCGCGCCGCAGGAAAACCCGTTGCGACGAAACGAGACGGGTCGTACCGTCTAGGGCCATGTGCCTGTACTTCGCCTGCCAGATGGCCGGCTACGTGATCCGTCCCCGCCACAGCCGGCCTTCGGCCCGCTAGGGGACCGCGTTCACCTCTTTTTCTGTTCTGCACGCGTTTCCTGAGCGCGCCCAGGGCCTCCGAGACCTTCCTTCACCTCGGACCCGAAAGGGCGAAAAGCTGTGGCGCACTCCTTCGCGCACGGAAACCATTCACACACCCAGAGAAAGGTCAGAAACGGCGGTGGCCGCGGTGACCGCGACCGCGCCAGACGCACCCTCTCGCAGAACTTCCTCGTCGATCCGCACGCCGTGCGGCGGATGGCCGAGGCGGCGGGATCGCACGAGCTGGTCCTGGAGCCCGGCGCGGGAGAGGGTGCGCTCACCCTCGCCCTCGCCGGAAGCTGCGCCAGGGTGGTGGCGTACGAGATCGACCCGCTGCACGCGGGCAAACTCGCCGCCCGTACCCGCGACGACGACCGGATCGAGGTGGTCAGGGGCGACTTCCTGACCGCCAGGGTCCCGCGCGAGCCGTTCGCGGTCGCCGGGAACATCCCGTACTCGATCACCTCGAAGATCGTCGACTGGTGCCTGCGCGCACCGGCGCTCACCTCGGCGACCCTGCTCACCCAGCTGGAGTACGCGCGCAAGCGTTCCGGCGACTTCGGCCGCTGGAGCAGGCTGACCGTGCTGACCTGGCCCGGCCACTCCTGGGAGCTGCTCGGCCACGTCGGCCGCGCGAGTTTCCGGCCGGTGCCCGCCGTCGACTCCGCGATCCTGCGGATCGAGTCGCGTCCCGTCCCGCTGCTGCCCGGCGGCCGGGACGCGGCCTGGCGGGAGTTCGTCGAGTACGGCTTCACCGGGCTGGGCGGTTCGCTGCACGCCTCGCTGCGGATGCGGTACGCGTCCCACCGGGTCGACGCCGCGTTCGCGGAGGCGCGGGTCGACCGCGACACCGTGGTGGCGTTCGTCCATCCCGACCGGTGGCTCACGCTCTTCGAGCTGCTTCACCGATGACACCCGGGGACCCCGGGGCCGGCCCGCCCCATCGGCCGGCCCCGGGGTCCCCGGCGGACGGCTGTTCGCGCGGGGCCTACCCCTCGGCGCCGTACGGGCGGTCGCGCCGGGCGTCGTGCAGGATCGAACCCCACCAGTGAAGCTGGTCGAGCATCGTCTTCGCGTTCGCGTCGTGCCTCTCGGGCTCCTTGAGGTCGCCGTCGGGGCCGAACAGCTCGAAGTACCGGGGGAAGCTGACGTAGTCGCGGACCGTGTGGGCGTGCAACTCGCCGAAGACCTGCCGCAACTGCTCTATCGCGAGGAGGCCGCCGCTCCCCCCGCTGTAGCCGACGAAGCCGACCGCCTTCGCCTCCCACTCGGTGTAGTGCCAGTCGATCGCGGCCTTCAGCGAGGCCGGGAAGCTGCGGTTGTAGTCCGGCGTCACCACGACGATCGCGTCGGCCGCGTCGATCCGCCGGGTGAGGTCCGCCATCTCGGCGGGACGGGGCATGTCGGGTTCGAGCGCCGGCGGCAGGGGCGGCAGTTCCAGCGGCAGGTGCGTGTCCGCCAGATCGACGAGGTCCACCGCGAACCGGCCGTGCCGCTCGGCCCGCTCGACGAACCAGTTCGCGACCACGGGGCCGAACCGTTCCTGCCGCACGCTACCGATGATCACTGCGAGGTCGAGGGTCTCACTGGGCATGGCTGTGCTCCCTGCTGGAGATACGGGTTCATGGGTGACCGGAAGGGTCACGTCCCCCAACCTGCCGGGCGGCGCGGAGACCAGGAAGACCGGGCCGAGACTGGTAGTGGCAGGGCCACGACCACGGCGGCCACGGCCTGTTACGTTCGAAACGTGAGCGACAACGAGCTGGGCATGTTCCTGCGCATCCGCCGTGAAGCCGTCACCCCCGCCGAGGTGGGGCTGCCCACCGGACCCCGCCGCCGCACGCCGGGCCTGCGCAGGGCCGAGCTCGCCACGCTCGCCGGAGTCAGCGTCGAATACCTCACCCGGCTCGAACAGGGACGAGACCGCCGCCCGTCCACCCCCGTACTCTCCGCGCTCGCCACCGCGCTACGGCTGACCACGAGCGAACGCGTCCACCTGCACCGGCTCTCCAAGTCGACCGACGGCGGCTTCACCTGCATGGACGCGCCGACGCCGGCCCGCGCGGTCCGCCCCACCGTACGGGCACTGCTCGACCGGCTGGAGCCCGCCCCCGCCCTGCTGCTCAACCGGCTGAGCGAGATCCTCGCCTGGACGACGGGGTACGACCGGCTGGCGCGGCCGGTCGGCCTGCTGGACGGCGATCCGCCGAACCTCGCCCGCTTCGTGTTCACCGACAGCCGGGCTCGGACCGCCTACCCCGGCTGGGAGCATGTCGCCGACGAACAGGTCGCCGCGCTCAAGCAGGGACCGTTCAGGGCGGACTGGCACATCGCCGCGCTCGCCGACGAGCTCGCCGTCACCGCCGGGGCGGATTTCGCCGGGCGGGTGGACACCCTGCCCGGTCTCCCGAAGTCCAGCGGCGTCACGCGGCTGGTCCACCCCGACGCCGGTGAGCTGCGCCTGGCGTACGAAACCCTCGAACTACCCGTCGACGACGACCAGCGCCTCATCGTCCATCTCCCCGCCGACGACGCCACCGCCGCCGCACTCGACCGCCTCACCGGCCGCCGGCCGGGCGCGCTGCGCGCGGTGTCCGGCTGACGCGGGACACGTCGCCGCCGGGAAAGCGGTGCGTCCACCCGGGTCGTACGGATCATCCGGCACGGGAGACGTCGCCCGCCGGGGAAGCGGACCATACCCGCGTACGACCACGATCGGGTCCGTACCAGCGTGGCTCCCCCCACCCTGCGTCACAACCGGCATAATCGAGACGATCAGCCTGGTCAGGGCGCACGCGCGATGCTCCCATCCGGTTCGTACCGCCGGGCGGATCCCCTCCACCGACACCCACGTCACGCCACGTGACGACCGTACAGCGACCCGGGCGTCAGACAGGAGGAGCGCATGCGTCTCGCCATCCGGATCGGAGTGGCCACCACTCTCATGGCCGCCCCGAGCGCCCCTGCCGAGCCGGTCGCCCCGCCCACTTCCGCGCCGGCCGCCAGGGTCGACGTCAAGGCCCTCCCCACCCCGACCGTCGCGGCCAACGCCGCCCCCACCCCCGCACCCGTCGCCACGAACGGCGTCAGAGCCGTCCCCACCCCGGTCGCCACGGCCGGCGCCAAGGCCGCGCCCACCCCGACTCCCACGCTCACCCCCACCCCCCTCGCCACGGCAACCCCCAGTGCCACCGCCAGCGCCACCGCGACCGTGAACGCCACTTCGACCGCGACCGCGACCGCGACCATCAAGAGCAAGACCAAGAGCACGGTCTGGCTGCCTCCCTTCGGCGGCAGGAACACCATCCCCCCGTGGCTGAAAAAAGTCCCTTCGCTCCGCGTCGTCCCCACGTGGCCCCGCCAGGCCAGCAGCGTCCGGATATTCGTACACTGCCCCCCGAACTCGAACCACGCGATCATCGGCTCCGGCGCGTTCAACCTCAAGGGGTCGAGGCGCATCTACCGGGAGGTGGGGCTGGGACTCTCCAACCGAGGGCTGGGGCACCGCGCCGCGACCATCTCCCGCTTCGTCCTGCCGGGATACCACGGGGCGTGCCTGACGTGCGTGAAGGTCACGATGAACAAGCAGACCGGCATCAGGCGGATCAAGGTGCTTGGCCGGGCCTCCGCCCCCCTCTACGTACGAAGGTTCAGCATCTGGCAGTTCTTCAACGCCTCGACCACCTGCGTCAAACGCGACCGTTGCTGACCCCTCGCAGCACCGCCCGGCGAACTGTCAGGGCTCGCCGGTAGGTTCCGCGAGATGAGCGAGATCGAGGGGAAGTCCGGGCCGGACGCGCCCGGAGCACGGCTTCTGGACGCCGCGAGGAAAGGGGACCCCGACGCGTTCGGGCAGCTGGTCGAGCCGTTCCGCGGTGAGCTGCACGCGCACTGTTACCGGATGCTCGGATCGGTCCACGACGCCGAGGACACCGTGCAGGAGACGCTGGTGCGTGCCTGGCGGAGCCTGGGGCGGTTCGAGGACCGAGGCTCGATCCGGTCGTGGCTGTACAAGATCGCGACCAACCGGTGCCTCACGCTGATCGAACGCCGGGGCCGCCGGGAGCTCCCCACCGATTTCGGCCCGGGTGCCGCGCCGCTCGCCGAGACCTCGTGGATCGAGCCGTACCCCGACGGGCGACCGGGCCCCGAGGCCCGCTACATGGCCCGCGAAGGCATGGAACTCGCCTTCGTCGCCGCGCTCCAGCACCTGTCGGCCCACCAGCGGGCCGTCCTGGTCCTGCGTGAGGTCCTCGGGTTCTCGGCGCGCGAGGTCGCGGACCTGCTGGAGAGCACGGTCGCGTCGGTCAACAGCGCGCTGCAGCGCGCCCGCAAGGCCCTCGGCCCACGGCTTCCCGACATCGACCGGCGTTCCCCGGACGGGAAAGAGCTCCGGGAGATCGCGGATCGGTACGCCGCCGCGTGGGAGGCGGGAGACGTCGAGGCCATCGTGGCGATGCTGACCGACGACGCCAGATACGCGATGCCACCGCTGCCGGAATGGTACGAGGGCCGCGAGAGGATCAGGGCCTTCCTGATCGAGGGGCCGCTGGCCGGCCGGTGGCGTTTCCTGCCGACGTCCGCGAACGGGCAGCTCGCGTTCGGCACCTACATGTGGGACGAGGGCAGGAAGGTCCACGTCGCGACCGGGCTCGACCTGCTCACACCGCGAGGTACGAGGATCGCCGAGGTCGTCTCGTTCCTGACGCCGGAGATCTTCCCCATGTTCGGCCTCCCCGACGAGATCGCGGACTGATCCGGCACCCATCGCTTCCGGCGTGCGGCGAGCTCGGTGTGCAGCGATCTCGGGTGAAGCGTTTTCGGCGCCGGATGATCCCCTCATGAGGCGGCCTCGACGCCGGACGGTCTCGGTGCCGGACGGTCTCGGTGCCGGGCGGCCTCGGTGCCGGGCGATGAGTTCGGCGCCCTCCACGGGTTGTACGCGGCGACACGACCCATTCGACCCACAGGAGGCGGACCATGTCGCTCAAGGGCAAGAACGCGATCATCTACGGCGGAGGCGGCTCGGTCGGGGGTGCCGTCGCCCGCGCGTTCGGCCGCGAAGGCGCACGCGTCTTTCTCGCCGGACGGACCCTGACGACCCTGGAGAGGGTCGCCGACCGAATCCGGGCCGCGGGAGGCGCGGCCGAGGTCGCCGAGGTCGACGCGCTGGACGAGAGGTCGGTCGACGAGCACGCGGCCGCCGTCGTGGCGGAGGCGGGAGGCATCGACGTCTCCCTCAACGTGATCGCGGACACGGACGTGCAGGGGACGCCGATGGTCGACATGTCCCTGGAGGACTACCTGAGCCCGGTCGTGACCGCCGTACGTTCGAAGTTCCTCACCTCGCGCGCGGCCGCCCGGCACATGATCGGGCAGCGGTCTGGCGTGATCATGTTCTTCGGCGGGGCGGGCGACCACAACGCGACGCGCCGCTACCACCTGGGAGGTCTGCTCACCTCGTTCGACGCGGTCGAGTCCATGCGACGCCAGCTCGCCGTCGAGCTCGGGCCTCACGGGATTCGCGTCGTCACCCTGCGGACCGGTGGCCTGCCGGAGACGATCCCCGCCCACTTCGACGAGCGCGGGGACATCGTGCGGGACATCGTCGGGCAGACCCTGATCGGGCGGGCGGCGTCGCTGGAGGATGTCGGCGACGTGGCCGTCTTCGCCGCCTCCGACCGGGGACGCACCTTGACGGGGACGGCGCTCAACATCACCTGCGGCGCGGTCCTGGACTGACGATCACGCTCGGCGGCCGGCGGCGTCGCGTCCACCGGTGATCGGGGAGGCGGCTGATCGGGGAGGCGGCTCGACGGCGGCGGAAGGCCGAACCAGTGGCCTTCCCCGGGTGACGCGTTCGAGGAGCGGATGACCGCGAAGATCCTCGACAGGCGCGAATCCCCCCGGATAGCCTGCGCACCCCCGAGGAAATGAGCGGAGTCTTCGTGAGCGTTGATTCGACCCGGCTGACACTCACCGAGAGGGCGGGCTTGAGCTGCGGCCCAGAGGTGATGCGCGAGGCGCTGTACACGCAGCGCAGGAGCCTCGCCGGTCGCCTCGCCGAGTTGACGCCGTCCGACTGGGCGGCTCCGACGCACTGCACGGAGTGGTCCGTTCACGACGTCGTCCGCCACATCGTCGATGTGGCGGAGTATCACGTCGCCGAGCTCACCGGCCAGTCGGGGTACACCCGCTTCAACGGGCTCGGATCGTTCGATCCCGCCTCGACTCCCGACCTGTGGCTCCAGGACTCCGCGGGCCGGTCCCCCGAGCAGACGGTCGAGGCGTTCCTGAGGGTGACGGAGGACGAGTACGACAGCCTCGGTGCCCGAATCGAGAAGGGCGACGCCTCCCTGGAGCGCAACGTCGCGGGTCGCGAGACCCTGTGGTCGGTGCGGTCCCTGCATGTGCTGTGGGACACCTGGCTCCACGAGCGCGACCTGTCGCGGACCCTGCGGACGGACGGCCCGCCGGACGTCACCGTTCAGCGCCTCGCCGCCCTGTACGGCCTGCTGTTCGCCGGAGGTGTCGCCGCGCTGATCGGTGACCTCCCACAGGTGTCCTTCCAGCTCGTGGGCAGCCCCGACGGCGTGTACGAGATCTCGGGGCGTCAGGACGACGTCAGGGTGACCGCCGCGAGCGCCTCGCCCCCTGACCTCGACGGACCGTTCGAGGCGGTGATGGGGAGCCTCTCCGGGCGCGGCCCCTCCCTCGCCGAGATCGTCGGGGTCTCGAACGCCGCCGTCGAGGGCCTTTCCAAGCTGTCCACCGTCATGAGGCCCAAGGATCCCGAAGACACGTGATCCCGAGCATGCCCGGGCCGAGGTGAGAGACGCCGGTTCGCCGAGCGCGTCCAGGGCCGGGTGAGGAGCGCCGGTTCGCCGAGCGTGTCCCGGGCCGGGGAAGGCGCGGGTTCGCCGAGCGGACCCGCGCACCGTCGCGGTGCTCCCGAGCGTCGCGGAAGATCACGGAAATCATCGGCCGATCCAGGCCTTTTGTGACTCCGGACACAGGATTTCACCTCACCGAAACCTACGGCGGTATCGCGTCTGGGTAGAGTCCCGCCATCCTCGACAATGTTGATCCCTTCATCGGCACAGCGGCCACCGACCTGCCTCGGGCACACGGTCTGGCCGCTACTTGGTGGTGGCCGAAACCGCAGGTGGGCAACACCCATCCGGGCGCCACGTCACCGCTGGGCATGGTGTCGGCCTGCGCCTACTCCGGCGCGTACCCGACGGGCTACGGCAGATACACCAAGAACACCGAGGGCGTCCCCGAGGAGATGTTCGAGCGGCTGCAGGCGTCCGGGTTCACCCACTTCCAGCAGTCGGGCACCGGCGCGATCCGCAAGTACTACAACTACGTCCGGGTCACCCCGATGGTGCAGCCACTGGACGCGCTGGGCGAGGCCTGGCCGCTGCACGACGAGGTGGCGGAGGCGGGCTACTACGCGGCCACCCTCGACACCGGGATCCGCTGCGAGCTCACCGTGGGCACCAAGGTCGCCGTGCACCGATACACGTTCCCCGGGCACAGCAGCGCCCGCGTGGTGGTCGACCTGTCCTGCGGCGGCCTCGCCATCGAGCACGGCCGCACCGTGCCGTTGCGGGCGCAGGTGGAGAGCATGGGCCACGGCCGGGCCCAGGGCACGGTGGCGATGGAGGGCGTCCCGCTCTCGGTGTACCTGGACGTCGACGCTCCCGGCTGGCGGCAGATGCTCTGGTACGACCGGCGGCTCATCGACGGCGGCACCCGCCTGGACTTCGACAGCATCCGGCACACCACGTTGCGTCCCTTCGGCATGCTCTTCATGGGTCCCACCGAGCCCGGGCAGACGATCGAGGTGCGGCTCGGGTTCTCGCTGCGCGGGTGCGACCAGGCGCGGGAGAACCTGGAGCGCGAGTGCGGGACCCGGCCGGCGTTCGACGTGGTGCGGTCCAAGACCAGGGTCCGCTGGGGCGACCATCTCGACCGCGTCCAGGTCGAGGGCGGCACGCCGGCCCGCCGCACCGTGTTCGCGACGGCGCTCTACCACTCGCTGATCAAGCCGTGCTTCGCCGACGACGAGAGCCCGTTCTGGCCGACCTCCGGACCGTTCGCGTTCGACGTGTGCACCATGTGGGACATCTACAAGACGCAGTTGCCGCTGCTCGCGGCCATCGTCCCCGACCGGGCCGCGCATCTGCTGGAGTCGCTGATCCGGGTCTGTGAGGAGGAGGGCAACTTCCCCATCGGCTACCGGATGGCTCGCGGCGCCGACCGGTTCTACCGCCAGGCGAGCGCGCTCGCGCACACCGCGCTGGCCGACGCCCACGCTCTCGGCCGGGCGGGCCTGGACTGGAACTGGGCGCTCGTGCACATGGTCGACGACCTGCGTCGCCTGTACGGCGAGGAGTTCTTCGAGCACGGGGTGGTGCACCCGATCACCCACACCCTCGACCTCGCCTACGGCCACCACTGCACGGCGCAGGTCGCCCGGGCGATGAACGACCGGCGCCTCGCCGACGACCTCGACGACCGCAGCCGCCGGTGGGTGAACGCCTTCGACCCGAGTACGGGACTGCTGCGCGACTCGGAGTTCTACGAGGGCGGCAAGTGGAACTACTCGTTCCGGCTGCTGCACGACATGGCCGCGAGGATCGCCCTGGCGGGCGGCGACCGGGCCTTCATCGGCATGCTGGACAGGTTCTTCGGCTTCGACGCCGCACCGGTGACACAGCCGGGGCTGCGCCCCCAGGCTGCGGAGATGGCGGCCGGATACGCCCTGAACCGGTTCGAGGGGCTGAACAACGAGCCCGACATGGAAGCGCCGTGGGCGTATCACTACGCGGGACGGCCCGACCGTACGGCCGAGGTGGTCCAGGCGGCGCTGACCTGGCAGTTCGGCACCGGCTCCGGCGGGCTGCCCGGCAACGACGACTCCGGCGGCCTGAGTTCCTGGTACGTCTGGGCGTCGCTGGGACTGTTCCCGATCGCCGGCCAGAACCTGTTCCTGATCAACGCGCCCGCGTTCTCCGGGGCCGTGCTCAAGGCCGGCGGCAACGAGTTCGTCATCGAGACCAGTGGGCACCGCGAGACGCCGATCGGTGTCGACGGCGTCGACCGTGACCCGTCGGCGCAGTACGTCCAGTCGGCGACCCTCAACGGCGAACCCATGAACGCGACGCATCTGAGCGCCGCCACCGTGCATCGGGGCGGCGTGTTGCACCTGCGGCTGGGCCCGGAACCGTCCGGGTGGGGGCGGGAGGTCCGCCCCCCGTCTCTTTCAGATCCGCCCGCCAGAACGAAGGAAGCACGATGACCAACCCCCGCCGCCGTCTCGTCATCGTTGTCAGGGCCGACCCGGTCATCTGCGGCCATTCCGGCGAGGCCCGTAACCTCGCCGAGGTGGCGCTGACCCGCGGGTTCGACGACGTACGCCTGCTGACCTGGCCGATCCCCGCGCTGCAGGCGGCCGGGCTGCCGCTCAAGCCGCTCGACCGGCTGCTGCCGTACAGCGCCGGGATCACCGTGGAGCGTCCCGAGGCGGTCGGCGACTACCGGGTGCCCGACGGGCGCCACCAGGCGGGACTCACCGGACGTCTCGTCGAACTGCTCGCCGAACCGGTGCCCACGACCTGCCTGTCCATGTATCTCGTGCCGCACACCTCGGTGGTCATGGACGCGGTCACCTCCGCGCGCGCCGCCGGGTTCGCGCCCGACGTGCACACCGTCGCGAAGGCGGTCGGCTCCGACGTGACCAACGTGATCCGGTCGTGCCTGCGGGAGGGCCGGTTCGGCGCGGCGACCGTGCTGTTCACCACGTTCCTCGCCAACGACGAGGTCGTCGCGGTCTCCGAGTACACCCGGGAGGAGATCGTCGCCTCGGCCGAGCAGGTGGACGCGCACTGCGGCACCACGTTCGCCGAGCAGTGCCGGCGTCGCGTGACCGTCAGTTATCCGCCGATCGACTCCGCCGCCTTCCTCGACCCGGATCCGGCCGACGTGGACGCCGCGCTCGCGAAACGCGGTCTGGAGCGCGACGGATACATCCTGTTCCTGTCCCGGGTGACCCAGGCGAAGGGCATCCACGACCTGATGGCCGCCTACGGCCGGATGCGCTGTCGGTCGCGGGTGAAGCTGGTCGTCGCCGGCACCGGGCCCGCGCTGGAGGAGATCCGGGCGCTGGCCAAGGATGACGACCGGGTGACGATCCTCACCGATGTGGACGACAACGAGAAGCCACTGCTCATGCGCGGCTGCGCGGCCTACGTCCTGCCCACCAAGCCCGAGCCCGACTTCGTCGAGACGTTCGGCATCGCCCTCGCCGAGAAGATGCTGGCCGGAGGCGGACCGATCGTCACGACCAGGACGGGCGGGACCCTGGAGGCGGTCGGCGACACCGCCGTCATCGTCGAGCCCAGGGACATCGGCGGCCTCGCCGCGGCCGTGGACCGGGTGGTCCTGGAGATGTCCGCCGCCGAGCGCCAGGAGCTGGAACAGCGCGCCCGCACCCGCGCGATGACGTTCGACCGGGCCGCGGTGTTCGACAACCTGTTCCCCCAGAAAGCTCTCACCGTCGGCGCCCTCTGACCGTGAGGATGGAGGTGAACGCCTCCCGGTGAGGTCTGGCTCGCCGTCCGGCCGACCGTGGTGTCTTCAACAGGATCTGCCGGCCCTCCGTCCGGCCCGGTTCCCATGGAGTTCCCAGGCAGAGTTTGTAGCACTTTCGACTGAGATTAATGAGTATGGGTAGATGGAGCCCATGCCGCAGGAGACCGACGCGGCCGGGGCTCGAAAAGCCGTGGCCGGAAGGACCGGGCGGTTCGTCGTCGGAGGTGGCGCGCTCGTCGTCGTCGCGCTGCTCGCGTACTGGCTGGGAAGCGGCGGCGGGAACGGCGAGGAGGCCGCGTCCGGGCCGAGCGCGACACCGACGCCCAGCGCGACGCTCACGGTGAACGACGTCTTCAAGAGGGTCGGGCCGTCGGTGGTGGTCATCCAGGCCGATAAGTCGCTCGGCACCGGGGTGATCGCCGCCGAGGACGGCACGATCCTGACGGCGCACCACGTCGTCAAAGGCGCCTCAGGAAAAGGCGGCTCCGGCGAAGACGCCGGAAAGGTCACCGTGACGTTCGCCGACGGCACCAGGACGAAGGCCGTCGTCGCGTCGTCGAACCCCAAGCTCGACGTCGCCACCCTCAAACCCGAGAAGCTGCCCGAGATCGTCGTCCCGGCGACGCTCGGCGGCACCGCGGCCGTGGGCGCGCCCGTCGTGGCGATCGGCAATCCGCTGGGCCTCACCTACAGCGTCTCCACCGGCGTCGTATCGGGCCTGAACCGGACCGCCAAGGACGGCGGCCCGGACGGGCTCATCCAGTTCGACGCCTCCGTGAACCCCGGCAGCTCCGGCGGCCCCCTCCTCGACGCCCGCGGCCTGGTCATCGGGGTCGTCGTCTCGATCGCCGACCCGGGAAACGACGAGGCGTTCGCCGGCATCGCGTTCGCGGTGCCGATCGGTACGGCCCTGGGCGGCGGCGAAGGCGACGGGCCGCCAGGTGACGGACCCCAGATCTGACCGCGACGCCACGAGAAGGAACACCATTCGCGTCCTCCCCGCACCTCAAGGCAGGGGCCTCCACGCCGGAAGGAACACGATGACCTCGACCAGGTTCTCCGAGTCGGCCCACCCGCTCGAACAGGTGCTGTTCGAGGTCAAACGCACGATCGTCGGGCAGGACGTCCTGCTGGAACGCATGGCCGTCGCGTTGATCGCCGGTGGCCACCTGCTCGTCGAAGGCGTACCCGGCCTCGCCAAGACGCTCGCGGTGAGGTCGATGGCCGCCGCGATCGCCGGCAGTTTCCAGCGCGTCCAGTTCACCCCCGACCTGGTACCGGCCGACCTCGTGGGCACGCGGGTCTACCACCAGCACTCCGGGGAGTTCAAAACCGAACTCGGCCCGGTGTTCGCGAACCTGCTGCTCGCCGACGAGATCAACCGTGCCCCCGCCAAGGTGCAGAGCGCCCTGCTGGAGGTGATGCAGGAGCACCAGGTGACGATCGGCCGCGAGACGTTCCGGGTGCCCGAGCCGTTCCTGGTCATGGCGACGGAGAACCCGATCGAGTCGGAGGGCACCTACCCGCTGCCCGAGGCGCAGGTCGACCGTTTCATGATGAAGGTGGTCGTCGACTATCCGACCCAGGTCGAGGAGCGGGCGATCGTCGAACGAGCGCTGCGCCCGCCCGAGCCGCCGCAGCCGACGGTGACGGCCGAGGACCTGATCGCGATGCGGGCCCGCGCCCAGCAGGTGTACGTCGACCTGGCGATCGTCGACTACGCGGTACGGCTCGTCTCCGTGACCCGTTCCCCGGGGATGGCCGGGCTCGGCGAGCTGAAACGGTACGTCACCCACGGCGCGAGCCCGCGGGCGTCCATCGCGCTCGTCACGGGCGCCCGGGCTCTGGCGTTCCTGCGCGGCCGCGACTACGTCCTGCCGCACGACCTGTCCGAGATCGCGCTCGACGTGCTGCGCCACCGCCTCGTGCTGTCCTACGAGGCCCTCGCGGACGACGTCGACACCGACGCGATCATCACCGCGGTGCTCGGGGCCGTCCGTGCGCCCGACGTCGTCCTGCAGAACCGCTGACCCGCCATGGCCACCGCCCCCGAGAAACTCCTGCTCCGCCTGGAGTGGAAGGTCGTCCGCAGGCTCGACGGCCGGCTCCAGGGCGCCCACCGCACCGCGCACCGCGGCTCGGGAATCGACTTCACCGGGTTGCGCGCCTACAGCGAAGGCGACGACGCCCGGCACATCGACTGGAACGTGACCGCACGGCTGGACGAGCCGCACCTGCGAGTGTTCACCGAAGACCGCGAACTGACGGTGTGGCTCGTCCTCGACCGGTCGGCGTCGATGACGGCCGGCCGACCGGGACGCGGCAAGCACGACGTACTCGCCGAACTCGCGCTCGTCCTCGCCCGGCTGTTCGGCCGGGGCGGCAACCGCGTCGGCGCCCTGCTCTTCGACACCGGGAAGCCGCGCGTCGTGCCACCCGGCACCTCCCGGCGGCACGCGCTGCGGATCGGCGCCGAACTGGAACGCACCTCCGGAGTGCGCGACGGCGCAGGACCGAAACGCACCTCCGGAGTGCGCGACGGCGCGAAATCGGAACGCGCCTCCACGACGCACGGCGGCACCGGACCGGAACGTCCTCCCAAGAACGGCATCGACGCGGAACCGGAACGTCCTCCCAGGCTCGGCGTCGGCGCCACGCTGAAACGCGCCTTCAAGGTACGCGCCGACGCCGAGCCGAAACGCGCTTTCACGACCCACTCCGGCACCACCACCGACCTGGCCGAGATGCTCGACGCGGCCGGACGACTCGCGCGCCGCCGCGCGCTCATCGTCGTCCTGTCCGACTTCATCGGCGACGGCGACTGGGAGCGTTCACTCCAACGCCTGGCCCGACGGCACGAGGTGGTCGCCCTGCGGATCGTCGACACGGCCGACGACGTACTGCCCGAGGCCGGGCTGATCGTGGTCGAGGACGCCGAGACCGGTGAGCAACTCGTCGTCGACTCCGCCGACCCGCTGCTACGGGTCCGCCTCCGCGCCGCCGTCGACGCCCGCGACGCCCGGCTCAAGGCGGGCATGCGCCGGGCGGGGGTGCCCGTCCACCGCATCGACACCGACCGCGACCTCGGCGAGGCGCTCGTCGAGGTCGTCGCCCGGACCAAGGACCGGTCGCCATGACCGGGAACCGAGAGTCCGTCAACGGACGCCCGAGACCGGCGAAGGAGGCCTCGTGACGCTGTCCTTCCCGCCGCTGCTCGCCGTCGGACTGCTCCTCACCGCGGCGCTCGCCTGGGCGGCCGTCGTCTCGGCACGCCGCAGAACGGCCGCCCTCACCGCCGCCGGGGTCGCGGTGCCCTGCGGCCGCCAGGCGTACCTCGGCGTCGGCCTGGTGATCGCCGGCGTCGGGATACTCGCGGTCGCCGCGGCCGGACCCGCGGCGATGGTGCCGGTCCCGCGGACCGCGGGCACCGTCATCCTCGCCGTCGACGTCTCCAACAGCATGGGGGCCGACGACGTCGCGCCCACCCGGCTCGCGGCCGCGCAACGGGCGGCCCGCGCGTTCGTGGCGGCGCAACCCGACAGCGTCGACATCGGAGTCGTCGCGTTCGAACGCGGTGCGCTCACCACCGCGCGGCCCGACGCCGACCACTCCGTCGCGCTCAAGGCCATCGACCGGCTGAAGGTCGTCGGTGGCACCTCGCTGGGAACGGCCATCACGGCCTCCCTGTCGGCGATCACCGGCAAACAGGTGACCGTCGGCCGCGACGGCCCCGCGCCCGACATCGGCTACTGGCCGTCCGCGACGATCGTGATGTTCTCCGACGGCCAGAACGGGGGCGGGGACGTCGAACAGGCCGCCGCGGTGGCCCAGCGGGCGGGCGTCCACATCCACACCGTCGGGGTCGGCACCACGGCCGGGGCGACGGTGAAGGTCGACGGCTACCATCTGCAGACCTCGCTTGAGGAGGACACCCTCACCCTGATCGCGCAGACAACCGGGGGCGCCTACCACCCGGCCTCCGACACCGCGCGACTCGACGGGATCGCCGACACGATCGACCTGCGGGTCACCGTCTCCGACGAACCCCTGCCCCTCGCCGGCGGGCTGATCGGGCTCGCCCTCGCCCTGCTCACCGCGGGCGCGACGCTCACCGTACTCCGAACCGGACGGGTGATCTGAATGTCGTTCTCGTGGCCGTGGGCGCTGCTCTCCCTCCTCGTCATCCCGCTGATCTTCGCCGTCCGCGAGTGGGCGCGCCGCCGCCGTCGGCGGGCCGCCGTGCGCGTCACCTCCATCGCGCTCGTACGCGGCGCCCTGCCCGGCCGTACGCTCTGGACGCGGAAGATCCCCACGGCACTGTTCGCGGTCGGGCTCGCGCTGCTCGCGGTCGGGGCCGCGCGACCGCAGGCGTCGGTCCCGGTGCCGCAGACCTCGGCGACGATCCTGCTCGCGCTCGACACCTCCGGCTCCATGTGCTCGACGGACGTCGACCCCAACCGCATCACCGCCGCGAGGAAGGCCGCCGCCGAGTTCATCGAGTCACAGCGGGACGGGCCGCGCATCGGCCTGGTCACCTTCGCGGGCACCGCGGGCCTGCTCGTCCCACCCACCGACGACACCGACTCGCTGATCGAGGCGCTGGACGATCTCACCGTGTCCCGTGGCACCGCGATCGGGCAGGCCGTGCTCACCTCGATCGACGCGATCGCGGAGGTCGACCCGTCGGTCGCCCCCACCGGGGCGGACCCCGGCGACAGCGGGTCGGGCTACGCCGGTGCCGCGATCGTCGTACTCACCGACGGCGCCAACATCCAGGGCGTCGACCCGCAGGTCGCCGCCCAGGAGGCGGCCCTGCGCCGCGTCCGCGTCTTCACCATCGGCTTCGGCACCACGGACCCGGCCCCGATGGTCTGCGAGAACTCGCAGTTCGACGGCCGCGGCTTCGGCGGCTGGGGCGGTGGCGGCTGGGGAGGCGGCCGTGGCGGATTCGACAGGGGCCGCAACCCCCGCACCATCGACGAGCCCGCCCTCAAACAGATGGCCCAGACCACCGGCGGCTCCTACCACCGCGCCGAGAACGCCGACCAGCTCCAAAGCGCCCTCGACGCCCTCCCCGGCACCTTCACCGTCATCCGCCAACAGGTCGACACCGCCGCCGCCTTCGCCACCGGCGGCGGCCTCCTCGTCGCCGCGGCCCTCGCCCTCTCCCTCTGGTGGAACCGCCCCCGGCCTCCGACCCGCTGACCGCACCCGCACCCGCACCCGTGGCCGCAGCCGCGCGAAACCTCAGCGACGACCGTCGAGCGGGGCGTACAGCGAGAGATGCGGGGACAGGGCGCGGAGGAAGTCCGGGGCATCGAAGACCGCGCCCGCGGAGGCGACGCCCGCACTCCCAGCGCTCCCGGTGCCGCCGGTGCTCCCTCTGCCCTTGGCATCGCCGGAACTCTCAGCGCCGCCGACGCCTCCGGTACCTCCGCTGGTCCCGGCGCTGCCGACACCCCTGGTCCGGCCGCTGAGGATACGGTCGACGGCCTCCACCGCGAGCGGCGCACTGATGGCGTAGATGTCCTGACCGGCGGCGGTCACCCGGCGTTCCGTGCCGCCGGAGCGGACGAGGACGTCGACGACGAAGGTCTGCGCGGAACGGCCACGCTCGTCGACGGCGGTCGGAGCCGGGGCGTCGGGAGCGGACAGGTCCGAGGCCGCCTTGGCGGTCATGTAGGTGCGCACCTCCGGGACCGCCAGGTGGCTGGGAACGGTGACGACGTCGGCCATGGTGAACTCTCCGATCACGCTCTGGGAGCCGAGCGGAGCAGGGAAGGGCCACTCCAGGGTCGGCAGGGCGTCGTCGTGATACTCCAGCCGTCCACCGGTGAAGCGAACACGGCGACCACCTCGCCGCTGCCCCGAGACCACGCCCGAGGCGAGCGTTCCGCCGGTGGGGTGCCAGCTGCTCAGGCCGTAGGCGATGTGCGCCTCGTCCGCCGCCGTCCAGTCGCCCATCGCGGTGGTGACCAGGAGATCGCCGAGCCCGCCGAAGAAGGCCATCGCCGGGACCACCAGGGTGCCCGCGGCGCGGGCGCGCTCCGCGAAGCGCGCAAACGTGTCGACGTTCGCCTCGATCTCGGCGGCCACGTCGACATACGGAATGCCGGCGCGCAATGCCGCCTCGATGAGCGGGGCGGCGGTCGTGGCGAAGGGCCCGGCGCAGTTGATCACGGCGACCGCGCCTTTCAGCGCGCGGTCGAGCGAGGCCGGATCGTCGACCGACGCCCGCCGCGTCTCAACTCCGGGGTGGGCCTCCGCCAGCACCGTCAGCTTGTCCTGATCACGGCCGAGCAGCAGCGGGACGTACCCGCGCTCGCGCAACTCCGCGACCACGAACCGCCCGGTGTGCCCGTAGGCGCCGAACACCGCCACGTTCCGACCCATTTCCATGCCTGCTCCCCCGTACTCGAAGTGATCCACCGCCGAAATCCTGTCCTCGTTGCCCCATCGAGGCCAGTGTCTGGAATGACATGACCCGTACAATTCCCGACATGAGTTCTGTCCCGCGCTCCGTCGCGGTCGCCGCCACCGACGGGATGCTCCACTTCGAACTGGCCCTCGCCTACGAGGTCTTCGGCTCCGCCCCCGCCGCTCTGCCCGGCCCCTGGTACGACGTCCAGGTGTGCGGCACGCACGCCGTCCGGGTCGGCCGGTTCCTGCTGGAGCCGGACTGCGGTCTCGACCAGCTGGCGCACGCCGACACCGTGATCGTCCCCGCCCTGGCGGACGTCGACGAGGACCCGCCGGCCGACCTGGTCGAGGCGGTGCGCACGGCCCACGCGTCGGGCGCGCGGGTGGTCTCCCTGTGCACGGGCGCGTTCGTGCTCGCCGCCGCCGGCCTGCTGGACGGGCTGCGCGCGACCACGCACTGGGCTCACACCGAGGAACTGGCCGCGCGCTACCCCCGGGTGGAGGTCGACCCGGATGTGCTCTACGTCGACAACGGCAGCGTGCTCACATCCGCGGGCAAGGCCGCGGCGATGGACCTGTGCCTGCACCTGGTACGCCGCGACCACGGCTCCGCGATCGCCAACGTGGTCGCCCGCCGCCTGGTCGTACCGCCCCACCGGGCCGGCGGCCAGGCCCAGTTCGTCACCACACCGGTGCCCGCCCAGGACGGCCACCCCCTGGCCGAGCTGCTCACCTGGGTGATGCGGCGACTGGACCAGCCTCTCACCGTTGAGGACCTGGCCCGTCAGGCGAACATGAGCTCGCGCCACCTGGCCCGCCACTTCCGCTCGGTGGTCGGCACCACCCCGCTGCAGTGGCTGTTGACACAGCGGATCCGCCGCGCGCAGGAGCTGTTGGAGAGCACGGACGACAGCGTCGAGACCATCGCCTCGGCCGCGGGCATGGGCACGGCGACGACCCTGCGCCGCCACTTCCACCGCACGATCGGCGTACCGCCGGACGCCTACCGCCGCACGTTCCGACCGTGAGACCACTCACCGACCTCGAAACCGTCCCGGCCGCGTATTCACGACAGCGGGCGAAGGCCCGTCCCGGGGAGCCGTAGCCCTCCCAGGTGTCCGGACCTCCGCCCGAGGCGCTTCACCCGATCGCTCTCATGCGCCGAACCGGCTGGTCGGCGTCAGCTGCGCAGGGTCCATCGCTGGTTGGCCTGGCCGTTGCAGGACCAAAGGATGATCTTCGTGCCGTTCGCTGTGGCGGCGGCGTTCGCGTCGAGACACAGGCCGGACTGCACGCCGGTGACGGTGCCGTTGGCGTTGACGTTCCACTGCTGGTTGGCCTGGCCGTTGCAGTCCCAGATGATCACCTGGGTGCCGTTGGCGGTGCCCTGCCCGTAGGCGTCCAGACACTTGTTGCCGTACACCTGCAACTGCTTGCCCGAGGTGTAGGTCCAGCGCTGGTTGGTGCCGCTGCCACAGTCCCAGATCTGCGTCTGGGTGCCGTTGGCGGTGCTGGAGTTCGGCACCTCGACGCAGCGACCCGACTGGCCGCCGACGATCTGGACGTTCTGCTGCGGGTTGCCGCCGCCCGCAGGCGCGTAGCCGGCGGCGGCGATGTTGGCCTGTACGGCGTCCTCGGTGGCGGCCGTCGGATAACCGGAGGTCAACACGCCCTCGAAGAAGGTGCCGCGGGCGGAGACGCTGTTGTCGCCGCCGATACCGAGCAGGATGGCGCCCTCCTTCTTCATCGGGTGATAGCCCTGGGGGCGCGGCCCGTCGAAGTAGGTCGTCAGACCGCCCGACTGCGCGTTCCCACCCCGGATCGCCCAGTGGTTCGGCTCGCCCTTGACGATGGCCGTGACGAAGCGGTGGTTGATCGACGGGAGGTTGTTGTAGCCCGCGTTCACCCCGGAGAAGAGTCCCCACTCCATGTCGGCCATGATCCAGGGACCGGCTCCGGCCCCGTAGCCCCACTGTTTGTTGGCGCCGAAGTAGACGGTCTCCATGATGCCGCGGGCGTCGGCCTGACCGTCCGTCTGCGCGTTGCCGTAGTCGAAGCAGCACCACTGGTTGTAGTGCGTGCCGTCGACGACGGCGTAGATGCCCTCGGGCTGGTCACCGGTCGCGACGCCGTTGGTGTTGTTGTTGCGGTAGCCGGTGCCGGGCTCCACGCGGACGCCGTACGCCTTCTGGCCGCCGATGGTGATCGGGGCCGCCTTCGCGTCGGCGAGGTTGTCCCATCCGCCGGGTCCCGGGCCAGGCCAGTAGCCGGGTGGCGCCTGGGTGAGACGGTTGTTGCGGCCCGACTGGTCGTAGATGATCGTGATGACGCAGGTCGTGTTGGCGCAGAACGAGTCCTGGGTGGCGGCGTTGACGGCTCCGCCTGCGCTCAGCACGCCGATGTCGCGGGTGGTGTTGTCCGAGGCACGCCTGACCTGGTACAACGGGCCGTTGTACGCGCCGTACAGCGCCCGGGTCGTGCTGTGCGCCGCCACACACGGCGTGCCGCCCGCGGCGTAGATGTCGCATGACTGCGCCGCCGCGGCCTTGGCCGTACCGGCGCCGACCGGCCACGTCATGGCGATCAGCACGCTCGCACCGATCGCGAGCGACCTTCTCAGGGTCCCGAAAAGCATCATGCCTTCTTCTCTCGATGAAGAAATCGCGATCGGACAGCGCCGGGACGACAGGCCAGGTCGTGATGTTAGCGCTAACATAAATGGCTCGCCTGACAGCGATTAGCGGCTGAAGATACTGTGGAGTACATTCAACGGCGACCTTCGTGTCAAGACAGTGGATCGGATTTCTCGGACATCCGAGTGCCGTCGGCGCATTACCTGGACTCTTCCGCGGTGCGCCCTCACCGTCGCGATGAGATGTTGTGAAACTTTCATCCGTCGCACCCGTCGGGCGGTGAGCCATCGCCCGCGAGGTCCCCAGCGGCTCGCACACCAGCGGCGCGATGTCAGACTCCCGACTCCGGCGTCAACTCCGCATGCACTCACGGTGAACCATGGCCGCCACAGGACCCGACAAGGGTCTCACGAACGATTTCAACAGGTTCGACATTGCCGTTTTTCCGTACGGACGCGACCCGCCGAGCCGATCGTGGCATCCGGAACGACATAACCCCAACACTCGTCAGGTGCATTATCCACGGCAAATTAATGGACCTACGAGTACGCTGTTTTCGAAGGAACGTTATCATGCGCAAAATAACTGGAGGCGCCCATGGCGATGCCCAGAAAGGGCTCACTGCTCATCAGCGTCGACAGCACCGCCTTCCGCTGGCGCGTCCGGCACAAGCCCACCTACCACCAGGGCAACGGCTGGAGTCCTCTCACCGTCACCGTTGAGCGGGCCGAGGAACCGAGGCGTGTTCTCGCGGTGTCACTCCCCTGCGCCCGGCCGGACAACTGGCTCGGAGAACGGACGATCGCGGTCCGCCCCGCCCTCGTCACCGGATGCGTCCGGCGGGCCGTCGCACAGGGATGGAACCCTGGCCAACGAGGCTCGGCATTCACCCTCACCGTCACCGTCACTGAACGTATTTCATCCTGATTCGCGGGCTTGGAGAGCGAAGATGGCTTTGATGAGCTGACCTGCGCGAAGGGGGCAACAGCGTAGTTTCCG
>NZ_JBEZEZ010000029.1:0-104417 GCF_040649155.1 Streptosporangium sp. NPDC049046 | reverse complement strand
CATCCCCCGCCCCTCTTCCCCCCCCCCCCGGCTCCCGAGATTGCCGGGGGCGTTTAGGGCGTTGCCGCCCGCCCCCCTCCCCACCCCGCCCTATACTCCGCCCTGTTTCCGGCTTGTTTCGTCATCCACAGCCCGGAATCACCTTCTTGGGACGCGGGTTATGGCGCGTTGTATCCCAGGGTGTAGGCGCCGGAGCCGCTGAAGGAGACTATGCGGTATCGGTAGTAGCCGGCCGTGCCGGTATAAGTGATCTTCTCGTTGGGGGTCGGGCTTTCCGAGGTGGCGACGGTGACCCAGCTCTGGTTGTTCCACTTCTGCAGGTAGAGGTCGAAGTCGACGCTGCCGCTGCCGGCCAGGCAGGCGGAGTGAATGCCGTCGGCGGTCGACTGGTAGTAGCGGTTGTTCGGCTGATAGACGGACTGACCATTGGCCAGCGTGCCGGTGACGGTCCTCGAATAGCCGGTGCACGTGCCAGGGGCCGCCGGTGGCGGTGGGGGCGGGGTGGATCCGCTGCTGGTCGTCAGGGTCAGGCCGTAGGTGGTGAGGATCTCGCCGATCGGCTGGAAGTAGGTGACGCCGCCGGAGTTGCAGTCGCCGGAGCCGCCGGAGGTGACGCCCTGGGCCTGGTCGATGGAGATGAAGGAGCCGCCGGAGTCGCCGGGTTCGGCGCAGACGTTGGTCCGGGTCAGTCCGGAGACGGTGCCCTGGGGGTAGGTGACGCTGGCGTTGAGTTGCTGGATGGTTCCGCAGTGCCAGCCGGTGGTGGAGCCGGACCGGCAGACCGACGCCCCCTCGATGGCCACTCTGGAGCCGGCGACGTTCACCGTCTCGCCCGCGCCGTTGCTCACCCACGGCCTGGGGGTCCAGTTGTTGTTCACGGCGACCCAGGCGAAGTCGCTGTCCGGGAAGGTCGACCCCTGGAAGACACCTTGGTCGGCTTGGTTGAAGCCAGTGGTGGTGGCGCCCTTGGCGCCGCAGTGACCGGCGCTGACGAAAGCGTTCTGGGTCCCCTTGGTCACGGAGAACCCGATCGAACAGCGCTCCGAGGCGCCGATGTAGTAAGCGTTGCCGCCCACCAGGTCGGACAGGAGCTGGGGTCGTTCGATGGATGACACCACCCGCACCGCGACCGGGTCCACGTCGCTGGCCTCGATGGCGTCCTGGGTCGTTGACGGCACATCGGACAGGACGACGACCTGGTTGGTCCGCACGTTGACATAGCGCACCGGCCCGCCCGAGTGGGCGGACAGGGCCGTCTCGACCGTCTGGAGGGTCGAGTTGAGTTGCGCCAACGACCGGCCGACGATCTCGGCGCGGGCACCCCTGGTGACGATCTGGGGAGTGTGTTCTTTATCGGTGGTGGCCACCACGAGATTCTGTGCGAGGTCTCCGGTGAACCAGGAACCGCCGAAGTCGGCGCCGAGTTCTTCGCGGAGTTGTGCCTCGACCGGCGCCAGGCGGGTCTCGTTGAGCAGTCGGGCCTGGGCCTGCTCCGCGGTGAGATGGAGGTCGCGTTGCATGGCCGCGAGCATTCCCGGCGGTGGTTTCATCGTGGTCGCGGTGGTTGCGACGCCGGTCGTCAGGGGCCGGGCGGCGGCAGGGACGGCCGTCGCGGTAAAAGTGGTCGCCAGGACGCATCCCATGATGGCGGCATATCTGCGGGGCATCGGTCTCTCCTCGACCTTGACTATCCAAGAAAGAGGGGGGAGCGCCTCACACCATCGGTTGATCATGCGGTGCGGGCAGCACAACCTTAATTCAGCTGTTGTCGGTCGCGGCCACGGAAGCCACACGCCACGCGGGTGCGACTCCGGCGATGCTCGCCGGAGCATTCCGGGGCCCGGCGAGGGACACCGTCGATCGGGTCCTCGACCGTCCCGGACCTCCCGCCACCCCGTCGATGCCGTAGACCTCGGCGGTCGGGTCACCGGGAAAAGGTCGGAGCGGCAGGAGGTGAGACTTGGGCGCGTTGCGGCATCCTGTATTCCAGGCTGTAAGGGCCGGAGCCGCTGGAGGAGACCACGCGGTATCGGTAGTAACCGGCCGTGCCGGTGTAGTCGATCCTCTCGTCGGGGTGCGGGCTTTCCGAGGCGGCGACGGTGACCCAGGCCCGGTTGTTCCACTTCTGCAAATAGAGATCGAAATCGGTGTTGTCGTTGGCGTTCAGGCAACCGGAGTGGACGCCGCCGAAGGCCGAGTAATAGCGACGACCGCGCGGTTGATAGGCGGAACTACCTACGGTCAGCGAGTCCTCGGCGATGCGCGGGTAGCCGGTGCAGGTGTTCGCGCCCGTGCCAGACGGGTTGGCGGTGGTCGTCAGGGTCAGGCCGTAGGTGGTGAGGATCTCGCCGATCGGCTGGAAGTAGGTGACGCCGCCGGAGGCGCAGTCGCCGGAGCCGCCGGAGGTGACACCCTGGGCCTGGTCGATGGAGATGAAGGAGCCGCCGGAGTCGCCGGGTTCGGCGCAGACGTTGGTCCGGGTCAGTCCGGAGACGGTGCCCTGGGAGTAGGTGACGCTGGTGTTGAGTTGCTGGATGGTTCCGCAGTGCCAGCCGGTGGTGGAGCCGGACCGGCAGACCGACGCCCCCTCGATGGCCACTCTGGAGCCGGCGACGTCCACCGTCTCGCCCGCGCCGTTGCTCACCCACGGCCTGGGCGTCCAGCCGTCGTTCACGGAAACCCAGGCGAAGTCGCTGTCCGGGAAGGTCGACCCCTGGAAGACACCCTGCAACACCCGGTTGAAGCCGGTGGTGGCCTTGCCCTGCGCACCGCAGTGACCGGCGCTGACGAAAGCGTTCTGGGTCCCCTTGGTCACGGAGAACCCGACCGAGCAGCGGGACGTGGTGCCGATGTAGTAGGCGTCGCCGCCCACCACGTCGTAAAGGAGCCGTGGGCTCTCGGCGGAGTGCACCGCCTGCACGGCGTTCGCGCCCACACCGCTGGCCTCTATCTCATCCTCAGTGGCTAAAAGATCCGAGGTGAGGATGACGATCCTGTTGCTCTTCACATCGATGAAGCGCACTTTTCCCCCGGCAGTGGACAGAGACGCGTCAGTGATCGCCAAGGCCTTGTGGAGGTCCGGGAGCGACCGGGTGACCACCTCACCCCGTGCGCCCGCGGCGATGATGTCGGGAAGATCGGCGGGGGTGGTGGTGGTTACCACGAGGGTCTGCGCGACGGTTCCGGTGAACCAGGAACCGCCGAAACGGTCACCGAGCTTCGCGCGGAGTTGTGCCTCGACCGGCGCCAGGCGGGTCTCGTTGAGCAGTCGGGCCTGGGCCTGCTCCGCGGTGAGATGGAGGTCGCGTTGCATGGCCGCGAGCATTCCCGGCGGTGGTTTCATCGTGGTCGCGGTGGTTGCGACGCCGGTCGTCAGGGGCCGGGCGGCGGCAGGGACGGCCGTCGCGGTAAAGGTGGTCGCCAGGACGCATCCCATGATGGCGGCATGTCTGCGGGGCATCGGTCTCTCCTCGACCTTGACTGTCCAAGAAAGGGGGAGAGCGCCCCATACCACTGGCTCATCGTGCTACGTGGGCAACACGTAACCTTAATTCAGCCGATGCCGGTCACAGCCACATAAGCCATACGCCACGCCGGACAACGATTTCCAGCGAAGGCCACCGGGCAGGTCACGGTGCCTTGTACCCCAGAAGGTAGGCGCCGGAGCCGCTGGAGGAGATTACGCGGTATCGGTAGTAACCGGCCGTGCCGGTGTAGTCGATCTTCTCGTTGGAGGTCGGCCCATTGGAGGCGGCGACGGTGACCCAGGCCTGGCCCTCCTGCTTCTGCAGATAGAGGTCGAAGTCGGTGCCGATGGTACCGGCCAGGCAGGCGAAGTGGGGGCCGTCGGCGGTCGACCGGTGATAGATCGCCTGGTGAGCGGGCTTCCCAGCGATCAGCCGGCCGTCGGCGGTGTGCGGGTAGCCGGTGCAGGTGCCCGTGCTCGGAGGCGGAGGATTGCCATTGGTGGTCACCAGGGACAGGCCGTAGGTGGTGAGGATCTCGTTGACCGGCTGGAAGTAGGTGACGCCGCCGGAGGCGCAGTCGCCGGAGCCGCCGGAGGTGACACCCTGGGCCTGGTCGATGGAGATGAAGGAGCCGCCGGAGTCGCCGGGTTCGGCGCAGACGTTGGTCCGGGTCAGTCCGGAGACGGTGCCCTGGGGGTAGGCGATGCTGGCGTTGAGTTGCCGGATGGTTCCGCAGTGCCAGCCGGTGGTGGAGCCGGACCGGCAGACCGACGCCCCCTCGATGGCCACTCTGGAGCCGGCGACGTCCACCGTCTCGCCCGCGCCGCTGCTCACCCACGGCCTGGGGGTCCAGTCGCCGTTCACCGCGATCCAAGAGAAGTCGCGGGACGGGAACAGCGATGCCTGGAAGATCCCCTGAGGGCCCCGGTCGACGTTGGCGCTGGTGGTCATCCCCACCGTGCCACAGTGACCGGCACTGACGAAACCGTTCTGAAGACCGCGGACCACGGAGAAGCCGATCGAGCAACGGGTTGTGGCACCGACGTAATAAGCCTCGCCACCCACCAGATCGGAAAGGGGCTGGGGCCGCTCAGCGGAGGAGAGCACCCGCACCGCGCTCGAATTCACGCCGGCGGCCTTGAGGACGGCCCTGGTCGTCGACGGCACATCGGACAGGACGACGACCTGGTTGGCCCGCACGTCGACGTAACGCACATGCCCTCCAGCGAACGGGTGAGTGGACAGGATCTCGTCCGTCTGCTTCTTGATCACGTTGAGTTGCGCCAGCGACAGGCCGACCACCTTGCCCCTGGCGCCCTCGGCGAGGATATGGGGAAGATCGGCGGGGGTGGTGGTGGCCACTACAAGAGTCTGCGCGACGGGTTCGGTAAGCCACGAACCAGCGAAACGGTCACCGAGTCTTCTATGGAGCCGCGCCTCGATCTCCGTCAGGCGGGTCTCGTTGAGCAGTCGGGCCTGGGCCTGCTCCGCGGTGAGATGGAGATCGCGCTGCATGGCCGCGAGCATTCCCGTTGGTGGTTTCGTCGCGGACACGGTGGCCGAGGCGTCGGACGTCAGGTGCCAGGCGACGGCGGGGGCGGTCGTCGCGGTAAGGGCGGTGACCGCCAGGACACATCCCATGATGGTGGCATGTCTGCGGGGCATCGGTCTCTCCTCGACCTTGACTGTCCAAGAAAGGGGGAGAGCGCCCCATACCACTGGCGCATCGTGCTACGCGGGCAACACATAACCTTAATTCAGCCGATGCCGGTCACAGCCATGAAAGCCACACGCCACGCGGACGACGATTTTCAGCGAAGAGCACATGAGCGTTCCTCGCGTTCGCCTGAACACACCATGCCCGGACTCCCGTTCGGGGTGCCCGGCGGGGAACTCGCCGGGCACCCCGGTAGACGAACGTGTGGTGGAGGGGGCCGGGCGCGCCACCCCGGGTCCGGGGCCGGGTGCGGTGTTTTTACCCGCGGGCCGCGGAGAACACCCGTCAGCGGGTGTTCGCCGGTGAGCTCCACCGCGGGTGTTCAGCCACGGGCGGTGGCGAAGGCCTCCAGCGCGCGGTCGACGTCCTCGGACGAGTGGGCCGCCGAGAGCTGGACCCGGATGCGGGCCTCGCCCTTCGGGACGACGGGGTAGGAGAAGCCGATCACGTAGACGCCCAGCTCCAGCAGGCGTTCGGCCATCGCGGCGGCCTCGGCGGCGTCGCCGATCATCACCGGGACGATGGGGTGGTCACCGGGCAGGATGTCGAATCCGGCCTCGATCATGCCGATGCGGAACCGCTCGGTGTTGGCGCGCAGCCGCGTCCGTGCCTCGTCCGAGCCGCTGATCAGGTCGAGGACGCGCAGCGAGGCGGCGGCGATCACCGGGGCGAGGGAGTTGGAGAACAGGTAGGGGCGCGAACGCTGGCGGAGCAGCTCGCAGATCTCCCCGCGCGCCGCCACGTAGCCGCCGCTCGCCCCGCCGAGCGCCTTGCCGAGCGTGCCGGTGAGGATGTCGACCCTGTCCCGTACGCCGTGCAGCTCGGGGGTGCCCCCGCCGTTGTCGCCGACGAAACCGACGGCGTGCGAGTCGTCGACCATCACCATCGCCCCGTACCGCTCCGCCAGGGCGCAGATCTCGTCCAGCGGCGCGACGTAGCCGTCCATGGAGAAGACACCGTCGGTGACGATCAGCCTGCGCCGGGCGTCGGCGGACTCCTTGAGCCGCGCCTCCAGCTCGGTCATGTCACGGTTGGCGTAGCGCAGGCGCCGGGCCTTGGACAGGCGGATGCCGTCGATGACGCTCGCGTGGTTGAGCGCGTCGGAGATCACCGCGTCCCGGTCGTCGAGCAGGGTCTCGAACACGCCGCCGTTGGCGTCGAAGCACGAGCTGTACAGGACGGTGTCCTCCTGGCCGAGGAAGTCCGACAGCCGCGCCTCCAGCTCCTTGTGCACCTCCTGGGTGCCGCAGATGAAGCGGACGGACGCCATGCCGAAGCCCCAGCGGTCGAGGGCCTCCTTGGCGGCGGCGACCACCTCGGGATGGTCGGCCAGACCCAGGTAGTTGTTGGCGCAGAAGTTCAGCACCTCACCGCCGCCGGCCACGGCGATGTCGGCGCGCTGCGGGGTGGTGATGACCCGTTCGGGCTTGAGCAGCCCGGCTTCCGCGATCTCGTTCAGGGTCGTACGGAAGTCGTCGCGCAGGTTGTCGAACATCAGGCCGTCCAATCCGAGGTGATCTTTCCGGTTCCGCCGAGGTCGCGGCGGGGGCCGGGCATCAGGCCGTCCAATCCAGGATGACCTTGCCGGTCCTGCCTCCGGCGGCGGTGTCGAAGGCCGCGTCGAAGTCGCGGTAGGAGAAGCGGTCGGTGATCACGGGGGTGAGGTCGAGGCCCTTCTCCAGGAGTACGGACATGGCGTACCACGTCTCGTACATCTCCCGGCCGTAGACGCCCTTGATGGTGATCATCGAGGTCACGACCGTCGCGAAGTCGACGGCGAACTCCTCGGCGGGCAGGCCGAGCATGGCGATCTTCCCGCCGTGCGACATGGAGGCGATCATGTCGCGGAGCGCCTTCGGGTTGCCGGACATCTCCAGGCCCACGTCGAAGCCCTCGCGCATGCCCAGCCCGTCCATGCCCTCTTGTATGGAGGTCTCCGCGACGTTCAGGGCGAGGGCGACCCCGAGCTTGCGGGCCAGCTCCAGCCGCTCGGGGCTGACGTCGGTGACGACCACGTTGCGGGCGCCCACGTGGGTGGCGACCGCGGCGGCCATCAGCCCGATCGGCCCGGCGCCGGAGATCAGCACGTCCTCGCCGACCATCGGGAACGTGAGGGCGGTGTGCACCGCGTTGCCGAACGGGTCGAAGATCGCGGCCACGTCGAGGTCGACCGGGACCCGGTGCACCCAGACGTTGGAGGCGGGGAGCGTCAGATATTCGGCGAAGGCGCCGTCGCGGTTCACCCCCAGTCCGATCGTGCTGCGGCACAGGTGCCGCCGACCGGCCATGCAGTTGCGGCACTTGCCGCAGACGAGGTGCCCCTCGCCGCTCACCAGGTCGCCGCGGGTGATGTCCTCCACGCCGGGCGCCACCTCGACGACCTCGCCGCAGAACTCGTGGCCGATGACGAGCGGCGTGTTCAGCGTCTGCCGGGCCCACGCGTCGAAACTCCGGATGTGCAGATCCGTGCCGCAGATCCCGGTGCGCAACACCTTGATCAGCACCTCGCCGGGTCCGACGGACGGCTCCGGCACGTCGACGAGCCACAGACCGGGCTCGGCCCTCTCCTTGACCAGTGCCTTCATCGCGGATTCCCCCTCGGTTTCGACCATACGCACTGTGCCCGGTCGCCTTCGGGGGTGTCCATCGCGGTTTTCTTAACCCCGCCCACAGCGTTGCTTCACGCCCGGGTCCCGGGGGGATACCCAGACATTTCTCCCTAAACCGGCCGAACAAACGGGTACGACCGCGAGATCTCGACGGGAGCACCGGTCAGGTCGTCTCCTTCAGGCCCCAGCCGATGATCACCGAGGACAACCTGGTCGTCGAGATCGACACGGTCCCGTACTTCCAGGTCACCGACCCCCGCGACGACCCGGTGCCGGGCGCGGATGCCCGCGCCGACGAACACCGGTCGTGATCGTTGCCCTACGAACCTCGGCCATGAAAAAGGTCCTCCCGCCCGGGTCACCGGGCAGGAGGACCGGGAAGAGAAACCCTCCTCCGGAGGTCAGGGGCGGTGCTCCTCCTGGAGGTGACGCTCCTGCTGCGACTCCGTCTCCGCTCCGAGGAGGCCGTTGCCGGGGAGAGGCGCCGGAGGCGCGTTGAGCTGGCGGGGACCGAGATCGGTCTCGGCGGCCTCGGCGACCGCGTCGGCGGCCGCCTGCTCGGCCTGCTTCCGCTCCTCGGCCGCCGCCTCGTTCACCCTGGGGGTCTCGCGGACGGCCGACGACTGCGGCAGCGCCTCGGTGAACGCCTTGGAGACGCCCTGGATGGCGGTGGTGACCTCGCTGGGGATGACCCAGAACGTGTTGTTCGGGCCCTTGGCCAGCTCGGGCAGGACCTGCAGATACTGGTACGCCAGCAGCTTGGGGTCGGGGTCGTTGCGGTGCACGGCCTGGAAGACCTCGTCGATGGCCTGCGACTGACCCTCGGCCTTGAGAATCGCGGCGCTCCGGTCACCCTCGGCCCGCAGGATCGCGCTCTGCTTGTCACCCTCGGCGGTCAGGATCTGCGACTGCCGCTGGCCCTCGGCGTTGAGGATCGCGGCGCGCTTGTCCCGCTCGGCGCGCATCTGCTTCTCCATCGCCTCCTTGATGCTCTTCGGCGGGTCGATGGCCTTGATCTCCACCCGGTTGACCCGGATGCCCCACTTGCCGGTCGCCTCGTCGAGCACACCGCGCAGCTGGCTGTTGATCGTGTCACGCGAGGTGAGCGTCATCTCCAGGTCGAGCGAGCCGACGACGTTACGCAGCGTGGTGACCGTGAGCTGCTCCACGGCCTGGATGTAGTTGGCGATCTCGTACGCGGCGGCCCGGGGATCGGTGACCTGGAAGTACAGGACCGTGTCGATCTCGACGACCAGGTTGTCCTCGGTGATCACCGGCTGGGGCCTGAAGGAGACGACCTGCTCACGCAGGTCGATCATCGGATAGACCCGGTCGATGTAGGGGATCACGAAGTTCAGGCCGGGCTTCAGCGTGCTGTGATAGCGGCCGAGTCGTTCCACGTTGCGGGCTCGCGCCTGGGGGACGATGCGCACCGAACGGATCACGGTGAACACCGCCAACAAAGCGATGAGCAGTCCGGCTACGAGTAGAGCATCCATGGCGTCACTCCCGACGTGGATTTATTTATGGCGGCACTCCCGCGGTCTGGCTGTACGGGCAGAGGGGTCGTGGCGTCACTCTCGTGGATACACGAGTGCGGTCGCGCCTTCGATCTCGATGACGTCGACGGTCGCTCCGGCGGGGATCACCAGAGTCTCGTCGTAGGCCCTGGCGGACCACTCCTCGCCGCCGATCCGAACCCGGCCGTCCCTGCCGGTCACCTCGCTCAGGACGTAGGCGGACCTGCCCACGATCGCCTGGATCCCGAAGCGCTGGCTCCGGGGTTGCAGCTTGGCGATGTGGCGCTGGGCGACGGGACGGACCAAGGTCACTCCGGCGGCCATGGAGGCGACGAACACCACGAGTTGGAGTGGGATCGGCAGCCCCAGCGCGGCGGCGACGGAGGTGATGAGGGCGGCGCCCCCGAGCAGGCCGAGAGCGGTGGTGAGGGTGAGTATCTCTGCGACACCAAGCGCCACAGCCAAGATCAACCAGATGACCCAATACTCCATGCTCCGACCCTCCTGTCCTACTTGTACAACGTTCCGGACGTCAGGTAGGTTCCTTTGCTCACCGTATGCCTTTCGCCATATCGCGGACAGGCCCGGTTCTCCCCGCAGGCCGCCGACTTCGAGCGCCTCGGCTCATCCCTTCCCTCGAATCGCCGGGTTACCGCGCGGGCTCGATCCTTCCGGAGACCTCACCCAGAGTGATGACGGTCCCGCCGGGTCCCGGAGCGGTCGCGGTGATCGTGACGGTGTCCCCGTCCTCCAGGAAGGTCCTGGCGGAGCCGTCGGGCAGCTTCAGCGGCTCGGTCCCGTTCCAGGTCAGCTCGATCAGCGAGCCGCGCTCGCCCGGCCCGGAGCCGGAGACCGTACCGCTCGCGTAGAGATCGCCGGTGCGCAGGGCGGCGCCGTTGACGGTCATGTGGGCGAGCATCTGGTCGGGCGTCCAGTACATGTCCCGGTACGGGGGACGGGAGACGACCTCGCCGTTCACGGAGACCTCCATCCGCAGGTCGAGCCCCCACGGCTCCTCGCGGCGCAGGTAGTCGAGCGGCTCGGGATCCTGCCGCCTGCCCTCGACGCGCGCCTCCGACAGGGCCGCGAGCGGGGTGATCCACGGAGACATCGAGGTGGCGAAGGACTTGCCGAGGAACGGGCCCAGCGGGACGTACTCCCACGCCTGGATGTCGCGGGCACTCCAGTCGTTGACCAGGGTCACGCCGAACACGTGGTCCTCGAACCGTCCTGCCCGCTCCCCGAGGGCGGTCGGCGCGCCGACGACGAATCCCAGCTCCGCCTCGATGTCCAGCTTGGCGGAGGGGCCGAAGACCCCCGCGCCGCGCTGCCCGGAAGGTCGGGTGACCGGGGTCCCGGACACCACGACCGTCCCCGCCCTGCCGTGGTAGCCGACCGGCAGGTGACGCCAGTTCGGCTTGAGCGGCTCCTCGTCGGGGCGGAACATCCGGCCCAGGTTGGAGGCGTGCTCCAGCGAGCAGTAGAAGTCGACGTAGTCGGCCACCTCGATCGGCAGGTGCAGGGTGACCTGGTCGAGGGGTATGAGGTGCGGCTCCACCACCACGTGGTCGGTGCTCAGCTTGTTCTGGATCAGGGTCCGGGTGTCCCGCCACGCGGCCGGGCCCCTGGACATGAAGGCGTTGAGCGATCCGGTGGCGAACACCTCGTCGTGCAGCGCCCCGGCCAGGTCGACCACGTGGTCTCCGTACCGGACGCCGACGCGAGGGGTCTCTCCCTCATGACGGGAGAAGACTCCGTAGGGCAGGTTCTCCAGGTCCCAACCCATTACACGTTCTCCTCTGTTGTGTCGGGGGCGGCCATGCCGTGGGCCGCTCCGCCGGTGGTCGCTGTATCGGGGATGGTCGTTCCGGGGATGGCCGTGCCGGTGCCGGTGCCGGTGCCGGTGCCGGTGCCGGTGGTGGCGGTGGTGGTGTTGTGGGGCGCCGTGCCGGCGGGGGCGGGCGGGCGCCGGGCGATCAGGCCCAGGGCGACCAGGTCCTCGATCGGGGTGTGCGTGTCGCACGACCCGTACGACACCAGCAGCTCCCTGGCGCGTGCCGAGGTGTCGTCGGGCACGGCCTGTGCCAGCCGTACCAGCTCGCCGACGTCGGTGAGCTTCAGCACCGGCACCGGGTCGCGGTCCTCCACGGCCGCGCAGACCGCGAGGACCAGGTTGAGGAATCCGTGCCGGTCGACGCCGAGCGCGGGATCGAAGTGGCGGACCGCGTTGTGCAACCCCGCGGTCGCCTTGAACGGCACGCCGTGCCTCGCGCAGTGCGCGATGAGGGCGCCCAGGTCCGCGGCGCTGGGAAAGGCGCCCGCGGTCAGCCCGCCGCAGCGGAACTTCAGACCGGGGCCCTCGCCGTCGCGCGGCAGGGAGGTCAGGGAGGCGAGGGAGGCATGGTCGCCGGCGGACACCTCGACGAACAGCCGGGCGTCGCCGGGCAGCCGTCCGGCCAGTCGCTCCCACACCGCTCCGGGGGTCTCGCCCGGCGCCTGCCGCACCTCGACCAGCTCGACGGCGACGTCCTCCAACGGCGGTAGGTCGGGGGTGTCGAGGATCAGACCGAGCCGGATGGGAAAGGTGAGGTGGTCGCGGAGCTCCCCCAGGCGTCCGGCCGGGCAGAGGAACCGGTGGGTGAGCACCGGGTCGTTGCCCGCCAGGTCGTTCCTGTGGCGTTCCAGGGCCTCCGCCATCGGCAGCCCGGTCGGCGGGAACAGCCCCGCGTCGTCGACGAGCTCCCGGAAGAGCGTCGCCGTTCCCATGCCCACACCGCTCATACCTGTGCCGCTCACACCTGTGCCGTCCACGCCCGTACCGCTCGCGTCCCTACCGTCCACGCCGGCGCCCGTTCCCGTTCCCGTGCTCGCGTCTACGCTCATGGTTCTGCCCCTACCCCGTGGCGGGTCGGAGGTCGCGCTCGGACCGGAGACCGTATCCGTGTTCGTGGTCACGTCCGGGGACGCTCCCGCGTTCGTGTCCCGGCCTCGGGCCGTGTCCGGAGGCGGCTCCGGGTCCGGGGCCGCGTTCGTCAACGGGCCCACGTCCACGCGTACGCGGGGTCCTCCACGGAAAGCCCGGCGCGACCCAGGTCGAGGGGGCGGAAGGTGTCGACCATCACGGCCAGCTCGCTCGTCTGCGTGTGGCCCTGCCGGACCGCCTCGATGACGGCTTCGACGGCGCCCGGCTGCGGCCCGTGCGTGAACCCCGCCGGGTGCAGGGAGACCGAGCCGACGTCGATGCCCGATCCCTTGCGCGCCGTGTAGTCGCCGCCCGCGTAGAACATCAGCTCGTCGGAGTCGACGTTGTGGTGGTTGTACGGGATCGGGATCGCGTCGGGGTGGAAGTCGAGCGGCCGGGGGCAGAACGAGCAGATCACGAAGTTGGGACCCTCGAAGGTCTGGTGCACCGGCGGCGGGGCGTGGGTGCGCTTCACGATCGGCTCGAAGTCGTTGATGTTGAACGCGTACGGGTAGAGGCAGCCGTCCCAGCCGACCACGTCGAACGGGTGGTCGCGGTAGACCAGCCGGGTGAGCCCGCCGCGCGTGCGGACGAGCACCGGCACCTCCTCGCCCTCGGTGATCAGGGGCTCCTGCGGGGTGCGCAGGTCGCGCTCGGAGTAGGGGGCGTGCTCCAGGAACTGGCCGTATTTGGACAGGTAGCGCTTGGGCGGCCGGATGTGACCGGCCGCCTCGATGGTGAACGCCGTGACGAGGCCCCTCGGCACCCACCGGTGGATCGTCCCGGTGGGGACGACGACGTAGTCACCCTCCCCGGCCTCGATCGCCCCGTATGTCGACTCGAACCTGACCTGCCCGCTCGCGATGTAGACGCACTCGTCGCCCATGGAGTTGCGGTAGAGCCCGCTGGGTTCCTCGCTCGCGGCGTACGACATGCGGACGTCGGCGTTCCCCGCGATCAGCCCGCGCCCGGAGACGAGGTCCCCCTGGGGCTTGAGGTCCTGGGTACGCAGGTGGCGGGGGGAGAGCGGCACGTTGGGGGTGAGGTTTCGCGACTCGTCGGGCTCGACGGCCTCGGCCTTGACGATCGCCGTGGGGAGGTGGCGGTGGTAGAGCAGCGACGAGTCGCTGGAGAACCCCTCCTCGCCCATCAGTTCCTCGGCGTACAGCCCGCCGTCGGGCCGCCGGAACTGCACGTGCCGCTTGCGGGGGATCTCCCCTACGACCCGGTAGTACGGCATCCGCTTCTCCCAGCTCTGTCCGTTTATAGGACGCATACGTCCTTTATACGAACAACCATCTGTCAGGGGGATGGGAGATGTCAAACGTCGTCCCAGGGTGTCCGTCCCGTAGGAATCCCACCTCTGCCGGCGCCGCCCCGGTGACCTACGCGAGCCGACGCCGTTCGAGCGAGGTGATGTGCGGACCCGACCCGGCGCGATTCGGGGCGCACATTCCCGGGCGAGCCTCAGCTCACCGCCTGCTTCACCAGCGCGCTGATCCGCGCCTCCACCTCGGCCGTCACCTCGGTCAGGGCGAAACCGGCGGCCCACATCGCGCCGTCGTCCAGGTTCGCCTGGTCGCTGAACCCGAGCGTCGCGTAGCGTGTCTTGAACTTGGCCGCGCTCTGGAAGTGGCACACGATTTTGCCGTTCAGCGCGTAGGCGGGCATCCCGTACCAGAGCTTCGGCGCGAGGGCCGGGGCGTCGGCGGTGATGACGGCATGGACGCGCTGGGCCAGGATCCGGTCCGATTCCTGCATTTCGGCGATCTTCGCGAGCACGTCCCGCTGGTCCTGCGCCGCCTTGTCCGCGCGTGAGCTGCGGCGCGCCGCCGTCTTCCGCTCCTGGGCATGGTCCTTCATCGCGGCCCGCTCCTCGGCGGTGAATCCCTCGTACGTGCTGCCTTCGGTGCTGCTCATGGCGGATCTCCTCCTGGAGGATCTTGATTTTCTGGATTTCGAGAAGGGACCTTGTGGTCCTCGGTCGTGATGACGTCGTCGAGGTCGTCTCGCCGCCCGCCTCGGCGGATCCTTCGAGCGAGGTGGGTTCGTGGTCTTGTCGGCGGCCGCCAAGCGGCGGGCATGGCAGGGGCAGGCGGCGATCAACGGTCCTGCAGAAGCCCCAGGACGTTGCCGTCGAGGTCGACGACGGTGGCCACCAGGCGTCCGCCGCCGACCTCGTGCGCGGCCTCCCGGACGATGGCCCCCGCGGCGATCACCTCGGCCAGCTTCGCCTCGATGTCCGGTACGTGCCAGTAGGCCACCGGCGAGGTCATGCCCTGCGGTCCACCGCCCGGCACCAGCCCGATGTGCTGGCCCTCGACCTCGAAGCCGACGTAGTAGGACGAGTCAACCTGGGGCGGGACACCGAGCAGGGCCGCATACACCGTCTTGGCCTTGGCCAGGTCGGACACCGGGTGCAGCACGGTCTTGATTCCCTGGGCGGAAGAGCCGGTCATGGTCACTCCTGTGGTCGTGGGCCTCGTCGACCCGCTGTTCGCGTGTTCACAGCTTCGCCTCCGGCCTGCCCGGCCGACATCCGTGGTGACCACGGAACCGCCCACGGATCGACGGCACGGATCGCGCCCGGTGGCCACCACGGATGAGAGCACGGAGGGGGTGCGGCAATATGTGACAGTGATTGCAGCAGCGGACATATCGCCCCGGGAAGCCGAAGTGCTGGAGCTGGTCGGGGCCCATCTCAGCAACGCCGAGATCGGGGCACGGCTGCACATCTCGGTGCGCACCGTGGAGAGTCACGTCTCCTCGCTGCTGCGCAAGCTGGAGGTGCCGGATCGGCGGGCGCTCGCCCGCCGCGCGTCCGAGCCGATCGGCGTCGGCCCGTCTCACCCGGCACCGGTTCTGCCGGCCCCGTTGACCTCGTTCGTCGGCCGGGTGAGCGAGCGGGCCGAGCTGGCCGAGCTGATCAAGGAACACCGTCAGGTGACCGCGGTCGGTTCCGGCGGGGTGGGCAAGACGCGGCTGGCGTTGGCGGTGGCCGCGGAAGCGGCCGGCGAGTACGCCGACGGGGTGTGGTTCGTCGACCTGGTTCCGGTCACCGATCCGGACCTGATCGCCACGGCGGTCGCCGGGGCGCTCGGCCTCGGTGAGCAGCCCGGCCGCGACATGACCGAATCCGTGCTCGCCGCACTGGCCGACCGCCATGCGCTGCTGGTGCTGGACAACTGCGAGCACATGGTGGACGGGGTGACGCTGTTTCTCGAGCGGCTGCTGGCGGCGTGCCCTCGGATGACGGTGCTGGCGACCAGCCAGGCACGGCTGATGGTGCCGTTCGAACGGGTGTATCCGGTCCCGCCGCTGTCGCTGTCCGTCGACGGTGAGTCAGACGCGGTCGCGTTGTTCAGGGAACGGGCGGCGGCGGTGGGCCGGTCACTGGATCCCGCGCTGCGCGATCAGATCGCCTCGATCTGTGAGCGGCTGGATGGGATGGCGCTGGCGATCGAACTGGCCGCCGCCCGGTGTTCCACGCTCGGGCTGGACGGCATCAACGCCGCCCTGTCCCATCCGCTGCGGATGCTGACCGGTGGCTCCCGTGCCGACGAGCGGCACCGTTCGGTGCGGGGGGCGCTGGACTGGAGCCATGCTTTGCTGGAACCGGCCGACCGGGCGCTGCTGCGCCGGGTGTCGGTGTTCGTGGCACCGTTCACCGCTGCCGCGGCGGCGGAGGCGGCCGGGGGCGAGGAAGGCATCGTCGCCGAGGGACTGGCCCGCCTGGCCGAACAGAGCCTGCTGGTGGTGACGGGGTCCCCGGGCGGGACCAAGTACCGGGCGTTGGAGACCATCCGTCAGTACGGGGTGGAGCGGCTGGCCGAGGCCGGTGAGCTGGTCGACGCCCGATCCCGGCACGTTCGCTGGTGCCTGACCAAGGCCGCCGAGCTGGCGGTGGTGCGAGCCGACTGGCGGGCCCGATTCGACGCGGTGGTGGACGATCTACGCGCCGCCCTGGCGTGGGCGGCCGACCGGCCGGAACAGCGCGCGGACGCGTACCGCCTCGCTCGGTTCATGGCGGAGCTGACCTTCGTCCGTCACCTGATCGGCGAGTCCCAGGGGCGCTACGAGCAGGCCGCCGCGCTCGCCGACGACCCCGCCGCCGGGGCATCGATGCTCCGGCACGCCGCGGCCGTGGCCGGCTGCCGGATGCACGGCGATGACATGTACCGCCTGCACCGTGCGGCCGCGGAGGCCGCCGACCGGGCCGGTGACACCGCCGGCGCCGCCCGTGACCTGGCGACCGCCGCCGCCGGCGCCTACCGGTTCTCCGGAAAGTTCGTCAGGAAGCTGCCACCGGAAGAGGTGATCACGCTCATCACCCGGGCGCGGGAGCTGGGCGGCGACGACCCGGCCGCCCAGGGCGCGGTGGCGTTGGCCGAGGCCGGACGGGCGCTCACCGAGATCGGTGCCGCACCGGGCGTGAACGACAACGCGATTCCCATGGCGATCGCACGCGCCGAACGAGCGGTCGAACTCGCTCACCGCACGGGTGACCCGCTCGCCGAGTCCGCCGCGCTCGATACGCTCACCTGTGCTCGGAGCTGGGCCGGCGACCCGTTCGCCGCCGCCGACTCGGCCCGGCGCCGGATCATGCTGCTCTCGTCCACACCGGACACCCCGGCCGGTACCCACGAGCTGATCGAGGCACTTGGTGAGGTCACCGAGGCCGGCCTCGGCACCGGCGACCTGCCGGGGGCCCGCCGGTGGGCGCGGCGACTCGCGGATCATCCGCTGCTGGCGGAAGTCGGCCATCGTGCCACGAGCTGGCTCCTTGTGGCCGACGCGATGGCGGGCAACGTCGAGGAGGTGGTCACCGGCAGCGTCCGGTTCCTCGACGCGTGGCAGCAGGCCGGCAGCCCCGCCAGGTCCGTCCTCGGCCCGTCGGCGGCCGCGGTGGCGATGATCCACGGCCTACGCGACGACCAGGACGCCTGGCGTGAATGGAGCGCGGTCCTGAATCGTCTCGACCCCTCACCGGGCAATACCCACGGCTACGGGGCGGTCTTCGACGCGATGCTCCTGCTCCACCGTGGGCGGGCACCGCAGGCGCTGGAGCGGCTGGCGCCTGAGCCCGGCGAGGTATGGCAGTGGGTCACCTGGATCTGGCTGCACTGGTATGTGGCGCTGAGTGCCGAAGCCGCCGTACTCGCCGGGAGCTCCGATGCCCGCGACCGTCTGGCCGAGGCTCGGACCGTCGTGGCCGGCAACCCGGTCGCCACCGCCATCGTGGAACGGGCCCAGGCGCTGCTCGACGACGACCGGGAGCGGTTGCTCGCCACGGCGGACGCGTTTGACGCCGCCGGCTGTCGCTATCAGTCGGCGCGGACCCTGGTGCTCGTCGGCGGCGGCCACGCCGCCCGTGGCGCGGCCGCGCTGGCCGACCTCGGTTTCGCCCCGATGGCCCCACCGGACGCGCCCCGGAGCCGTTTTTGAGTACGGCCTTCCGGGGTGTCATCGGCAGGCGCGTCCTCTCAGGGCTGCTGGTAGGCGTCGGGGATGCCGTCACCGTCACGGTCGACGGTCTCGACCTCGTGGATGCGCCGGTAGGTGCGATTGCGCATGCGGAGGATGAGTGTCGCGAGCAGGGCCGCGACGAGGGAGCCCGTGAGGACCGCCACCTTGACGTGGGCGTCACTCTCGCTGCCGGCCCCGAACGCCAGCTCCCCGATGAGGAGGGAGACGGTGAAGCCGATGCCGGCGAGTATCGCGAGCCCGGCCACGTCCACCCAGCTCAGGCTCTCGTCCAGGTCGGCGTGGGTGAAGCGGGACACCAGCCAGGTCGCGGCCATGATCCCGATGGGCTTGCCGACCACGAGCCCGATGACGATGCCCACCGCGATCGGGTCGGTGAGGGCGGAGGCGAGGCCGCTCAGGCCGCCGATGGCCACCCCCGCCGACATGAACGCGAAAATCGGCACGGCCACCCCGGCCGAGATCGGTCGCATGCGGTGCTCGAAGTGCTCGGCCAGGCCGGGTCCGGCGCCGGGACCCCCGGCCCGCTCGCTGCGGACGACCGGCACGGTGAAGGCGAGCAGCACCCCGGCGACGGTGGCGTGCACACCCGAGGCGTGCATCAGCGCCCAGGTCGCGGTGGCGAGCGGTAGCAGCAGCCACCAGGCGCGCACCCGGCGCCGCACCAGCAGGGCGAAGATCGCCAGCGGCACCAGCATGCCCAGCAGGGGCAGCAGCGACAGGTGCGCGGTGTAGAAGAGCGCGATGATGGCGATGGCGAGCAGGTCGTCGACCACGGCCAGGGTGAGCAGGAAGGTGCGCAGCGCCGTGGGCAGGAACCGGCCGACGACCGCGAGCACGGCCAGCGCGAAGGCGATGTCGGTGGCCGTCGGGATCGCCCAGCCCTTGCCCGCGTAGTCGGCCGCGTCGCTGGAGAGGGTGACGAGCAGATACAGCCCGGCCGGGACGATCACACCGCCGAACGCCGCCGCGACCGGCACCGCCGCCCGCCGCACCTGGCGCAGGTCGCCGGCGACGAACTCGCGTTTGAGCTCCAGCCCGGCCACGAAGAAGAAGATCGCCAACAGCCCGTCGGCGGCCCAGGTGGCGAGGGTCAGATCCAGGTGCAGGGCCGCGGGCCCGATCCTGATGGCGCGCAGCGCCTCGTAGGCGCCCGACCAGGGGGAGTTCGCCCAGATCATCGCGACTACCGCGCCGACCAGCAGCAGCGCTCCGCCGACGGTCTCCCCGCGCAGGATGTCGGCGATGCGGCGGGCCTCGTCCCACGAGCCGCGGCTGAACAGGCGAGGCGTGCCGGGAGAGGTGTTGCCCATGTGAGCTCCGCTTCAGGGGTCGGGTCGGACACTGCCGACCAGACTTCCCGGCGCACCGCCGTTCACCATACCCGTGGGTTCGGCGGAACCCGGCGGAGGGTGCCACGTGTCAGGGCCGCCCGTGGCGCGGTCGCCCGTCGTCCGGCGGCCCCGAGGGGCACGGAAGGTGCCACGTGTCAGGGCCGCCCGTGGCGCGGTCGTCCGCGGTCCGGCGGCCCTGAGGGGCAGGGCGTGCTCAGGGCTCGCTTGGGCAGGGCGTGCTCAGGGCTTGCGTCCCACGGCGCAGAACTCGTCCACCTCGCGGAGGCCGCCGACGATCGACGGCCCCGGACGCCAGAGCGGGCACGAGACCACGCCGGGTTCCACCACTTCCAGCCCTTCGAAGTAGCTCTCGATCTGCTCGGGACTGCGGAGGGTGTACGGGACCGAGCCGGCCTCGTTCCAGATGGCGATGGCCTTCTCGAACTCCACGCCCCGGATCACGTTGGTGCCGTCGGCCACCGCCAGGTAGCTGCCGGAGGGCAGGGCGGCGAGCAGGCGGCGGGTGATCGCCCGTCCCTCGTCGATGTCGGTGATGTGACCCAGGATGTTCATCAGCATCAGCCCGACGGGCCTGTCGAAGTCCAGGGTGTTCCCGGCGGCCTCCAGGATCCTGTCGGGGTCGCGCAGGTCGGAGTCGATGTACTCGGTCGCACCCTCGGAGGTGCCCGTCAGCAGGGCGCGGGCGTGCGTGAGCACCATGGGGTCGTTGTCGACGTAGACGATGCGCGCGTCCGGGGCGACCCGCTGGGCGACCTGGTGGGTGTTGTCGACGGTGGGCAACCCGGTGCCGATGTCGAGAAACTGGCGGATGCCGCCCTCACCGGCCATGTACTCGACGGCGCGGGAGAGGAACGCTCTGGACGAGCGGGCGATATCGACGATGTCAGGAAAAATCCCGACGAACTGGTCGCCGATTTCGCGGTCGATGGCGTAGTTGTCCTTGCCGCCGAGCCAGTAGTTCCAGATGCGGGCGGAGTGGGCCACGCTGGAGTTGATCGTGGAGGCATCGTGCGGGGAGGTCTCGTCGGACACGGCCTGCTCTTTCTCTGATGCAAGGGAAGGAAGATCCTATTTTGCCATCTTGCCGGTTCTGTGCCGTTCTTGTCCGCATTTGTCTATTTATTTGATTGTTTAGCTGACCTGAGATGAGGAAACCTCAGGTCAGCGAGGCGGACAGCTCCTCGGCGGCGGCGACGACCCGGGGCCCCACGGTGTCCGGATCGAGCCGGGTGAAGGCGACCACGCCCACCGACGCCTCCAGCCAGGGGAGACCGGTCACCGGGGCGGCGATGCCTCTCGCCCCCTCCTGGAGCTGGCCCTCGGAGAGCAGATAGCCGGTGTGGCCCTCGCGCAGGGCGAGGATGGCCAGTCCCGCCGCACCCCGGCTCAGCGGGTGGCGGGAGCCCTCGCGATAGGCGACGTGCATGTTCGTCCAGGAGGGTTCGACCACCGCCACGGCGAGGCCGTCGTCGCCTTCGGCCACCGTGAGGTGCGCGGTCGCCCCCACCTCCTCGGCCAGCCCGCGCAGGGCGGGGAGAGCGCCCTCCCGCAGCAGCGGTTGCACGGCACGGGCCAGGACGAGGACCCCGAAGCCCAGGTGGACGCGTCCGCCACCGTCCCTGCGGACGAAGCCCTCGTTCTGGAGGCTGGTGAGCAGCCGGTACACCGCCGGGCGGCTCAGCTCCAGCTCCGCCGCCAGCTCCGTGGGGGTGTGACCCCGCCGTCCGTCGGCGAGCAGGCGCAGCAGGCGCAGGCCGCGCTCCAGGGTCTGCGAGGATTCGGCCGGCATCTAGGAGGCCCACTGGGCTGGAAGCATGTCCCGATTATCGCTCGGTATCCGGGATGACCGTTGGACGGGAACCACGCTGCGATCATCGCCGCCACCCCGGTGCGGGCCGGAGGTTCCTTGCGGGACGGGCATCCCGGCAGGAGGCGGGAGCCGGTCGACCGTAGAAGCACTCCCGCACCGGATTTGCCCGCTAGCTGCAATGTCAGGGAGTCCTCCCCCTGACATCCTTGATGTGTGGCCATACGCTGTCTCATCGTCGACGACAACGATCACTTCCGCAGTGCCGCCCGCGCGCTGCTCGAAGGGGAGGGGATCGCTGTGGTCGGCATGGCAGCAGAGAGCGGCGACGCCCTCCGGCAGGTCGACGACGCCCGGCCGGATGTCGCGCTCGTCGACATCGATCTCGGTGAGGAGAACGGCTTCGAGGTGGCTCAGCAGCTTGTGAACGGTCGCCGCCGCCCTCCGCACGTCATCCTGATCTCGACGTACGAGGAAAGGGACTTCGAAGAGATGATCGCGGGCAGTCCCGCCGTCGCGTTCCTCTCGAAATCAGCCCTTTCCGGGGCGGCGATCCGGGAGATCCTCCAAGAGGCCCGCTAAGGAGAGGACCTCTGCGGTCTCTGCGGTACGGAGACGCGGAGGCATGGTCACAGGTGACGTCGTGCTTTGTGGCCGACGTCCTCGCCGATGACCTCTCAGCGGGAGTCGAGGAAGGTGAGCACGGCGAGAACGCGGCGGTGGTCGTCCTCCGTCCCCGGGATCTGCATCCTGGACAGGATGCTGTGCACGTGCTTCTCGACTGTCCCCTCGGTGATCCAGAGCTTGTGTGCGATGCCGGAATTGGAGCGCCCCTCGGCCATCAGGGACAGGACCTCCATCTCACGCGTCGTGAGAAGTTCCAGCGGGTCGTCCCTGCGATGGGACCTGATGAGCTCCTTCACGAGGCTCGGATCGACGACCGAGCCGCCCTGGGCGATGCGCTCAAGCGTCTCCACGAAGTCCTCCACGCCGGTGACCCGGCTCTTGAGCAGGTAGCCGACCCGATGTCCCGTCGCGAGAAGCTCCATCGCCTCCTCCACCTCGACATGTGCCGACAGCAGGAGGATCCCCGTCTCGGGAAACTCCTCGTGGATCACCCGCGCCGCGTCAAGGCCCTCGTTGGTGTGGGTCGGAGGCATCCGGATGTCGAGAATGACGAGATCGGGTCGGTGCAGCCGGACGAGGGCGAGGATCCCCTCCGCGTCTCCGGCCTGGCCGACGACCTCCAGGCCCGACCGCGCCATGAGGCTCGCCATCCCCTCGCGGAAAAGCACGTCGTCGTCCGCCAGCGCTATCCTTATTCGATCTTCGCTCACCGCTCTCGCCTCTTCTCCGCTGTCTCCCCGCCGCATTCTTGTTACAGAAATGGTCATACGAGATCAAAGGATTTATTCCTTTGTCGCTCCGGGTAGCCGTCTATGCGCGGCCAGACCGGAATTCGACCGTACAGGAGCCGTCACTCCTCTCCGACATGCGAGTATCTTAGTCTCTATGCCGGAAAGGCTGTTGTCGGTGTTGCTGCGCACAAAGCGTCCACCCCTTTCGGCGGGGATCATCTGTGTCGTCCTGAGTGTCGCGGCGGGAGCCCTGCTGTCTATTCTCATGGAGAACGTGGCTCCGGGTATTTCGCTGGGAGGGATCTATCTTCTCGGTGTTCTGCTGATCTCGCTTGAGTGGGGGCTGGGACTGGGACTGGTGACCGTGGTCGCCAGCGCCGCCGCCTTCGACTACTTCAACCTTCCGCCCCCGGGGAGCTTCGCGCTCGAGACGCGCTGGCTCTGGGCCCCGCTCCCGATCTTCATCGTCGTCGCGCTGGCGACCAGCGCGATCGCGGCACTGGCACGCTCGCTGGGGATCCGGGCGGAGCAACGTCGTCGCGAGGCGGACCTCTCCACCCGGCTGGCCCACATCCTGTTGCGCGCGGAGAATCTGCGGGCGGCGCTGCCACCGGCCTCGCGTCTGCTGGCGGAGGCCATGGAGGCGCCGAACGCGGAGATCCGGCTCGGGGCGGTGCCCGCGGAGGAGGGAGGGGAGGCGATACCGCTCATGGAGAACGACGTCAGGACCGGCACGCTGCTCCTGCCCGCCCGCCTTCCCGAAGCCGTACGAAGGCGCCTGCGTGAGCGGATGGTGCCTTCCCTGGAGGCGCTGCTGCTGGCGGCCCGTGATCGCGAGAACACCGGGATCGCCCTGGCGGCGAACCGTGACAAGCTCCGCCGGATCGCGGAGGAGCAGATGGCGCTGCGGCGCGTCGCGACACTCGCGGCGCAGGGCATCTCCTCGACGGAGCTGTTCAGCGCGGTCGCCTTCGAGGTCGGCTCCCTCATGGAGGCGGAGCACGCGGCGATCACTCGCTACGACCCCGGCCACGTGACGGTGGTGGGCTCGTGGAGCCGGCAGGACTGCCTGGAGAAGACGCTGCCCATCGGCTCGGAGTGGCCGCTCGACGAGGTGAGCCTCACGGCCATCATGCTGAGGACGGGGCGTCCGGCACGAAGGACCGACTACGTGAAGGGCGACGGGCCGATCGCGCAGTGGTCGAAGGCGGGAGGGATCGTCGCGGGGATGGGTGCTCCCGTGATCGTCGACGGGAGCCTGTGGGGCGGGCTGCTCATCTTCTCCACCACCTCGCAGACGAAGTTCGAGGAGATGGAGGAACGCCTGGCGGACTTCGCCGAACTGGTCGGTACGGCCATCATGAAAGCCCAGACCCGCGCCGATCTCGCCGCCTCCCGTGCCCGGGTCGTCGCCGCGTCCGACGAGACCCGCCGCCGCATCGAGCGCGACCTGCACGACGGAGCCCAGCAGCGCCTGGTCTCGCTCGGGCTCGAACTGCGCGCCATGGAGGCATGCGTTCCCCCGTCGATGACGGAGCTGAGGAAGCAGATCTCCCACACGGTCCACGGACTGACCGGGGTCGTGAACGATCTGCAGGAGCTCTCACGCGGTATCCACCCGGCGATCCTCTCGAAGGGCGGGCTCGTGCCCGCGCTGAAGACGCTCGCGCGCCGCTCCGCCGTTCCCGTCGATCTCGAACTCGCCTCCGTCCCGCGCCTGCCGGAGCGCGTCGAAGCGGCCGTCTACTACACGGCGGCGGAGGCGCTCACCAATGTGGTGAAGCACGCGAACGCCTCCGTGGTGTACGTCACCCTGGGCATGAACGGATCGGGTATCCGGCTCTCGGTCCGCGACAACGGAAGCGGGGGAGCCGACTACGGCAAGGGGTCGGGGCTCATCGGGCTCAGGGACCGCGTCGAGACGCTCGGCGGCAAGCTGAAGGTCGTGAGCAAGGAGGGGGAGGGGACAGCGCTCTCGGTGACGGTGCCGGTGGTGACGACGCCTTCATGACGACGCCTTCATGACGACGCCTTCATGACGGTGCCGAAGGGCGAACGCGGCTCGCCGGTGACGGGCGGAGGGAGATCGGGCCCGGCGTCAGAGGTGTTCGGACACCTGGTGATCGGCGAGCGGAAGGCGGAGGACGAAACGCGCGCCGCCCATGGCGGAGTCCTCCACGTCGATGGTTCCCCGATGGGCCGTGGCGATGTCACGGGCGATCGTGAGGCCGAGTCCGGTGCCTCCCCGGGTGCGGCAGCGTGCCGTGTCCAGGCGGGTGAACCGCTCGAAGATCCTTTCACGGTCGGCGGCGGCGATGCCGTCACCGTCGTCGGCGACCGCGAGCTCGCCGTACCGGCCGTTCTTGCGCACCTCGATCAGCACCGCGTTCCTGGCATGGCGCTGGGCGTTGTCCAGGAGATTGGTGAGGAGGCGGGTGATCTCCACGTCGACGACGTTCGCCCGCACGCCGGGGACGAGCCGCAGCCGTACGGGGACGCCCTTTTCGTGCCGCGAGACCGCGGCGCGGACCATTTCCGCCAGATCCACGTTGACGAACGAGTCGGGAGGGTTCGCCCCCACCTTGGCCAGCACCAGCAGGTCGGTGACGATCGTCTGGAGTCGGCCGACGCCCTCCAGCGCGTCGTCCAGAAGCTCGTCCAACTCCGTCTCGTCGGGGTGTAGCCGTGCTTCTTCCAGGAGTGTCCGAAGCCCGGCGATCGGCGTGAAAAGCTCGTGCGAGGCGTCGGACACGAAGCGGCGCTGCTGGGTCAATGAATGATCGATTCTGCTTCTGGCGCTTTCCAGCCGGTTCAACAGATTGCCGGTCGCCAGTGCGAGATGCATGATCTCATCTGCCCCTGGAAGGCCGTGGAATCCGTTGCTCAGATCCTTGGCAGGCGGCGACATGAGAGTCCGTTTCGGTATGCGTCGAGGAGTGCTCTTTCGTCGACGGCGGTGGAGTCTCTCACCCACGGCTTGACGGCCGGGGGAGTCCTCCCGCTCTGGACAGTTACCCACGTCATCATCATTACCGGGCTCGTCGCTCGCCGTCTGCGCTGGCAGCCTCCGTTCGGCACCCCATGCCACCGGGCTCCGGGCATTCCCGCTAGCCGTAATACCCGGGTCCTCTCGCGGGGACGTTCCGCCGCGCGAGGCCGAGATCGGTCCACGCCGGTGCGACGGGGGTGTCCGGTGTGATGGCTGGTATGGGTTCGACGGGATATATCGGAATGCTGATGATTCCCTGACCGGGGCTGTCGGGTCCACCGTGATCTGGGTAAAGTGCGGGTCGATCGTTTTGTCCAGTTTGCCGGGGAGTTCAGACCATGCGACTTACACTGCGCCGGGCCCTCGCCACGGGCGCCACGCTCGCGCTCGTCGGTGTCATGACCCCCGCGGCCGCGTACTCGCAGGACGATCCCCGCAGTTGTAACGACACGATGGGACCCGACACCCCGGCCTACGTCGTCTGCCACTGGCTGGCCAAGCCCGAAGAGGCCCTCGGGGTCGCGCTGTTCTGGGGGGCCGACGACAACGCCAACCTCAAGGAGGCGACCCCGAGCGACGGCAAGTTCATCGACTGCTCGGCCGCCGGCTCGGTCTGCCCGGAGCCGCCCGGTGGCGGTGCCGAGGGCGACGAGAACTCCCCCTTCCCCGAAGGGGCCGGAGAGGGTGGCCTTCCCGAGTGTGAGGAAGGGCAGCCGTGCTCGGTCGACGGACACGGTGAGGGCGGCGACGGCACGCCCTCCAGAGCCGAGCAGACCGGCGCCTCCACCGCCAAGAACGTCCAGGACCCCGCGGTCGCGGCCGCGGCGCTCACCCCCGCCGGCCAGGCGATCACCGCGGCGAAGGCCCTGCAGCTGAGGGTCTGGATCGACACCGAACTGGCCGACGACTGGAAGGCGGGCACCGAGACCTTCACCGCCGCCGTCAAGCGCATCGGCGCGCTGGCCGCGCGCCCCGAGGTCGCGGGCATCCGGTTCACCTCCCAGCTGGGCTACAACACCACCTTCACCACGAACGAGGAGGTCGCCGCGTTCGTCACCGCGGCCTCCGACGCCCTCCGCCAGGCCGCGCCCGGCAAGCGGCTGGGCATCCACACGGTGGTGCCCGAGCTCGCCTGCGGCGCGAACGACACCTGCAAGGCCGAGATGCGCAAGCGGTACCCGCTGCTCACCCCCGAGAAGATCGAGTCTCCCCTGATCGCGGGCCGCGTCGACCAGATCTCCCTGGACACCGGCCTGCTGTACGGCGGCTACGACGCCTGGAAGATCAACGCCGAGCAGGCCCACCTCAACCAGTGGATCCAGGTCCGCGCCCGGTCGTGGGACGTTCTCGCCCAGGTCGCCGCCGAGGAGACCGGGATCGTCGGCGAGGTGACCGCGGAGAAGGTCGTCTCCCGGCTCTCGGTGCCCGTCAAGGACAACGCCGCCCAGCAGGTGAACGTGTGGACGAGCGTCCAGGACGCCCAGGGCACCATGAAGAGGCTGACCGCCTGGGACCAGCTGAAGAAGCTCGCCCCGATCCAGCGCCGCCTCGCCGCCGTCTACAACCCGGCCAACCCCGAGACGGACATGGCCGCCGACCTCAAGAAGCTCTCCGAGGTCTTCGGCCAGATCTATCTCAAGACCGCCTGACGCGTCGCGGCCCTTTCCCGCGTCACGTTCTCCCGAGATCGGCGAGATGCTCCATGGCGGTGAGGTCGATCTCCATCGCGCTCGTCCCGGGAGGCAGGCCCAGCGCCTGAACCGTACCGGGGCGCAGCTGGCCCGCATGGCCCAGCACGGCCTCGCCGACGAGGAGCTCCAGGCAGCGTCCCGGCAGCCAGGGCGCGTACTCGGTGGGCCGGGTGACCAGCCCGGCCCCCATGACGTGCGCCGCCGTACGCGCGGCGTCGACCGCGCGGGCCCACGACGACTCGCCGGTGAGGGCGGCGGCGAGGTGCCTGGGCTGGGCGGGAATCGCGGACGCCAGCGCGTCGAGCTGGGCGCCGGTGGGGCGGCGGTCCGCGCGGGGGCGAGGCGGAGGGGCGTCGCTCGTGAGGGGGGCGAAGACCACTCCCTGCTCGAAGAGCGCGGGGACGAGGTTTCCCCGTTTGAGGTTCAGGCCGAGCGTCGTGAGCAGTCCGGGGAGAAGCGTGGTGCGCAGCGACGGCTCGTGCGGGCTGATCGGGTTCGTGAGCGTGAGCGTGGCGCGGCGCGGATCGTCGGGTGCCAGGCCGAAGGCGTCCCAGGCGGCGTCGCAGACGAAGGGGAAACCGGGCGTCTCGACGTATCCCGCTCTCGCCAGCGCGTGCCCGATCCGCCGCCGCAGGTCCTGTGACCGGGGCAGCCCTCCACCGGCCTCCCGTCTTCGGGTGCTCCCTGCGCGGTGACCGCCGCGCGCCAACGGGATGATCTCCATGTCGGGCACGGCCCGCGCGGCGGGAACGGCCCGCGTCATCGCCGTGTTCGTGACCCTGTCCAGGGGAAGGAGCATGGGCCGCGACCTGCCGGGGGCGAACCCGTCCATCTGAAGGGGAAAGCGGATGTCGCCGTCGACGACGTCGCGCATGTCCTTCAGCCCGTGCCGGAGCATCAGCGTGCGCTCGATGCCCATGCCGAAGGCGAAGGCGCCGTATCTGTGCGGGTCGATACCGCAGGCGGCCAGCACCCGGGGATGGACCATGCCGCACCCGCCCCACCCGATCCATCCCTCTCCGCCGCACGTCCCGCACGGATCCGAGGTGGCCCCTTCCCGGAGCGCCCTCGCCGGGTCCTCCTTCGGGAGGTCACGGCAGACGGCGCACTCCACGTCCACCTCGGCCGACGGGTCGGCGTAGGCGAACCGGCGGGCGCGGAGCCGGATCGCCGTGCCCCTGCCGAACATGGAGACGGCGAAGTGGTCGAGGGTCTTCTTCAGGTCGACCATGGTGAGGCCCACGTCGACGGCGAGGCCCTCGACCTGGTTGAACACCGGGCTGTGGGTGACGTCGGCCGCCTCGGGGCGGAAGACGCGGCCCGTGCAGATCACCCGGAGGGGCGGGGGCGTGCCGAGCATCGCCCTCACCTGCACCGGTGAGGTGTGCGTACGCAGCAGGAGGCCCGACCTCCGGCCGGAGCCCGCGGGGTTCTCGATGTGGAAGGCGCGTTCCGGGGCGCGGGCGGGGTGGCCGTCGTCCATGTTGAGTGCGTCGAAGGCGAACCACTCGGCCTCGACCTCGGGCCCCTCGACGACGTGATAGCCGAGGTCGAGGAAGAGATCGGTCATCTGCTCGGCCATGATCGTCACCGGATGCCTGGCCCCACGCGAGTCATGCGGCGCACTCCCCGCGCTGCCGCTGGATGCGCTCCTCATTACTGCTTCTGCCCTCTTCCTCTGTGAGGCTTCCCGGCAGGGCCGGCTCTTGAGGCGGTCGGGCGAGAGCCGCCGGATCGCTTTTGGCCGGGATGTGACGGGAAGCGAGCGGAAGCGCGGATCGTGGCGACCGGACGACCTCACGCGTGAGACGCGAGATCACCTTCTGGAAAGGGATGGGCGTGCGAAAACCACTCGGGAACATCGGTGTTCACACGTCAACCCGAGCCTTCGCTACGCCTTGCGCTCATATGACTACCCAAAGTTATTGCCAGGTCAATGGCGCGTCAACATGCCACCAGGTCGGCGACGGGAACGGCGGTGAAGGCGGGGGGAAGGCCGGCGCGGGGCCGAGGGGGGAGGGCCGGGGTGAGACGGGAGGGCGGGGGTGGAAACGGCGGGACCGGATCCGATCGGGGTGCCCCTGCCCGGATGGGGTGGGGCCTCGATCGGATCCGGTTCGCCGGCCGATCCGGGGTCCGGTGCCCGGGTCGGCTCCGGATCGGCTCCGGGATGCCGGGGCCGACTCGGCCTGAGGCGTCCGGGGCGGGCCCGAGTGCTCAGGTCGGTTCGGTGAGGTGTTCGGATCGGGGGTGGAAGGTCAGCTCGGCCGGGTCTGGGCGAGGTAGCCGGCGAACTCCTCCAGGGAGATGAGGCCGTCGCCGTCCTGGTCGATCCTGGCGACGGCCGCAGCGGCCGCCTCCGGGGTGATCGGCTGGCCGAGCACCTCCATGAGTCTCGTCAGTTCGGGGATCGAGATGAGGCCGTCACCGTCAACATCAACGATCTTGAAAGTTGTCGCGTAGTCGTCCGCCACGATTGCATCCGCCTTCGGCAGCAGGGAAATCAGACGCCAAGCACACTAGCGGGATTCGAGGCGCGTCTTCCGCTGGAAAGCGGAGTATTCACGCGGAAAGGGGCGCCGCCGATTCGATCGGCGGCGCCCCCTTCGAGACCGCGTCCCATCACGTCGTGCCGCGTTCCGACGGCGTCATACCTGCGGCGTGGACGCAGGTATGGGCGCCGGTACGGACATCGGCCGCGCGGGTGATGCGGATGTCGATGTCGGACGGCCCGGTAAGGGCAGGGAGGGGGAAGGTTCAGGCCCGTGCGCCGGCCATGGCCTGGCACGCCTCGGCGCATGCCCGGCAGGCGTTGGCGCACTCCTTCAGCATCGCGTCGCCGTTCATGGACATGCACGCCTCGGCGCACTTGCTCGCGACCTTCGCGCACATCGCGGCCATCTCCATCGCCATCGGCGACTGGCGCATCATCATGTCCGCGCACATACGGGTTATGTCGGAGCAGTCCATGAGCGGGGCCATCATCGCCATGTCGGCGTGCTGACCCCCCTGCCTCAGGCAGTAGGACATGGTCTGCTCGCAACGGCTGTGGCTCTCCATGCAGGCATCGATGCACTTCTGCATCTGAGGGCTCATCTTCACCGCGTGACTCATACTTTCTCCCCGTTTTCGTGACCGGCATCGTTTTGACGGCCAAAGGTGTCGCAACAGGGTTGTGCCCCTGCCGAATACCTCTGCTCGCCGGGGAGTTCCGCCTTTAGCCGCAGATGGAAATAGTTTTGTGTATGAATTCACCCTTAATTTGTAGGATTAACGGGAAAAGGAGGGCGACGGCCCGAGCATCGTGCTCGGACCGCCGCCCGGCCTCCGTTTTCCGTTCCCTGGCCTCCGGCCTCCGTTCCCTGGCCTCCGCCGTCTGCTCCCGGTCGGATCGCCCCGGTTGGGGCGCCGCTGTCGGATACGCCGCTGTCGGATCGCCGTTGTCAGACCACCGCGCCCGAACCCTCGCGAGGCCGGGCCGGCCCCTTCCGCTTGGGCGCGGGCGGAGTGCCGGGGCTGCGCTTCTCCAGTTCGATGGCGATCGGTCCCGCGACCAGCGCGGAGGAGAGCGTGCCGACGACGATTCCGATCAGCAGCGCCACCGCGAAGTCGGTGAGCGAGTCACCGCCGAGCACCGCGAGCGCGGCCAGGATGAACAATGCGCCCAGGCCGGTGTTGACCGTACGGGGGATCGTCTGCAGGATCGAGGTGTTCGTCACCTCGGCGAACGAGGCCTTCGGCCGCGCTCCCCACAGTTCGCGGACCCGGTCGAAGACCACCACCTTGTCGTTGACCGAGTAGCCGATCACGGTGAGCATCGAGGCGAGGAACACCCCGTCCACCGGCTTGCCCATCCACGCGAACGCGCCGATCACGATCGCCGCGTCGGCGGCGAGGGCGAGCACCGCCGCCAGCCCGAACGTCCAGCGGAACCGGAAGGCGAGATAGGCGAGCTGCGCGGCGAGCGCGACCCCCAGCGCGATCAGCGCGTTGCGGCGCAACTCGTCCCCGAGGCTCGGCCCGATGAGCTCGTCGCGCTCCTTGGTGACCTGCGCGCCCTGGCTCTCCAGCGCGTTCTCGATCCGCACCACCTCGGCGGGGCTGATCTGTCCGGTCCTTACGGAGATGTCGTCGCCGGAGGTCTGCACCACCGCGTTGGGGAATCCGGCCTCGCTGACGAGCGCGCGGGCGGCGTCGGCGGTCATCGGGGTGCTCGAGGAGTACTCCACGAGCCTGCCCCCGGTGAACTCCACGCCGAAGTTGATCCCGCGCACCGCCACTCCCGCCACGGAGGCGGTCACCAGCACGCACGTGACCAGGAGATACAGCGCGCGGCGGCCCATCAGGTCCGGCTTGTGCGTGTTCAGCCAGGTGCGGACGCGGCCGATGCTGGACAGGCCGGTCATCCTGGGCCGTGCGGCCACGCCCTGGAGGGACACTGCCCACTGGGCGATGACGCGGGTGATGACCATCGCGGTGATCAGCGAGGCGATCACGCCGATGCTCAGCGTGACGCCGAAACCGCGTACAGGGCCGGACGCCAGGAAGAACAGGAGTCCGGCGGCGAGCAGCGTGGTGATGTTGGAGTCGGCCACCGCGCTCCAGGCGTTGCGGAAGCCCTTCTCCAGCGAGCCCCGCAGCCCCGGCTCCGCCTCGTACTCCTCGCGGGCCCGCTCGAAGACCAGCACGTTGGCGTCGACCGCCATGCCGATCGCGAGCACGAAGCCCGCCAGTCCCGGCAGGGTGAGTGTGGCGCCGAGCCCCACGAGCGCCGCGTACGAGATCAGCGCGTAGCAGGCGAGGGCGAAGGCGGCGATGAGGCCCACCAGCCGGTAGATCACGATGATGAACAGCGCGGTGAGGATGATGCCGATGACCGCGGCCTGGGCGCTCGCGGTGATCGCGGCGGCGCCGAGCGTCGGGCCGACGGTCCGCTGCTCGACGATCTCGACGGGCACCGGCAGCGAGCCGCCCTTGATCAGCAGAGCGAGGTCCGCGGCCTCCTCCGCGGTGAAGGTGCCGGTGATCTGGGTGGAACCTCCGGCTAGGCCGACGTTGCAGCCCACGCTCTCGTTCACCTGGGGTGAGACGATCACCTTGGAGTCGAGCACGATGGCGACCCTGCGCTTGGGGTCGCCCGGCTGGTTGCAGGCGGCCTGGCCGGTCAGCTCGGCCCACTCCGCCCGTCCGTTGTCGCGGAAGTCGACGGTGACGAACCAGCCGCTGCCCTGCTGTGCGTCGATCCCCGCCTGGGCGTCGCTGACGCCGTCACCGGTGAGCGCGGCCGGTCCCACGTGCAGCGGGCTGCCGTCCTCGTCGGGCAGGATCAGCTCGCCGTCCTTGGGCTTGGTCTCGTCGGCGGGGTTGGGGACGGCGATGACGGGGTGGAAGGTGAGCTGCGCGGTCTTGCCGATGACCTCGGCGGCCTTGGTCGGGTCCTGCACGCCCGGCAGTTCCACGATGATGCGCCGCTCGCCGGAGCGGGCCAGCGGCGCGTCCGCGACGCCCAGGCCGTCGGCCCGGCGGCGGAGCACCTCAAGGGTGCGGTCGGTGGCCGCCGCGTCGGCCTTGACGGTCGGTGAGTCCTGGGTCTCCAGTACGAGCTGGGTACCGCCGCGCAGGTCGAGACCGAGGCGCGGCGACATGGTCAAAGCGATGAACAGCGAGGTGGCGATGACGGCGAACGCCGCCACCGCGCGTACCACCGGGGCACGCGACATGGAAGCCTCCACAGGCTGGGAAATTGTCCTCGGGAATGCCGGAGGTGCCTTTTCGTGGACGTCGGCATGTCTCGCGTACGGGAGCAGCGCTTTCCAGGCGCGACGGCCTTTCGGAAGGACGACCTTCGAAAGGGCGGCCTTCGGCTCCTCAGGGGAAGGAAAGGCGTTCTCCCGGTACGGCGAAAGGCCCGGAGGGGCTCCGGGACGATTCAGCCGACGGTGGAGGCGGGCGGTGCGCGCCCCGGCCTGACGAGCAGGGCCGCGAGCGGGCGGGTGTCGTCGTCGCGGGCCGGACGGGTGCTCCGGCCGGTGGCGAGGGAGAGGTGCCGGAGGTCGGACGGCGGGGTCGCGAGCGGATGGCCGCCCCCGCCCCCCAGCAGGCCGATCCCCGCGACGGAGAGACCGGAGACGAGGGCGTTCCTGTGCCCGACGTCGGAGACCGGTCGGGAGGGCCGCTGGTGCTCGCCGGAGACCTGGGCGACGGTGGAGTGCCGCAGGAGGACGGCGGCGCCGCCCCCGCTCAGCCCTCCGGAGACGAGCATCGGCAGCAGGAGGGCGAGCAGCCAGCCGAAGGGCGCGCCGCGCCTCAGCTGTCGCATGATCTCCTCCTGGCCATCCGTCCACCGTAACGTGTCGGAGGCCCCGCGATCTCATCGACGTCGACCCAGTGTCGGCGTTGTCTCATAAAAAGGTCAAGGGAGGGTAGTGCGGACGCATGCGCCTCACCTATACAGCTGATCTGTGGTGGAAGAACGCCGTCGTCTACTGCCTGGACGTGGAGACCTACAAGGACGGGAACGGTGACGGCATCGGTGATTTCCGGGGCCTGACCCAGGAGATCGACCATCTGGACCGGCTCGGGGTGACCTGCATCTGGTTGATGCCGTTCTATGCCACCCCCAGCCGCGACGACGGTTACGACGTCAGCGACTTCTACGCGATCGATCCCCGGCTGGGCACCCTTGGCGACTTCGTGGAGTTCATGCGCACCGCCAGGGACCGGGGGATGCGGGTGATCGCCGATCTGGTGGTCAACCACACCTCCGACGAGCACCCCTGGTTCAAGGAGGCCCGCTCCAGCCGCGACTCCGCCAAGCGCGACTGGTACATCTGGCAGGACGAGCCCGACCCCGTCGATCCCAAGGCGATCGTCTTCCCCGACAAGGAGGACAGCCTCTGGGAGCTGGACAAGAAGACCGGCCAGTACTACTACCACAGCTTCTACAAGACCCAGCCCGACCTGAACACGGCGAACCCGCAGGTCCGCGACGAGATCGCGCGCATCGTGGGCTTCTGGATGGAGCTCGGCCTGTCGGGCTTCCGGGTGGACGCGGTGCCGTTCCTGATCGAGGAGATCAGCGGCGACCCGCACGAGTTCCTCGCCGACCTGCGCGCCTTCATGAACCGCCGCGACGGCTCCTCGATCCTGCTGGGCGAGGTGAACCTGCCCTACCCGGAGTTGCTGAAGTACTTCGGCGACTCGGGGAACGGCGACGAGGTCACCATGTGCTTCGACTTCATCGCCATGCAACGCTTCTACCTGTCGATGGCCCGCCAGAACCCCGAAGCCCTCGCCGACGCGCTGCGCGACCGGCCGGACCCGCCCGACGACTCCCAGTGGGCGATGTTCGTCCGCAACCACGACGAGCTGACCCTGGACAAGCTCACCGAGGCGCAGAAGCACGAGGTCTTCGACGCCTTCGGCCCCGACAAGAACATGCAGCTGTACGACCGGGGCCTGCGCCGTCGCGTTCCGCCGATGCTCGGCGGCGACATGCGGCGGATCAAACTGGCCTACAGCGTGCTGTTCTCCCTGCCGGGCACACCGGTGCTCTTCTACGGCGAGGAGATCGGCCTCGGTGAGAACCTGAAGGCCGAGGGCCGGATGGCGGTCCGGGTCCCGATGCAGTGGTCGGCGAAGGGCGGCTTCTCGCCCAACCCCAAGACCAAGGTCTCCGCGCCCGCCGGCAAGTTCGGCCCGCGCAACGTCAACGTCGAGGACCAGCGCCGCGACCCGGACTCGCTGCTGAAGTGGATCATGCTGCTGATCGAGCGCTACCGGGAGTCGCCCGAGCTGGCCTGGGGGAAGTACGAGATCCTGGACGCCGGTGACACGGCGGTGCTGGCCCACCGGGCCGACGCCGAGCGCGGCACCGTGGTCGCCGTCCACAACTTCGCCGACCGCGAGGCGAAGGTGGATCTCGTGCTCGAAGGTCTCGGCGACCGCGACAAGCTGGTCGACCTGCTGGTGGACGGCACCCTCGATCTGCCCGCCGACGGCCGGGTGAAGTTCACCCTGGAGCCGTACGGCACCCGCTGGCTCCGTACCTCCCTCCGTGACGCGGCGCCGGAGGAGACCTCGGTCAAGAGCGAGTGACCCGACCGGGAGACCACCTCGGACCACGTCCGGGGTGGCCGTCCTGCGGGACGGCCCGCTCGCCGTCCTGCGGGCCGTCCCGGTCCCCGGCTTGCTCGCCGTTCTGCGGGCCGGCTCGCTCGCTGTCCCGTTTCCCGTCCTATTTCCCTTTCCGCTCGACCTCCCGCTCCCCGTGGCGCTCTCCGCCGCGTTCCCCTTCCCGTCCCCCGGGCCAGGCGAGCATCGCGAGCTCGGCGATCCGTTCCAGCTCCTGCCGGGTCGCGCCGTCGCGGGACTGGGTGGACATGCCCTGGATCGTGGCCGCGTAGAACATGGCCAGGGCTCCGACGTCGGTGTCCTGGGGTAGCAGGCCCGCCGCCACGTCCGAGGCGATGCGTGCCGCGATCGCCGACTTGGCGCCCTCCCTGATCTCGCGCATCGTCTCCCGCACGTCGGCCGACTCCGGGCCGACGTTGACCGCCGCACTGATGACCAGGCAGCCGGGCGGATGGCTGGGGTCCGCGTAGTCGATCGCGGCCTGACGCAGCATCCTGGCGATCGCCGCCCGCGCGGTCGGCTCCTCGGCGAGTGCCGCCGGGGCGAAGTCATGCGTTCGGTAGCGCGCGACGACCTCGTCGAACAGGCGTCGCTTGTCGCCGAAGGCGGCGTACAGGCTGGGCGGCCGGATGCCCATCGCGGTGGTGAGGGAGGCGATGGAGGTGGCCTCGTAGCCGTGCCGCCAGAACTCCAGCATCGCCGTCTCCAGCGCGGCGTCACGGTCGAAGGCTCGTTTCCTGCTCACCGGAGCATTGTATAGCGATCGCTAAAAAACCCTGCTACGGTTCCGTTTTGTAGCGATCGCTAAAAATGGGAGGCGATGTGAGAACCGCGTTGGTGACGGGCGCGAGCAGGGGAATCGGCAGGGCGATCGCCCTGCGGCTCGGACGCGAGAAGGTGCGGGTGGCCGTCCACTACGCCAGGGACGAGGCGGCGGCGGGGGACGTCGTGACGGCGATCGCCGAGGCCGGGGGAGAGGCCTTCCCGGTCAGGGCGGAGCTCGGTGTGGAGGGGGACGTGGAGACGCTCTTCACCGCCCTGGAGAAGGAGGTGGAAGGGCTCGACATCCTCGTCAACAATGCGGGGATCGTCATTCGCGCGGGCATCGCGGAGACCACGCCCGAGGCGTACGACAGGATGTTCGCCATCAACGTCAGGGCGCCGTTCTTCATCATCCAGCGGGCACTGCCACTCCTGCGCGACGGCGGGCGCATCGTCAACATCAGCTCCGGTGTGACCAGGATCGCCTCCCCCGATATCGCCGCCTACGTCGCGACGAAGGGGGCGATAGAAACGCTGAACCGGACGCTGGCCAAGAAACTCGGTCCGCGCGGGATCACGGTGAACTCGGTCTCGCCGGGCCTCACCGACACCGACATGAACGCGGGCTGGCTGCGGGGCAACCTCGAAGCCGAGGGTTACGCGGCCGAACTGACGGCCCTCGGCAGGGTCGGCGTAGCGGAGGACATCGCCGACGTCGTCGCCTTCGTCGTCTCCGACGACGCCCGCTGGGTGACCGGCACCACCATCGACGCCACCGGTGGCGCCGTCCTCTGAGCTCCGCCCGGCCCCACGTGCGGGGCCGCGCGTCCAGAGCGACGAGGTCGTGCGGCCCCTCTGAGGAACACCGCGTGCTCTAGCGGGCCAGGCGGTCCAGCAGCTCGCCGAGCAGCGCGCGTTCGCCAGGGGTGAGGTCGCCCGGGTCGTTGCCGACCAGCGCACGCAACGTCAGTGCGGCGCTCGCACGGGTCGCGGGGGCGTCGGCGGAGGGCGTGTGCAGGACTCCGGCCAGCGCGGCCTCGCGGACGCGTCCGGACAGCCTGAAGTCCGGCTCCGGCTGGCTGATCAAGGTGAGCGTGATGCCGACGTTGGCGGCAAGCACCTGTTCGGCGGCTTCGTCTGCCGGCACCTTGAGCAGGCCCTGGGCGGCGGCGGCGGTCAACCGCTCGCGCAACGCGGCGTGCGCGGGAGCGGTGACGGCGCAGGGCTTTCCCGGCTCGGCGCGGCCGTAAAGCAGCCCGTAGAACGACGGGTGCTCCAGCCCGAACCGCACGTGCCTGTCCCAGCCCTCGCGCAGGTCGTCCAGCGGGTCGCCAGAGCTCTCGACCGCGGTGTACTGGGTGAAGCCGTGGTTCAGTACGGCGTCGATCAGGCCCTGCTTGCTGCCGAAGTGGTGGTACAGCGTCGGGGCCTGCACCCCGGCGCGTTCGCACACCGCCCTCGTGGACACCGTGCCGCCGCCCTCCAGCAACTCCGCCGCGACGAGCAGGAGTCGATCCCGTGCGTTCTGCATGCTTGCTACAGTAGCTTATATAGCGCTACATTGCCCGCTATAGCGAGAGGAGAAGTCCATGAGGACTTGGTTCGTCACTGGCGGGACACCCGGAGGGTTCGGCCTGGTCTATGCCGAGGCTGCACTGAAACAGGGCGATCAGGTGGTGGTGACAGCACGTCGGCCCTCTGAACTGCAGGAATGGGCTGAACCGCACGGCGACCGTGTGCTGGTTCTCCAGCTCGATGTCACCGATGCCGAGCAGGTGCGTGCGGCGGTCAAGACGGCAGAGGAGCGGTTCGGCGGGATCGACGTGCTCGTCAACAACGCGGGCCGTGGCTGGTTCGGCTCGGTCGAGGGGGCCCCCGACGAGACGATCCGCCGCACGTTCGACCTCAACCTGTTCGCCGTGGTCGAGGTGATACGCGCGGTCCTGCCTGGTATGCGGGCACGCGGCGACGGCTGGATCGTGAACATGTCGTCGGTGGCAGGCCTCGTCGGCGCACAGGGTTTCGGCTACTACTCGGCGGCGAAGTTCGCGCTCGAAGGACTGTCGGAGACACTGCGCCATGAAATTGAGCCGTTCGGTGTGCGCGTGCTCGTCGTAGAGCCGGGAGCGTTCCGCACCAAGGCTTTCGCCGGCTTCCAGAACGAGCCCGTCAACGAGACCGTCGACGCCTACGTGCCGCTGGTCGAGGGCGTCAAGGCGGCGTTCGTGGAACATGACGGCAAGCAAGAAGGTGACCCTGAACGCGGAGTGCAGGCCGTGATCAGCGCGATGAACGCACCCGTTCCGCCGCAACGGATCGTGCTCGGCAACTCTGGCTACGACGTCGTTGTTGCGATGCACGAGAACGCACTCGTGGAGCTGCGCGCGAACGAAAAGCTCTCGCGCGGTGCGGACTTCTAAGCCTGTTGCCAGAACGTGAGGAGCCTCGTCGGGGTGGGTTGAGTTACCACACAACCGACCCGACGAAGCCTTCATCAGTATGCGCCCCGCGCATGTCTATGCCGACTTGACCCCTGCTCGGCACCTCGAGCCGGTCACCGCGCTGCACGGCGTGCGGCGGGTCGCCGCCCGCATCGTCATTGTGCTGCTGAGGTGCTGCAGGGACGTACCAGGACGCGCCCGCGTCCTGGCACCCGAGAAGACCGGAGAGCAGAAATGGACGACATCACCCTTCCCAAGGCTGTCGAGAACTTCATCGCGGCCACCAACGCGCACGACGCCAACGCGCTGGCCGCGGTCTTCGGCGACGGGGCCACCGTGCGCGATGACGGGACGACCTACGCCGGCGAGGCCGAGATCCGCGAGTGGATCCAGGGGCACCTGATCAACCCCAAGATCGTGATCACGCCGACCTCGTTCGCGGGCGACCGTCTGGTGGCCTCCGGGGACGGTGAGTTCCCCGGAGGGCCTCTGTCCTTCGCGTTCGTGTTCGGCATCAAAAACGACCAGGTCACCGACCTCGCGATCGACCCCGTCTGACTCGTCACCCCGGCATCCGTCATGCTCTGGCTCCGCCATTTTGAATTGTCAGACAGGCCTTAGCGGGCTTCCTGGGGGTCGGCGGCCTCTCCCAGCTCGGTGAAGAGCGTGAGCTGGAGCCCGGCCGGACCCTCAAGGCGGGAGTTGAGCGAGTTCCACGGGGTCCGGACGGGTTCGGCGATCACCGTGGCGCCGGCCCCGGCCAGCTCGGCGGTGACGGCGGGCGAGTCGTCCACCTCGAACGCCACCCGGATGTGCCCGGCCACCCTCCGCCCCACCTCGACCCGGTCGATGAACTCCGCCTGCGACGGGTCGGCGATCTCCAGGGTGGCCCGCCCCGCCTCCAGGATCGTCACCCGGCCGTCGGGCGAGGAGTACGCGGCCCGCTCGGGCAGGCCGAGCACGTCGCGGTAGAAGCGCAACGCCTCGTCGTAGTCGTCGGCGGTGACGACCAGGCGCAGCTCTCGAACGGTCATGACGGCTCCCAGGGTGATCGCGGATCTCTCGACCACGACAGCACGACCACCGGCGTCCGGCATTCCCGCGGCCCGGGTCGTTGGCCGGTGTTTCGCCTTCTCGCCGGGGCGTAACGCCTTGTGGCGCTCCCCCCGAGGCGGCGTGCCCCGGTTTGCCGCGCCCCGTCGCGGGGGTCGGTCGGCCCGGATGTGAGGACATCTCCCGATGCGCATATGCTGCGCATCGTCGTTTTCATGTCAGGCAGTGCCTAAAAGGGGCCAAGCGTCCAGAGGGAGAAGCTCACCGTGTACAAGGAGTTCGCGATCGAGGCCGTGGTCTGGGTGATCCCCGTCGTAGTGCTGCTCGGACTCGCTTTCATGATCACTGCCTGACCCGGAATCCCGGCGCGGACCTCACCGCCGACGCCGGGATCCTCGAGGAGCTCCGACGCGCCCGGTTCCGTGGGAACGGTTCCTCCAAGGTCGCCGGATGCCCGCGATCGTTCAACGCTCGTGATCACTCGACGCCCGGTACGCGCCTCGCCGGTTTTGTCGTAGGAGCATGCCAAACTTGCGCCACCGTGCCGCGGGTTTCCACGGCACGGGGTCCCCGGCATGCCGGGTCCCCACGGCGCGGTGTTCTCCCGCGTCGCAGGGCGACCGGCCGCCCGTTCCCCCGAGGAGACGTCATGACGACCCCAGGCCAGGGCGACGTTCCCACCGACATCCCCGCCGGCATCGGACGTCCCGCGGGCCGGGCTCTCGCCGCGGCCGGTTACACGACGCTCGTCCAGGTGGCCGCCACGACCGAGAAGGATCTCCTGCGGCTGCACGGCGTGGGCCCCAGGGCGATCCGCCTGCTGCGCGAGGCCCTCGCCGAACGCGGGCTCGCCCTGCCCGCCCGGTAAGCCCATCCGGAGGGCCCGAGCCCCGGGAAGCCTGGAGGACCCGAGCCGCAGGAAAGACGGCCGGTTCGCCGCCGGGGGAGGTCAGCTGTGGTGCCGCATCTCGGGCCAGAGTCGCGGCCAGGGCAGCAGCGGGTCACGGCAGACGAGGACGGGCAGGTTCTGCTCCTCGTTGGACAGGCCGACGCCGTTGTCGATCCTGCCGCGCTCCTCGCAGGTGGTGAACGCGCGGGCGTAGCCGCCGGGGGAGTCGGTCACCACCACGGCGACCCGGGCGGACGCGGGCGGCGGGCCGCGCCAGTAGAGCTCGTTGTGCCCGCTGTGGACCTCGGGAAGGCCGTACTGGTCGGCGTAGCGGTCCAGCGCCCCGGCCTCGCCGTAGTTGTCGGTGAGGAGCACGGCCCGTGCGCGCTCCTCGGGCGTGAGCCCGTCGACCACCGCCGCGACCCGCGCGGCGAACTCCGGCCATCCGATCGACTCGCGCGCCACCTCGTTGATCCCGGCGACCGGGGTGCCCTCCAGGGCCGAGGGAGGGATCACCGGCAGCGCGATGACGACGGAGGTGACCGCGTTGACCGCGAGCGCGCCGGCGACCAGTACGCGCCGCCCCCCACCTGAGGACATCCACCGGACGACCGGGCCGCACCCCGCCGCGAAGAGCAGCACGAGCAGGCCCGCCACGTAGTCGGGGCGCCCGCCGGAGTAGAGCGTCAGCGCGCAGGCCAGTGGATAGGCGAGGGCGAGGCAGCGCAGGCGGGGTTCTCGCCACAGCCGTACGGCGCCGACCACCTGGAGGACCGCCTGCGGCGGGCCGAGCAGCAGGAGCTGCAGCGGCAGGAAGGCGAGACGGTTGTCGGCGCCCTCGTCCGCCTCCAGCGCCCCGGCCATCACCAGCTGCGGCCAGCCGTGGGTCGCCTGGTAGACCAGGTTGGGCGCGGCGATCACGAGCGCGAGCAGCGCGCCGAGCCAGAGCCCACGCTCCCGCAGCACGTCGCGCGGCCCCGCCACCAGCACACCCACCCCCAGGCTGACCAGGAACAACACGATCAGCTGCCGGTTGTACGTCGCCACCCCCGCGACGGCGCCCACAGCGAGCCACCAGCGGCCGTCGCCACGCAGCGCCCGTACGGCGAACAGCGCCGCCGCGACCCAGAACGGAAGATCGACACCCAGGGTGAGCAGGGAGTGCCCGCCGATCAGAAGCAGGCTCGTGGTGGCGATTCCCGCCGCGGCGACGATCTGCGTCCCGCGGTCGCCGCCGAGCTCCCGGGCCAGGAGGGCGACCAGGACGACGGTGAGCGACGCGATCAGGGCGGGAACGACGCGCAGGGCGACCACGGTGTCGCCGAACACGGCGACCGAGGCCCGCGCGATCAGCGGGGTGAGCGGCGGGGTGTCGAAGTATCCGAGGGCGGGGTGTTCGCCCAGCATCCGGAAGTACAGCTCGTCCCGGTGGTAGCCGTAGCGTGGGCTCGCGACCAGCAGCACGGCGAACGCGGCGAGTGCGACCGCGCCGACGGGCCGCCCGGCGAAGGGGGCGGCCGGTGCGGTCGTGCCTGGGGTGCGCGGGGCGGAGGGGGAGGTGGCGGGCACCCGTTCATCATCGGCTTTCGACGCCGGTGACGCGAGGGGGTTTTCGGTTCGCCCGCCGTTCGATGCGGGAGGTGATTCCGAGCCGCTCGGCATTCGGGGCGGGGGCGATCCCGGGGCGCCTGTTATCCAGGACGGGGAACGACCCCGAGTCGCCTGTTATGATCACCGCGGAAAGCCCGGCGGAGGATGCTCACAAAGAACATCGATTTACGCGACGTGAAACCGATGAACGATTCGAGGGACTGTGCGCCGATGATTCCGGAGAACGATTCGAGGAACCGTGCTGAGATGATTCCGATCGAAGGATGACAAGGGGGGCGGAGACCGATGGACAACGCGGGGTGGGCGGTCGATGTTCCCCAAGGATATCGCGTCGGTGAATGGCGGGTCGGCAGGCCCGTCGCCACGGGGAGTTGGGGGAGCGTCTATGTGGGGGTTCGGGACGGGGAGGACTCGACGCCCTCGGCGTTGAAGTTTCTGCCCACGGGGACGGTCACCCGACGGCAGTTGAAACATCTCATGGAAATGACGCAGCGGGAAATACGTCTGCACAGCAGGCTCCAGCATTCCCGGCTGATTCGATTACACGAAACGCTTGTCGTCGACGACCAGGATAATCCCGATCTCGACGGCGCGTGTGTTCTGGTGATGGACCTGGCGGAACGGTCGCTCGCCGATCTGATTCGAGCGGGGGAACCCGTTCCCGACGCGCCGAGGCTGATCGCCGAGATCTGCGAGGGAATAGCGTACATGCACGCCGAGAAATGGGTGCATGGAGATCTCAAGCCCAACAACGTGCTCATGATGGCCGACGGTTCGATACGTCTCGCCGACTTCGGCCTGACCACCGAGATAGACGGGACCCACGGCTATCTTCCCCCGATGGGCTCGGTGGACCACGTGCCTCCCGAACGCTGGGGCGAGCCCGTGACCGAACGGGGACACGCCGTGCGCTTCTCGGCCGACGTCTGGGCGCTGGGCGTGATGGCGTGCCAGCTGCTCACCGGCCATCTTCCCTTCAGCGCCCCGACCGCCCGCGCGCGCTACGTCGCCGCCGTCGAGTACGCGGCAGGAGAGCGCCCCCTGACGCTCCCGGTCTCGCTTCCCGAGACCTGGCGTTCCTGGGTGAGTGACTGCCTCGCCCCTGACGCGAGGCTCCGGCCCAGTGCGGCCCGCCAGCTCTACCGGGCGCGGGTGCTGGCCGGTACCACCGAGGCCCCGCCGCGGCGCACGGGCATCCGGTTGGCGGGGATGGTGGCCGCGGCCTTTCTGGTACTGGCCGGCGCGTCGGGGGCCGGGATGGTCGACGCGTCCGTGGCCGATCCGTTCGGGCGCTGGTTGCGTGCCGATTCCGACATTCCCCGGGAGTATCGCGCTCTGATCGTCGAAGCCGGCACCATGTGCGACGAGCCGGGCCTGAGCCCGGCGCTGGTCGCCGCGATACTGAAGACGGAGAGCGGCTTCGACGCGCGACTGCACGACGTGGAGAAAGACGAGTACGGCCTCGCGCGCTGGACGCCGTCGGTGCTGCAGTACTACCTGCCCGCCGACCGCCGAGGCGTCATTCTCACCCCGCCCCTGTCGCCGGAGGACACCATCCCCGCCGTCGGCCGCTATCTGTGCGTACGTCTCCCCCTGCTGGCCGGGGTGCCCGGAGATCCAGGCCTCCTGGGAGCCGCGGCCTTCCGCTCCTCCGACGGGGTGATCCGGGAGGAGAACGGGGTTCCCGAACGGTTCCGGTCGTTCGTCGAACGGGTGCGGAAGCACCGGGCCGAATACCAGCCGTGATCGCGTGGAGGGGCGCCGCGGGCGTCGGCCGTGATCGCGTGGAAAGGCGTCGGACGTCAGCCGTGATCGGGCGGAGGGGACGTCCGTGATCGCGCGGAGGGGGCGTCGGCCGTGATCGCGGGGAGGGGGCGCCGGGCGTCAGCCGTGATCACAGGCTCAGTCGCTGCAGGTGCTCCTCCCGCACCAGATCGAAGCGCAGCGCGACGGAGACCAGCGCGGCGCGTTGCCAGTCGGCCTTGCGTGAACCGGCCGACGGTTTGACGCGCAGTTTCTTACGCGCCAGATAGTCGATGTGGAAGTTGACCGCCGCGCGGGTCAGCCCCTCGCAGCCGGGCACCTCGCGCAGCAGTTCCAACACCTCCGGCACCGTCGGGATGACCGAGGAGGCGCAGTCGCGAAGGCGCGGTTCGCAGAGCGCGACCAGCACGAGGAAGTATTTCGCCGTCTCGTCCAGGGAGAAGCTGGAGATCGTCGGCTCGCCGACCGTCAGGCTCTCGGGTGTGTCGGGGTCGATGAAACTGTGCTGCGAGGCGAACACCAGGAAGGAACAGGCGCCGCCCGCCACCGGAAGCACCACGCGGGCGAACTCGAACGGCACGGGCGCCGCGACCCGCCGCGGAGCCACCTTGAGGAACTCCCCTCCGCCTTCGGGATTCTCCACGACCAGGGTGGAATTCCGGCTCAGGTTGGTGAGCAGCCAGTAATCCTCCATGGCATGGATGACCCCGGCCCGCCTGGAGATCTCCGGATGATCCAGCGGAAAGTCGACGGGGACGCTCGCCGTCCCGCGACCAAAAACGATCTCGTGGCCTGGGGAAAGCTCGATGACGGCCGGTTCGGCGCCAGAGCCTTCGGCCTGTAAGAGGATCGTTCGCATCCACCCGCCCTAACAGCACCCTGGAAGCTTCCAGGTTCCCTGGTCCTCAGCCTATGCCGAATGCTGTTCTCGTCCGCACTGGATTTACCGGGGCTCAGCGCGTTGACGGCCGCTGTTCGGCGAGGGCCGAAAACGGCATGAGGTTCCCTCGGGGAACGGAACACCTCGTCCGAGTCAGGACCGTTGAAGCGGTGGCCGGCCCATGGGGACCGGCCACCGTCTCTTTCCCGTCGCCTTTCGGCCGCCGAGCCGAGGAAAAATCCCTCGACGTCCTCCGGGACGTGCTGAGACACTGGCCGCTGCCCGAAGGGCCGAGAGCACCTCGGCCCGGCCGAGCCCTGCCCCGGCCCGCCCATCCAGGTCTGACCTGGTCCGATCGGTCGGCGGACTGGCCTAACCTGTCCTGGTCGCGCATGACCTGACCAATCGCGGGCCGGTGGAGGCGCCGAGCGCGGCGCCGACGGAGGCGGGGCGCGGGGGGATTTTCCGATGATCGTGGTAACGGTAGGTGAATGATGAATCCGGTCGGCGAGAAAGAGATACGCAGAGCCTTCGTCAACTGCTCCAAGGGGGAGGCGAGCAGGATCAACCTGCCCAGGGGCCTGCCCGAGCTCCCCTGGGCCGACCTCGACTTCCTCGGCTGGCGCGATCCCGGTGCTCCCGACCGGGGCTACCTGGTCACCGAGCGGCAGGGCGAGCTCGTCGGCGTCACCCTGCGCGTCGCGCAGGATGTGCGCAGGGGTTTCACCAAGAGCACCGTGTGCTCGATCTGCGTGACCCCCCACTCCGGCAGCGGGGTCGCCCTGTTCGTCGCGCCCAGGGTCGGCGCCGCGGGCCGCCAGGGCAACACGGTCGGCACCTACATCTGCGCCGACCTCGCCTGCTCCCTCTACATGCGGGGCATCAAGCGGTCGGAGGCCGGCGTGCGGTTCGAGGAGACGCTCACCATGGAGGAGCGGATCGCGAGGACCACCGTCAACCTGGACGACTTCCTGGACAAGGTCTTCGACGGAGACCTGCGTTCGGCGTGACCTGATCGCGGTCCGCACGAGGGCGGGTCAGGACAGACAGCCGGAGCAGGCCGCGCCGGTGCCTGGCCGACAAGAAGATGGTTGCGCTTCCCTGAGATCGGGGCGGCGACGGAGTCGGCTGGGAGCGATCAGGCGAGGTCGCGGCGCATCGGCTGGAGCAGCGCGGCCGTGCTCGCCAGCGCGGTGTATCCGAGCAGGATCAACGTCCCGGCCATCGGAGACAACAACTGGACGGGGTCGCTGGACAGTTGCCGGGCCATGGCGTCGGCCACGGCGGTGAAGTCGGTCAGTGCCGCGGTCGCGCCACCGGGTAGCCAGGGGTACAGGTTGCGGACACCGGGGATCATGATGAGCAGCAGCTCCGCCCCGTACAGGTAGCCGATCACCACGCACAACGCCGCGATCTGTTGGCGAATCAGCGCGCCCATGCCCACGCCGAGCACTGTGTAGGCGACCATCGCGACCGCCAGGCGGCCCAGCAGCTCGATGACGGTCCCGGCGGGCAGCCCCAGGCTGATGCCGCGGGCCGCGGCGGCGCCGAACAACGCCACAGCAGCGGTGCCCGACAGGACGAGCCCGTAGATCATGCCCGCCAGACCGTAGGTGATGAGCTTGGCGGCCAGCACCCGCCAGCGCTCCGGCGCGAACAGGAACGTGAAGTTGATGGTCCGGTGCCGGTATTCCGAGGTCACGGCCAGGGTGCCGATCGCGGCGGGGATGAAGGCGGTGAAGCTGAGGAAGCCGACAACGGCTCGCACTCCGGCTTCGGTGTGCAGCCCTGGCATCGGGGGGTCGAAGTTCTCCGGTCCGACGAGGGCAAGCAGTCCGATCAGGCCGCCGCCGAGGAGGGCGGCCACGAGTAGGGTGCCCAGCCACATCCGGGTGGCGAGCAGCCTGCGGAGCTCCGCGTGGATGAGGGGCTTCATGCGTTCGTCCGTTCGCCGGTCAGTTCGAGGAAGATCTCCTCCAGGCTGCGGTGTTCGGTGGTCAGGCCGTGGACGCGCAACCCGTGAGCGGCGGCCAGATCGGCGATCTGGGCCGGGTCGAGACCGTGGACGCGTAGGTTCTGCGGGCCGGTCGCGTCCACCTGGTGGGCCTGGCGTGACAGGATCGGCCGCAGTTCGGCGGCGTCGGGCGTGCGTACCAGCACGGCTTGCGTCGTATCGGACAGCTCACGCAGGGAGCCTGCGGCCAGCAACCGCCCCTGCCTGATGACCACCACGTCGTCGACGACCTGCTGGACCTCGCTGAGCACGTGGCTGGAGACCAGGATGGTGCGGCCCTCATCGGCCAGATCGCGCAGGAAGGACCGCAGCCACGCGATGCCCTCGGGGTCCAGGCCGTTGCTCGGCTCGTCCAGCAGCAAGACGTGGGGGTCGCCCAGCAGAGCGGTGGCCAGGTTGAGCCGCTGCCGCATGCCGGTGGAGAAACCGCCCGTCCTGCGCCCGGCGGCCCCGGCCAGGCCCAGAAGGCTGAGCAGGTCCTCGACCCGGCCACTGGGGTATCCGCCCATCGCGGCGTAGATTCGCAGGTGGTCCCTTGCCGAGTGGTGCGGATGGAAGGAGGCGGCGTCGAAGACCGCGCCTACCACGGTGGTTGGACGAGGGATGTCGCGGTAGCGTCGTCCACCGATCGTCACGCTGCCGGACGTGGGCACGACATGGTCGATCATCATGCGCATGGTCGTGGTCTTGCCGGCCCCGTTGGGGCCGAGGAAGGCGGTGACCGCTCCCGGTCTGACGGTGAAGCTGAGGTCGTCGACGGCGGTGAGCGCACCGTACCTCTTCGTCAGGTTACGGACCTCGATGCCGCTCATGAGGCCACGGCCCGGATCGCCTCGACGAGCCGGTCGGTGTCGGGGGCCGAGATGACGACTTCGTCGAATTCGCCGCCGGAGCTCGCGCGATCCAGCAGCAGGTGCACTCCGGGCAGGTGGCGGTTGACCGACACCAGTTGCCGTGGACCACCGTAGAGGCCCCACACGCCGATCTTGGTGTGGCCTGACACGGTCAGTCCCCTTCTTGCGCCGCGCGGGACACGCAGCGGCTGATCCGCGGCGATCGCCTGTCGTACCGCTGCCAGGGGAATGGTGTGCCGGGCGCGGCCGACGAAGAATCGCTCCCACGGGCCGAACTCCATAATGATCGAACCGTCTTTGATGGTCACCGTCGCCATGTGTCAGCCTTCTTTCGTCAGAGGAAGGAGAATCGTCGCCAGCAACCGGGCCGTGCGGCCTCGTCCCGGCTCGTTGGTGAGCAGGGGCTGGACCAACTCGGCGAACCCCTGCGCGAAGCGGATGAACTCCTCGTCATCCAGGTGCAGCACCAGCTGCTGGTAGCCGGCGCCGTCGGCAGCCAGGTCGACGTGCTCCCTGGCGAGGTAGCGCGAGAACTCCGACAGCAGGCTGCTGACGAACGCGGTGAAATACCGCGCGTGATCTTCGGTGGAAGTCGAAGCCAGCGCTTCGGCGGTGGGGGTCACCCCGCCTTGCGCCACGGCGTAAATCCGCTCCGTCGCTCCTCCGACCTTGCGTTCGTCCACCACCTCCAGAAGACCCGCCTTGGCCAGCGTGGCGATCTGCCGGTACAGCGTCGCCTGTGGCACGTCGGGCAGCAGGCCCGCCAGATCGGATGCCGTGCGACGGCCGCCGGCCACGGCGCCCAGGATGCGGATGCGCACGGGATGGAGCGCCAACTCGGCCCAGCGCCCTGTCGAAGTACTCACGATCAGAACATTATCACTATCGATAATGAGAAAGACATGGGGATGCGAACACGTGAGCTTGATCGCTGTCGGCGTGATCCCACCCGGACATGATCGGCCCGACACCTACGCCGACGCGGTAGATGAAGGCCGCCATCGCCTGGTGGCGCAGCCGTGGCCGGCGGCCCCCGGCCGGCCTCGGCCCAGCCGGCCTCCTCGGCGAGTCGATGAGCGCGCCGCCCATTCACGGGACCGCACGAGGACCGTGACCATGGCCGGTGCGACCGTGTTCACCCCCGTGGGAAGACCGGGCGGGAAGGAGCGTCCTCCCGTGTCACCCGGTGCCCGGCCGGTCGCGCCAGGCCAGGCCGCCCCCCTCCACCTGGACACCGACCTTGTCGCCGACGGTCATCGGCTCGGTCGGGGCCGTCACCCGCGCGGTGACGTGCGTGCTGTCGGACAGGCTCAGGGTGACGAGCGCGTCGTGGCCGTGGAAGTCGTCGCCGACCACGGTCGCGATCACGGCCTGCGGCGCCGGTGGCGTGGTGATCCGGACCTGTTCCGGACGGACCAGCACGGTGAGCGCTCCGCCTCCCGGGGGGAGTTCGGCCACCACGACCGGGCCGAGCGCGGTGCGCAACACCGCGGGATCACCGTGGTGACCCGGCTCGTCCTGTGCGGACAGCAGGATCGCCTCGCCGACGAAGGCGGCCACCCAGGCGTCGGCGGGCCGGTGGTAGACGTCGGTGGGGGAGCCGCTCTGCACGATGACGCCCTCGCGCATCACCGCGATCTGGTCGGCCACAGACAGCGCCTCGCCCTGGTCGTGGGTGACCAGGATCCCGGTGGCGCGGTCCGCGCGCAGCGCGGCCCGTACGTCGTGCCTCAACTCGGCGCGGAGCCCGGCGTCGAGCGCGCTGAACGGCTCGTCGAGCAGGATGAGGGAGGGGCGCGGCGCCATGGCGCGGGCGACGGCCACCCGTTGCTGCTGTCCTCCGGACATCTGGTGCGGCATCCGGTCGCCGTACCCGGCCAGGCCGACCAGGCTCAGCGCCTCCTCGATCCTGTCGCCCCGCCGCTCGGCCCGGCTCAGCCCGTACCCCACGTTCTCGCGTACCGACAGGTGGGGGAAGAGCGCGCCCTCCTGCGGCACGATCACGATCTGGCGCCGCTGAGGCGGCGTGTGCGCGGCGGGACCGGCGACGACCCGCCCGTCGACGGTGATCTCGCCCGCGTCGAGGCGTTCGAAGCCCGCCACGCAGCGCAGCAGGGTCGTCTTGCCGCAGCCGGAGGGGCCGAGGACGGCGGTGAGGGTGCCGCTCGGCACGGTGAGGTCGACCCCGTCGAGGGCGGCGACGGACCCGTAGCGCCGGGCGAGCCCGCGCAGTTCCAACCGGCTCACCGCTGAACCTCCTTGCTGAGAATCCCGGTACGCGCGGCGAGCAACCAGGTGGGCACCGATGACAACACCACGAGCAGAACCGCGTAGGGGGCGGCGCCCGCGTAGGCGGCGACCGCCGTGTTCGACCACAGCTCGGTGGCGAGGGTGTCGACACCGGTCGGGCGGAGCAGCAGCGTCGCGGGCAGTTCCTTCATGCAGGTGAGGAAGACGAGCGCCGCGCCGGCGCCGATCCCCGGCAGGGTGAGCGGCAGGGTCACCGTGCCCAGCACCGCGAGCGGCCCCTTGCCCAGGGAGCGGGCGACCTCTTCGAGTACGGGCGGCGCCTGGGCCGTCGCGGTGGCGACGGCGGCGACGCCCAGCGGCAGGAAGAGCGCGGCGTAGGCGAGCGCGAGCAGCCAGGTCGTCTGGTAGAGCGGGAAGGCGACGTTGATCCCGAAGAACACCAGGGACAGGCCGATCACCACCCCCGGCAGGGCGTGGCTGAGGTAGCTGAGCCGCTCCAGCGTCGCGGCCAGGCGCCCCGGCACCCGGGCGTTCAACACCCCGACCGGCAACGCGAGCAGCATGGTCAGCGCCGTCCCCGCCAGCGCGAGCAGGAGGGAGTTGCCCGCGGCGGCCAGCACCTCCGGCCAGGTTCCCGGACGGGAGATGCCCTCGGCCATCCGCCGGGCGAGACTGTACGTGGTGACGCCGAGCGCGAGGACCGCGACGGCGAGCAGTGCGGCCGCGGCGGGCAGGCGTGCCACGCCCAGAGCGGCCCTGGCGGGCGGGCGGCGGGTGCCGCTCAGCCGGGAGTAGCGGGCTCCGCGCCGCCGGGTCGCGCCCTCCCCGGCCAGGATGAACACGGTCAGCACCACGAGTACGGTCGACAGCACCAGTGCGCCGGTACGGTCGAAGCCGAGGTCGAAGGCGAGGAAGATGGCGCGGGTGAAGGTGTCGGCGCGCAGGATCGAGACCGCGCCGAAGTCCGACAGCACGTACAGCGCCACCAGCAGCCCGCCACCGGCGATCGCGGGGCGGATCTGGCGCAGCGTCACCCGGGTGAAGGTGTGCCAGGCGTCGTGGCCCAGCGACCGCGACACCTCCTCCTGCGCCGGGTCGGCACCGGCGAGGGCCGCGGCGGTCGGCAGCAGGACGTAGGGATAGGAGCAGAGCGTCAGCACCAGGGCCGCCGCCCAGAAGCCCTCGAAGCCGTCCACCGCCGACACCCAGGCGAAGGCGGCGATGTAGGTCGGCACCGCGAGGGGCAGGACGGCGAGGACGGCGAAGACGCGGCGGCCCGGCAGGTCGGTGCGCACCAGCAGGAAGGCCGAGCCGACCCCGAGCACCAGGCAGGCGAGGGTCACCACGGCCGCGAGCGCGAGCGTGCTCGCCGCCAGCGCCGCGACCCGCGCGGTGAGCAGTTCCTCGGCGATCCTCATCCCGCCCGCCTCGGCGGTCCGGACGGCGAGGTAGGCGAGCGGGATGAGGGCGACCGCGACGGCGAGCACCGACAGCGCCAGCACCACGGGCCTGGCCGGGCGGGGCCGCCTCGCACCTCCTGCCGGGACGCCGGGACGGCCGGGCCGCGGCGAGGATCCGCCGCGACCCGGCCGCCTCACGGAGAGCGGCGACGTTCTCAGGGGACCAGTCCCGATTCCTTGATGAGCGCGATCGTCGCCTCAAGCTGGTCGAGGTCGTTCAGGTCGACCGACGGGACCTTCAGCTCGTCCAGGGCGGGCACCCCGGCGGGCGGGGCGGCGTCGGCCAGGACCGGGTACTCGAAGGTCTCCTCGGCGAAGTACTTCTGCGCCTCGGCGCCGAGCAGGTAGTCGACGAAGGCCTGCACGTCAGGGTTGTCGGCGGCCTTCTTCAGCACGCCGACGCCCGCCACGTTGACCAGGGCGCCGCTGTCCCCGTCGGGGAAGAAGTGCAGCTTGGCGGCGAGCCCGTCGGGCGTCTTGCCCCGCTCCTTGGCCAGCTCGCCCAGGTAGTAGTGGTTGATCAGGCCGACGGCGACCTTGCCCGAGTCGACCTCCTCCAGGATCGGGCCGTTGCCCTCCCGGATCTGCGGCTCGTTGGCCTTGAGCCCGGCGAGGAACTCCTTCGCCTTGGCCTCTCCGTGCTGCACGGTCACGGCGGTGACGAACGACTGGAAGGACGCGTTGGTCGGGGCCACCCCGACCTTGCCCTTCCACTCCGGAGCGGTGAGGTCGAACACCGAGGTGGGCAGCTGGTCGGCGGGGACCAGGTCGGGGTTGTAGACCAGCACCCGCGAGCGGGCGGTGACGCCGACCCACTCCCCGCTCTTGGCGCGGTAGGTGGCGGGCACCTTGTCGAGCACGGCGGCCGGAAGCGGGGCGAACATCCCCTTCTTGGCCACGGCGCCGAGCGCGCCGGCGTCCTGGGCGAAGAAGACGTCCGCCGGTGACTTCTCCCCCTCTTCCAGGAGCTGGGTGGCCATGGCCGAGGTGCTGGCGTAGCGGGCCTCGACGGCGATGCCGCTCTGCGCGGTGAACTTCTCCAGCAGGGGCTTGACCAGGGCCTCGTTGCGCCCGCTGTAGACGGTGATCTTCTTCTCGGCCGCCTGGCCGGCGGCATCGCCGGTGTCCGCGGACTCGCCGCCGCACGCGGCCAGACCGAAGAGGAGAGCACCCGTGGTGGCCAGTTTGAGCATGGTTCTGGGGAGGGACGTCGGCACCGGGGTGCTCCTTCGATCATGGCGCTTGCAACTACATCGCTGTAGAAGTTAGCAGAGCCTAACCTAAGGAGCTGCGGCAGGGGGTGGGGCGCCTCCTGGGAGGGGCATCTGATCTACGTGCCGGGGAGGCCGGGTTCGGTCAGGACTTATGTGTGGGGAGGCCGGGTTCGGTCGGGACCTATGTGCCGGGGAGATCGAGTTCGGTCAGGCCGAAGCCGAGTTGGCTGTACAGCTCCAGCTGGTCGAAGTAGTCCCGTTGCGTAATGATCTTTTCGTTGGCGACGTAGGCCATGCACGCGCCGCGGACGGTGATGCGACGGCCGGTCTCCTCCACCTCGCGCCCGTCGGGCAGAAGGAAGGGGCCCGTGTGGGTGCCGGTGAGCGTCCATTCCGCGACCACGGGATCCTCGCAGGGGACCTCCAGCCAGACCGTCTTCTTGAAGTCGGGAAACGCCTTGAAGTACTGCTCGTAGAGCCAGGCGATCTGCTCATGTCCCTCCATCGTGCCCGACGGTGCGACGAGGACGGCGTCCGGGCTGTAGCAGTCGAGTACTCGGTGCAGATCGTGAGCGTTGATCGCTTCGATCAGGCGGCGTTCGAGCTCCAAGGAATTCACGTGACCCTCCTGGTGCTGGACGAGGCGTTGGGCTTCCGGGACTTCCGGTCCGACCGGGATGCCGTACGTCGGGGGTGCTCAGGGGGCGTCGGACCGAGAGCCTTGACGGCGCTCTTTCAAAGCTATCCAGTGGGAAGTGAGCCTTTGGTCCGGGTGTCGTGGTATTCGCACCACGGAAGGTGCTGTAGGTCCCCGGTCGTCCCATGGGAGTGTCATGTCTTCGTCATGCCCGCTCGCCCGGTGCATCGGAGAGGAGGATTCACCTACAAAATAGCTGAAACCGCCAAAAAAGCGATTTATATTGAACTCTGCGCTATAAATGGAAATCAGCGAAAATAGCGCTGGTCGGCGAGTCCCGTGCGGGTTAGGTTGACCAGCATGAGCACCTCCTATCACCCCCCTCACAACTACCGGGTCGTGGCACCCGACCAGCTGCGCGGATTCCCCAAGGCGCTGGGGATAAGCGACTACTGGATGCCGAGGACGATCGCCCTGGTCACACAGGGGAAACCCGGCGACCTGGCCCTGGTCGGCGATCCGCCGTACGACTCCTCCCAGCACGACTCCTCCGGGATCGGGGTTGGCACGTTCCACTTCGACATGACGACCCGCACCTCCCAGGGATGGGGCGGCGGCATCGTCCGCTATATCCAGTCGGGCAAGCCTTGTGTGTGGAAGCCCGCGGAGCCGAAGGAGGGCACCTTCAACCTGGTGGTGGAGATAACCGCCGAGGACGCCACCGAGATTCGCATCTCGGAACGGGAGCACATCGAGGATTTCCAGCGCGCCTGGGACTGCTCCTTCGGGCTGGTCGCCGGCCTGGCGCCCAAGTGCTCCGCCGAGTCGACGGAAGGGGCGATCAGGGCACTGGTCACCCGTCTGATCGAGATGGGAGCGGCGTACGTGATCCCGGCCGACCCCGGTGACCTGGCCAACTGGGGTCCCCGCGTCCTCGCCGTCTACAAGGCCCTGTGCGCCCACTCCTACAAACGCGACGACAAAGGCCATCACTCGCCGATCGAATACCGGTTCACGGTGCACGAGAAGACCATCACCGTGCGTTTCGCCTTCGGCCCGAGACATTCCAGTGAGGAGTTCGTGATTCCCGGGGAGATCTCCCCGGTGTTCACCGCCGCGAGCTACGAGGAGTACCTCCAGGCGAAGAAGGCCGCCGTCTCCCAGCCTCCGGTGGTGGCCGTTGCCGGGTTGAAGGTCGGCACCGTGGTCGTGTGGTCCGATGTCGTCGCCGACGGCCGGCTGTTCGAGGACTATCCGCTGGGGCCCTCCATCGCGGAGCAGACCGTCTACGCCGTCCCCGATCTTGAGACGGAGCGGTGGGTGGTGGACATGCCGGCCATCAACGGCCGGCTCCACTTCGAGGAGGGAACGGTGGTCGCGGTGGGCGACACCCACGCCTGGGTGAAGATCGACTTTCGGGATCACGGCTCTGACGGCACCTTCTCCTGGGTCACGTCGAAGGTGGCGGAGCTCGACCTCCCCGGCGGGTACGGCTACGTGTGGCTGCGGCACCACCTGCTGAAGCCGAAAACCTGACCGGCGTCACCGCCCGTCTCTCTCGACCGCTCACCTGATCGCCTGATCGCCTCGCTCGATCGGCCCGCATCCCGTGATCCGACCGCGGTGGCCCGGCGAGAAGCTCGCCGGGCTACCCCGGAAGGCGCGGCTCGGAAGGTGCGACGGCGGTCGGTGGTCATCGGTCTGTGACCCCCGCGCTGAGAAGGTGAACCACTCCCGACCGTAACTGTCGAACAGGAGTCAAGTTCGGCGGTCAAATTGGGCCTTCTCAGCCGCCCGGTCGGCGGGTTATCAAGAGTCTGGGGGCGCCCGCGCGCCATCCCCGCTCATGACCACCACTCCGATGCGGACGAGGGATGACATGCGCCGGCTATGGGCAGTGATCGTACGAACGCTCTGCGTCGCGGCCCTCGCCGCGACCGGGCTCACCGGGACCGTCACGACCGCCGCAGCCACTGTGACCGCCACCGCGGCCGAGCCTCCCCGCTGGGGATTCGCCGTCGTCAGAGGCAGCGCGGTGGTGGAGACCCTGCACCAGGCGGGCTCGTGGCCGCAGGGGCTCAAGGTCGAGGCCACCCAGGGCGAGCCCGGTCAGGTGTTCGTGAGGTTCCCGCAGATCGGTAGGGCTTCGGGGGGAGTCGCCCACGTTACGGCGATCTCCCAGTCCGCCGACTGGTGCCAGGTCGAGGGCTGGTGGCAGTCGGGCGCCGACGAGATCGTGGCGGTGCGGTGTCACCGGTACGGCGTCGGGCCGATCGCCTCGCGGTTCTCGGTCACCTTCGGCTCCAGCGAACAGTACCTGCCCGCGCGCCAGGCGTTCGGGTACGTGCACTGGGACGGCTCCGCCGTGGCCACGGGGTTCAACTCCTCGGGGCCGGCCGCGGTGAACACCGTCGTGCCGCTGACGGCCCCGGGAACGTGGCGGGTCACCCTGCCCGGACTCGGCTCGGCGGGCCAGGCTGGGAACATCCAGGTCACCGCGGTCGAGCCGACCGTGCCGGCACACTGCAAGCTGGGCGGATGGAGCGCGACGACGACCACGCAGAGCATCGTGGTGCGCTGCTACGACGCCACCGGCACATCACTGAACACCGGATGGAGCCTGACCTACCACCGCGAGCGGGCCATCACCTGGACACCTTCGGGGTACCGCTTCGCCTACACCTTCGACAACGCCCCCACGACCCAGGGCCCCTATGTGCCGACGCCGTACCCGGTCAGCTACAACTCGCAGTCCGGGGGCCTGCAGCTCAACAATTTCGGGGTCGCCAGGAAACAGGTGATGTTCGGCGAGGTCAGCGGATATGCGGACAACGTCCAGGTGACCGCGTTCGGCTACGGCCCGGAGTTCTGCAATCTGTACGCCCCCTGGGAGACGTATTCGACGTATGTGAGCATCCGGTACGTCAGCTGCTACAACGGCACCGTCCCGGTCGACCACCCGGCGATGATCACCTACATAGCCCGCTGACCAGGGTCTTCTTTCCCCTTAGGCGCCGGACCGCCGACGGCGGAAACGAGCGTCCGCCTCCCCGTGCGGCGATCGGCGGTGATGAGGATGCCGTCGAACGCCACGTCGCCCGCGAGGTCGGCATCACCCGAACGGCGCCTGAGCCAGAGTGATGCCAAGCTGAGCCAATATGGCTTGTAAGTGGCATCACCGTGTGCCATAGTGATGCCATGGACTTGACCCCGTATGTGGCCTCGCTCGGTCGCGAGTTGCTGACCGCCGCCGAGACCGGTGAAGGCGACGCCAGTGTGCTGATCGAGCGGTTGACCGTTTCGATGGAGTCGGCGATCCGGCTCACCCTGCTTGAGGCGTTGTCGGCGGCCGCCGACGAGATCACCCGAGATCTGGCTCCCGGTTCGGTCCAGGTTCACCTGCGGGGGCGTGACCCGAGCTTCGTCGTGGCGGTTCGGCAGATGGAGCATCTCGCCGCCGACACCCCGGCTCCGAGCGCGCCGTCGGCCGACGACGCCGCGGCGAGCTTCGAGGACGGGCCGGTGACACGGATCAACGTCCGCCTCCCCGAGCAGCTCAAGGCCGCGATCGAGGAGGCGGCCGCCAAGGAGGGCCGTTCGCTCAACGCCTGGCTGGTGCGGGCCGCCTCGACCGCGCTGCGCGCCTCGGAGCGCGACCACGACTCCGACCGACGCGGTAAACGCGGCGCGCAGCGTTCCACCGGCTGGGCCCGCTGACCCACCCGATCGACGCGGCGAACGCGGCCTACGGCGTTTCACGGGCCGAGCTCACTGCCCCACCCAACCGACGCGGCGTACGACGTTCCACCGGCCGGCCTCACCGGCCCACCTCGACATCCAGAGCCACTTTCTCCACACACCTCCGACCAGCGGAAATGTTCTTCTGACTCACTCCGAGGGGACAGCCATGCCAATTTTCGCCACGCCCGAACCGATTTCCGCCACGATCGAGCTCTCCACCGGTGACGTTCAGATCATCGCGAGCGACCGGACCGACACCGTCGTCGAGGTGCGGCCGAGCGACGCGTCCGACGAGTCCGACGTGGACGCCGCGCAGAAGACGCGCGTCGAGTACGCCAACGGCACCTTGACGGTGAGAGGGCCGAAGGCCCGCATGCTCGACTTCTCCAAGAAGACCAGGTCGGTCGACCTGCTGATCGAGCTTCCCACCGGCTCGCACGTGCACGCGGACCTGTCGATGGGAGACCTGCGCGGCGTCGGCACGCTGGGAGAGTGCCGGTTCAAGGCGTCGGCCGGGCACTTCCACCTCGACCGGACCGGACCGCTTCGACTGAGCACCTCCGGTGGAGACATCACCGTCGAAGCGGTCACGGGCGACGTCGACGTCTCCACCGGCACCGGGCGCGTGCGCATCGGCGACATCGACGGCGCCGCCGTCGTCAAGAACTCCAACGGCAACACCGAGCTCGGCACCGTCACCGGTGAGCTGCGGGTGCGCTCGGCCAACGGCGACATCTCCGTCAACCGGGCCGACGCGCTGGTGGACGCCAAGACCTCCAACGGAGCCATCCGCGTCGGCCGGGTCGCGCGCGACACCGTCACGCTGCACACCTCGACCGGCCACCTCGACATCGGCATCGCCTCCGGCACCGCCGCATGGCTCGACCTGGACACCTCCTACGGGCGGGTGTCCAACTCGCTGGACGACCTCGGCGAGGCACCCGAGGAGTCCGAGCAGACCGTCGAGGTCCGCGCGCACACGTCGTTCGGCGACATCACCGTCCGTCGCTCCTGACCAGACATCAGAAGGGTCTCTCATGAACATGCCGTCCCCCTCCGCGATCACGGCGACCAGACTGCGCCGCTCGTACGGCGACCACGTCGTGCTCGACGGCGTCGACCTGGACGTCCCGCGTGGCACCGTCTTCTCGCTGCTCGGCGCGAACGGCGCCGGCAAGACCACCACGGTCAAGATCTTGTCCACCCTCATCCGGGCGGACGGAGGCAGCGCGCGCGTCGCGGGCCACGACTTATCCACCGAGCCGGACGCGGTGCGTGCCGCGATCGGCGTCACCGGCCAGTTCTCCGCGGTCGACAACCTGCTCACCGGCGAGGAGAACCTCGCCCTCATGGCGGACCTGCACCACCTCGACCGCAAGACGGGCAGGCACAGGATCGCCCGGCTGCTCGACCGGTTCGACCTCGCCGACGCGGCGAAGAAGACGGCGGCGACCTACTCCGGCGGGATGCGGCGACGGCTCGACCTCGCGATGACGCTGGTCGGCTCACCACAGGTGATCTTCCTCGACGAGCCGACCACCGGGCTCGACCCGCGCAGCCGCCGCGCCATGTGGCAGATCGTGCGGGAGCTCGTGGCCGATGGCGTCACCATCTTCCTCACCACCCAGTACCTGGAGGAGGCCGACGAACTCGCCGACCGGATCGCGGTCCTCGACCACGGCAAGATCGTCGCCGAGGGCACCGCGGACGAGCTCAAGCGGCGCGTCCCCGGCGGCCACGTCCTGCTGCGGTTCGCCGACGAACGCGACCTCGAATCCGCCGCACGCGCCGTGGGCGAGGTGTCCCGCGACAGCGAAACGCTCGTCCTGCGCGTACCGCACGACGGCAGCCTCGCATCGCTGAAGGCCCTGCTCGACCGGCTCGACCGCGACGCGGTCGAGGTCGGCTCGCTGAGCGTGCACACCCCCGACCTCGACGACGTCTTCCTCGCTCTCACCGGAAACAAGGAGAAGGTGGCCCCCCGATGAGCACCATGTCGCACGCCCTGACCGACTCGGCGACGATGCTCCGCCGCAACCTCAGACGCATGGTGCGCTACCCGTCCATGACACTGCAGCTCATCGGCATGCCGATCGTCTTCCTGCTGCTGTTCGTCTACGTCTTCGGCGGCACGCTCGGCGCCGGGATCGGCGGAGTCACCGGCGGACGCGCCGAATACGTCAACTACGTCACCCCCGCGATCATCCTGATGACGATCACCGCCGCGATCCAGGGCACCACCATCTCGATCGCGATGGACATGACCGAGGGCATCGTCGACCGGTTCCGCACCATGGCGATCGCCCGCGTGTCCGTCCTGACCGGACATGTCATCGGCAGCCTCATCCAGACGATGCTCAGCATCGCGGCGGTGCTCGGCGTCGCGCTGCTCATCGGCTTCCGGCCGTCGGCGGGGCCCGGCGACTGGCTCGCCCTCGCCGGTGTCCTGGTGATGATGGCCTTCGCCTTCATCTGGCTGGCGGTCGCGCTCGGTCTGGCCAGCAAGTCCGTCGAGTCCTCCAGCAACGTCGGCCTGCCGCTGGTGCTGCTCCCGTTCCTGGGCAGCGGGTTCGTCCCGACCGACTCGATGCCGACCGCGCTGCGCTGGTTCGCCGAGTACCAGCCGTTCACACCGCTCATCGAGACCCTGCGCGGCCTGCTGATGGGCACCCCGATCGGCAACAGCGCCGCCATCGCGGTCGGCTGGTGCCTCGTCATCGGCCTCGGCGGCTACCTCTGGTCGAAGAGGCTCTTCAACCGCGAGTCCACCCGCTGAACCCGATGTCCGCGAATCCATCCGATGGCCGCGAGTCCACTCGCTGAGCCCGATGTCCGCAAGTCCACCCGCCAAGCCGCGCCTCAATTCGCGGACACCCGGTTCGGCCCATGCGCTTCCCACGGCTGACAGGAATTTCGAGCCGCGAAGAACACACGCCATCGCAAGTAACCCCCGAGCAGAGAAGAGGAACGACCATGGAACACATCGTCACCACCCTGCCGACCGCGCGCCCGTCCGGCTGTCCCTTCGACCCGCCCAAGGAGCTGCTCGACGCGCGCGAGCACGGCCCGATCAGCCGCTTCACCTTCCCCGACGAGCACTCAGGTTGGCTGGTCACCGGCTACGACCTGGTCAGGGCGGTCCTGGCCGACCCCCGGTTCAGCTCGCGCAGGGAGCTGATGCGCCACCACCCGCTGGTCGACCTCGGCGACATCGAGGTGCCTCCGGCGCCGCCCGGCGAGTTCCTGCTGATGGACGAGCCGCAGCACGGCCGCTACCGCAAACCGCTGGTCGGCAAGTTCACCGTACGACGGATGCGGCAGCTCACCGAGCGCGTCGAGCAGGTCACCGCCGAGCACCTGGACGCGATGGAGCAGGCCGGGCCGACGGCCGACCTGGTGACCGCGTTCGCCAAGCCCATCCCCTCCGTCATCATCTGCGAGCTGCTGGGCGTCCCGTACGAGGACCGCGGCCGCTTCCAGGAGAACATCGACAAATTCCTCGGCGGGGAGACCGCCGACGAAGAACTCATCGCGGCCTACACCGCCACCCAGGAGTATCTCGCCGAGCTGGTGGCCGCCAAGCGCGCCAACCCCACCGACGACGTGCTCAGCGACCTGCTCGACAGCGACCTGACCGACGAGGAGCTCAAGGGCATGGCCCTGATCCTGCTCTCGGCCGGGTTCGACACCACCGCCAACATGCTCGCGCTGGGCACCTTCGCGCTACTGCAGAACCCGGAGCAGCTCGCCGCCCTGCGCGCCGACCCCGCGCTCGTCGACCGGGCCGTGGAGGAGCTGCTGAGATATCTGAGCGTCGCCAAGCAGTTCTTCAGGGTCGCCTTGGAGGACGTCGAGCTGGGCGGCCACACCATCAGGGCCGGCTCGATGATGATCCTGTCGTACAACACCGCCAACCGTGACCCCGAGCGCTTCGCCGACCCCCACAGGCTCGACCTGCGCAGGCAGGACGGCGGGCATCTGGCCTTCGGCCACGGCATCCACCAGTGCCTGGGCCAGCAGCTCGCCCGCGTCGAGATGCGGGTCGCCTTCCCCGCCCTGCTCGACCGCTTCCCCACCCTGCGCCTGGCCGTGCCGGCCGAGGAGATCGGCCTGCGCCCGGAGACCGCCGACATCTACGGGGTGAAGAGCCTCCCGGTCACCTGGGACACGTGACCGGTCCGTCCGCCCACGCAGAGCGTCACCGCTTCCTTTTCCGGTTGATTTGGGCCTTCTCAACCGCATGGCCGGCGGGTTATCAAGGGCCTAACCCTCCTCTCTCCAACGTGGTGAAGGATGTCATGCGCCGATCATGGGCAATGATCGTACGAATGTTCTGCGTCGTGGCCCTGGCCGCGACCGGGCTCACCGCGACCGCCACGGCGGCCACGGCGGCCGACCCTCCTCGCTGGGGCTTCGCCGTCATCAGGATCGACGGCGTCCCGGACTCCTCACGCCAGGGGGGCTCGTGGCCGGGCGGATACAGGGTCCAGACCACTTTGGGCGGTCCCGGTCAGGTGTTCGTGAGGTTCCCGCAGATCGGAAGGGCCTCGGGGGGAGTCGCCCACGTCACGGCGATCTCCTCTTCCGCCGACTGGTGCCAGGTCGAGGGCTGGTGGCAGTCGGGTGCCGACGAGGTCGTGGCGGTCCAGTGCCACCGGTACGGTGTCGGCCCGATCGCCTCGTGGTTCTCCCTCTCCTTCGGAGACAGTTCCCAGTATCTCCCCATGCCCCGGGCGTTCGGGTACGTGCACTGGGACGGCTCCGCGGTGGTCTCGCGCTTCAACTCCTCGGGTCCGGCCGCGGTGAACACCGTCGAGCCGACGTCGCTCCCGGGAGTGTGGTGGGCCGTCCTGCCGGGGTTCGGTTCGGAGGTTCACGCGGGGAACATCCAGGTCACCGCGGTCGACCCGTCCGTACCCGCGCGTTGCAAGGTGGCCGGGTGGCAACCAACGCCGCCCGCGCAGAGAATCGTGGTGCGCTGCTACGACGCCACCGGCGCGCCGCTGAGCACCGGATGGAGCCTCACCTACCACCGCGAGCGGCCCGTCGTCGGGCCCTCCGAGTCGAACCGTTTCGCCTACACCTTCCACATCGCCCCCGGCACGAGCGTCAGCCCGATGACAATGGCTCATCTGAACTACAACTCCCGGGGCGGGACCGTGCAGATCAGCGGTAGTCCCGATGGCCCCAAGAAGCAGGTGGTCTTCACCGAGGTCGGCGCGCCCCCGGACAACGTCCAGGTCACCGCGGTCGGCTACAACGCGGAGTTCTGCAACCTGTCGGCCCCCTGGGACTGGTACACGACGCGCGTGATGATCCGGCATGTCGTCTGCTACAACGGCAACTGGAAGGTCGACCACTCAGCGATGATCACGTACGCGGCCCGCTGACCGGCGGCCTGGGGCACAGCCCTCAGAGGGTGAGGTCCTCGCCCTGCTTGAGGGCGGCGACCTCATAGGTCTCGGCCGAGGTCGCGTCCAAGAACCGGGAAAGCTCATCGGGCCGGGTGTCGTAGAAGCCGTCGATGTGGAATCCGTCGTAGTGGATCGGCACCGCGACCCTCGCTCCCAGCAGGCGCGCGGCCACGGCCGCCTGGCCGGCGTCGAGCGAGGCCGGGTACGGGCTCGGGGGCTGACAGTGCGGGAAACACACGGTCGGCCCGTTGATGGGGGTGAGCACCGCGTCGAACGGCCCGAACCGGTGGGCGGCGCGCCACCAGTAGCCGTGGAACATGCTGTCGCCCAGGTGCAGCACGCGTTTTCCGCCCGCTTCGACGGCCCAGGACACCTGCGGATCACCCAGGGTGTCGACGGCCGGAACGGCCGCGATCGTGAAAGGGCCGATCGTGACGGTCTCCCACAGACCCATCGGACGCCGGGACAGGTGCCGTTCGTCGAGCTCGCGGTCGGCCTTGAGCGTCCACAGGTTCTCGTGGTCGTCGCCACCGAAGGAGACCGGATGCAACACCCGGCCGTCGGGGCGTAGCGCTTCGGCCAGTGCCGCGGCGTCGGTGTGGTCCCGGTGCAGATGCGTGCACAGCCCGGCGATCACGTCCCCCTCGGTGCGGGGCCGGACGACCTGCGGCATGGGTGCCGACAACGGGGTATCCTCCAGCACTCCCTCCGGGTAGCCGAGCAGGTCGATCACCACGCTGTGACCCCGCGCTTCCAGCTCCACCCCGGCCCAGCCCAGCCACCGAACACGCATCTCCCGGACCCCTTTTTTAGCGTACGATCGTTCGTTAATCGGTTAGCGTACGATCGTTTGCTAAACTCGTCAATCATGAGAAGATCCGCCGAGGCGGCCCAGCTGACCCGCGACCGAATCGTCGCCACCGGCGTGACGAAGGCCTCCAGCGACGGCCTCCACGCGCTGACCATCGGCTCCCTGGCCGAAGCCCTCGGCATGAGCAAGGCAGGCGTCGTCGGCCCCTTCGGCTCCCGCGCCGAACTGCAGTCCGCCGTGCTGACCAAGGCGGCCGACATGTTCGTCGCCGCCGTCGTCGCGCCGAGCATGAAGGAGGAGCCGGGCCTGCCGCGCCTGCGCGCGCTGATCGACCTGTGGTGCGGCTATCTGGACAGCAGCCCGTTTCCCAACGGGTGCTTCATCACCGCCGCGTCCTGTGAGCTGGACGGCCGGCCAGGCGAGTTGCGGAGCCTCCTCCTCACCATCGTGACCCAGTGGCGGGCCTTCCTGCGCGAGCAGATCGTGATCGCGCGGACCGCGGGCGACATCACCACGACGCCGGACGCGGACGACCTCGTGACGACCCTGATCGGGATCGCGATGTCGGCCAACCAGGAGATCCAGCTCCTCGCCGACGCCACCGCACCGTCACGCGCACGGCGTCTCATGCTGGCCGCCATAACCCGGTGAACTTCCCGATCAGGCGGGACAGAACCGACACGAGCGATCACCGCCTCGTCGGCGCCGATACCGGCGAGCATCGCGACCTCCTCTTTTCGGTATCTCGGCGTCGAAGCGGTTGACGGGGCGGCGACGAATCAGTGATTACGAGGCTTCACCGGAAGGGGCGGTGGCGGCGAGATGGTCGTGCAGGGCCGCGTGGCGGAACTGATAGACCGGGCCGACCGCACGCAGCAGCCCCAGGCGGTGGGCATCATCGAGAAAATCCATGATCCGCCAGGGAAGCCGGCGTTGGAGGGCTAACCGGGCCACCGCGATGGTGCAGACCAGCCACGCATGATGCTTGCCCATCACGGCCCCGGCCCCGAGCCCGAGCGTGAGCCCCACCGCGAGCCAGATCATGAGCAGGATCGTGAGCTGTTCCCAGTCCCAGTGCTGGGTCCTGATCTCGGTCGCGATATCGAGCCCGACCAGGGGCCCGAATACGAGCCCGCACGCGAGTACGGCCACGACCAATCGCAGAAGGGTAAGCGCTCTGTCGGCTCGCCAACTGGAGCGGGGTGTGCTGGTCGATGTGAGGGTGGGCTGCTCCGCCCAGGTGATCAGCCCGGATGCCAACGTGATCCCCAGCCAGACGAGAAGCCCGAACCCGAATATGAATTCAAAATTGAGATCGAAAAAATTGATTCGGCCGGGACGTAAAGAGATCCCGGAATCGAGATCGACATTGAGCGTCAACGACGCGAACGAGAGCGTTAGCCCGGACACGATCCCAATCGTGAGCCTGATCGTGAGCCCGAACGTGAGGGCGTCTTTCATGGAGCGGAAGAGAAGAGAGATTCGTCCGCGCAGGCGCGGGTCTGCGTATCCAGGTTTTTCGTTGACCCAGGGCTTGGCGCGCACAAGCCCGCTCGTGAGCCCGAACGTGATTCCGAGCGCGAGACCGAGCGCGAGACCGAACGCGCTCCTCGCCGCGATCCGGGACGCGGTCTCGTACGAGCTCCCGAAGGCGGTCCCGATGATCCCGAACACGATCCCGAGCGCGATCCCGAGCCCGAACCCGAGCGCGATCCCGACTGTTGACCGAATGTGGGGTGTGGTATGGGCGATGTGCCACCAGGTGATGTCGCGGGTGGTGGCCGGGGGGAAGGCGTGGGCCAGGTAGGTCAGGAAGCGTCGGGTGGTGTCGGGGTCGAGCCGGTGGCGGGGGCGGAAATGGTCGGCGGGGTCGGTGCTGGGTGGGCGGGCGGCGATGACAGCGGGGATGACGTGGTCCAGCAGGTGAGTGCGTAGCGCGTCGGCGTCGGCTCCGAGCGGGCCGGTCAGGGAGGCGGGGTCGGTGCCGGGGGTGACGTAGACGGTGCGGATCAGCCACAGGCCCAGCGGGGTGGCGGCGAGCTGGGTCAGACCGGGGGCGGTGCGGGAGCGCAGTGCGGTCAGGGTCTGTCTCCAGACCTGGGCCGGGGAGGCGGGGAGGCAGGCGGCCAGGTAGTCGGCGGCGGTGTGTGAGAGCAGGGATTGAGGGACGATGACCGCCGTTGCGGTGAGCGGGCGGCCGACCTCGTGGATGGCGGTGGTGAACTCGGCGCGGCGGCTGGTGAGGATTAACTGGTCGCGAGTGGTCAGCGAGGCGTTGAGCGCGGTGATCACCTGGGCGCGGGCGGGTGCGGGGATTTCGTCCAGGCCGTCCAGGACGGGCAGGATGTGACCGCCGGAGACGAGCGCGCCGGCAGCGCCGGCACCGAGCTCGGGAGCGACCAGTGCCGGGTAGTCCTGGACCAGCCGGACGGTGAGCCAGTCCTGCAGCCGGGGATGGGCACCGGTGTCCCAGCCGGAGACCGGCAGCAGCACCGGCACCGGCACGATCTCCCCCTCGCCGGCGCCGGTCTGATCGGTTGCGCGGGTGGACAGCAGCTGCAGCAGCAGCTGGATCGCCAGGGTGGTCTTGCCCATGCCCGCGCCGCCGGTGATGACCAGCCGCCGCCGGGTCAGGGCGCGAAAGTCGCTCGCGAGGGCGGCGATGTCGTCGCTGCGGCCGGCGAAGGTGAACTCGGTCGCGGTGCTGATCAGCCGAGGGATGCTCATCACTGTCCCGTTGGCGGTGAGCTGCCAGCGGATCGGAATGGGTGCGGGGTCATCGAGCAGCCGGTTGCGGGCCTCGTCCTGCCATTGCCTGCGCACCAGGTCGGCCAGCACATCGGCGGCTTTCGTCACATCGGCGGGTCTGTTGGCGCTGGTGTTGCGGCGCTTGGCCCATGCCACGACGGCGGCCGTGGCCACCGATGCGGCGATCGCGACCGCGGCCAGATCAGCGGGGTTGACCGGGTCGTCCGGTTTCAGCGCTCGCCATACCGAGACCACTGTGGTGACCAGCGCGACGATGGCCAGCAGGGCGGCTGAATTCCACCAGCGAATGGGGGGTCGGCTCACACCGATATATTCGCCGCCGTTCAGTACCGGCGGCATGAATCATGGCCCATCTCAGTGCTGAATCGTGATTACCGACAGCCGGCCGCGATCATTACTGACACCCTCTCGGCGGCGACGATGCAGCGGCGTGACGTTGCAACACACCGGAGAAGCCGGGACGCCGCACTCCACGGCGTCAATCGGACGCATGCCGACGAGGAGGAGCACCACCGCCCCGCCGCACCCGTCGATCCCCGGCCCGTGCTGGGCGGAGTGTCCCTGAAGAACTGTAAACAACAAGGTGAGGCAGGGCGGCGGCCGTTGGAGCCGTTGACCTATACAGCCGAGGTCAGCCGGTGGGGTGCAGGTCGGCGGTGTCCGGGTCGGGGACGGACTGGGACGCGGCGGCGCCTCGGGCACGCGGACCGGGGAGCCTGAGGGCGGCGAGGACGGCCGTCAGCATGACGGCGCCCAGGACGTAGACGGCGACGCGCATCCCCTCGGCGGAGGCGACGCGCAACGCCTGCCCGGACAGCCCTTCGATGCCGTGGTTGGCGACGGCCACCAGGACCGCCAGGCCCGCGGCGGTTCCCACCTGCAATGCGGTGGAGGCCACCCCGGAGGCGAGCCCCTGCTCGTCCGCCGAGACACCGGTGCCCGCGGCGATCCACATCGCCTCGTACGTGATGCCCATGCCCAGACCGATGACGACGATCCCGGCCAGGACGGTGAGGAAGGATCCGTCCGTGTGCATGCCGGGGGCGAGGAACGCGGCGCCCACGGCGTTGACGACGATGCCGGTGATCAGCGTGCTCCGGGTGCCGAAACGATGGACGAGCCGCTCGCTGAGGAAGTTTCCCGCCGTGATCGAGAGGGTCGGCCCGAGGAACGCGAGCCCGGTCTCCAGCGCGCTGAAGCCAAGGACATCCTGGAAATACAAGGTGAGGAAGTACGGCACGGCCTGCATCGTCAGCCCGAAGACGAGGATGACCACGACCGCCCCGCTGAACGCGCGGTTGCCGAACAGCCGCAACGGCATCAGCGGTGTCCGCCCCCGAGCCTGGACACGCAGGAACGTGGCCAGCAGGACCACCGCGAGAACGGCCGAGGCGACCACCTCGGCTCGCGTCCAGCCGACCTCGGAGCCGTGCGCGACCGCGAAGATCAGCAGCGTGATGCCCGCCGTACCGGTGAGCGTTCCGAGCACGTCCACGCTTCCCGAGGTGACGCGGCCGTCGGGGGGCAGCAGGGCGAAGGCGGCGACGGCCCCCGCGGCGGCGAGCGGGACGTTGACGTAGAACACGGCCTGCCAGCCCAGGGCCTGGGTGAGCACCCCGCCCGCGAGCGCGCCCGCCGTGAGCCCACCGGCGCCCGCCATCGCCCAGACCGTCAGTGCGCGGTTGCGCTCCCTGCCCTCGGCGAAGGTGGTGTTGACCAGGGCGAGCACCGCCGGGAAGAGCACCGCACCGGCGAGACCCTGCAGAGCGCGTGCGGTGAGCAGCACCGCGGGCGCCGTGGCCAGGCCGCCCAGCACGGAGGCCACCCCGTACAGCACCATGCCGAGCACGAACATCCGCCGGCGTCCCACCAGGTCGGACAACCGCCCGCCGAGCAGCAGGAAGCCTCCGTACAGGACGACGTACGCGGTGACCACCCACTGCAGGGTGTGCGGAGTGAAGCCGACATCGGTGGCGATGTCGGGGAGAGCTACGTAGATGATGGTGAAGTCGAGACTGATGATCAGATGCCCGAGCGCGAGCAGCGCGAGGCTCCATCCCGGCCGTCGGCTGCGAGCCGGGGACTGGGTTGTGGACATGGGTGTGCCTTTCGTCCGTATGTGGTCCGGTGGCCTGTCATGGCTGCACCGGGACCGGCGGACATTTGTTGGCACACCCCCTGAGGGCACTGGGATGGGCGGCCCCCGCGCTCGGCCCGTCCGGTCCGATCATCGCCCCTCCCCTCCCTCACGTGTTCCGCGCTGTCTTCGCGTGTTCCGCGCTGTCTTCGGGACGACTATGCCGCTCGCCGTGGCTGACGGCATCGGACGTCAGGTCGACATGGCCTGGGACCTTGGACCTAAGACCACTGAGATGGGGGTCGGGTAATCGCGGGTCGCGAGATAGCGCGCGGAGCCGATCTGGGCAAGGTCTGCGCTGCTCCTCCGGAGGGCTTCGTCGCCGGATGGTCTGTTGAGACGGCGCGACCAGCGGGTGAAGGCTCCGCGGAGGCTGTCCCGGATCATCCGCGACACCCTCTAACCTTCTAGGTTCCACAAAGAGCCATACAGCCCAATGATGTCAATTAATTCGCCGCGGGGGCGATGGGCAGAAAACGCAACAAAGTCCTGCCAATCGATCGGAACGAACTAGGGGAGTTCGATGAATCCGGGTTTCCAGGGAAGCGTGCTGGAGTAGCGGCGACGGCCGTAACGGCCCTCTTGTCGCCGGCGTGCGTTTCGGTGGGAAGGACACGCCTGCATGGCTCATTCCTGCCGTTACTATCGCAACGACGTCCGCCGCTTTCTCGGCATGTCCGATCTGCGAGTGTGGATCACTCACAGGTGAGCACACCTTCAACATGCCAGGGCCGCGGGCACTCCTGGGCAACTATTGGCGCTCAGAGGCGATGAAACAGCTTCGGATATCGCCGATGCTCATACACGAAACATCCGTTTGGGAACCTCCCTCCTATTGTGTGGTCACACGTGGGAGGAAAACCACCAAGTGACTCGTCGCGGGGCTGTTCAATGCGGCCCCGTGGTCACAGTGCTCAAAAAGGGGAAATTAAATGAGTAAGGGACGATTCATGTTCCGGGCTGCCAAATTCTCGGCCGCCATCGTCGCAATGGCTGCCGCCGGCGTGCTGCTGCCGGTGTCACCGGCATCGGCCAGGCCGATCGACTGCAATCTTACCGTGAATCTGGTAAAAGTGTCCGAGGGTTTTAATGCTGCCGCAAATGTGTACTGCTCGAAGGGGGAGCACTATACAGCTTACGTCTACATTCGCCGGGAAGACACGTTCGGAAATTCGGTCGTCGCTTCCGGGAAGGTGGACAGCAATGGGAAGTCCGGCTGGTTCCACGCGCGTGCCAGTGAGCCCTGCTCGGACGTCCAGACCAATAAAAAATACCATGCACATGGATATATTTACGACACGACATACGGCTATCCCATTGAGGTGAAGGACTTCAAGACCAGCAGTGTGACTGGTCATTGCTAGGGATCAAGTCCACGGCCGCCTTCCCCACTGAGGCCACTCTCGGCGGGGAAGGCGGCTTCGCATTTCGCCACCCCGGGACCTCATCCGCCGAGGCCGGATAACCCGGAGGCGTCTCACCTTTGGGTTATCCGGCGCCCATGAACATCCCGGCTTAGCCGTGGATATAACGCATCACCTCGCGGCGCACTCGAACCAGACAACGGTTCCTGTGGGGTCGCGGTGGAAGCCCCAGCGGGTGGCGAGTTCGTTGACGAGGAGGAGTCCTCGGCCGCCGGTGGCGCCTGGGCCGGAGTTCCTGACGCTAGGGATCTGTGCGGAGCCGGGGTCTTGGACGGTGATGATGACGCCGTGCGGGGTGAAGGCGACCGTGACGACGAACTCCGATGGCCGGTTGTCGCCCGCTGTGGTGTCCGCGGTTCCGCTGTCGGTCGCTCTGGCGCCGACTGGTTCGGCGCCGACCGGCCGTGTGCCGGTCGGCCCGGTGTCGGTCGGTCTGGTGGAGTGTTCGACGGCGTTGGTGGCCAGCTCGCTGGTGAGGAGGGTGGCGTCGTCACGGAGTGGGTGGTCGTCGCCGAGGATGTCGGCGACGAAGGCGCGGGCGTTCCTGACCTGGTCGGGGGTGGCGGGGAAGCGCTGGGAGATGACGGGGGTGTGGTTCGGCGTCGTCGACCAGCCGGGGATCCGGCCTGGGTAGGGCGGCCAGATGGTGACGGCCGGTCCGTTGAGGTCGTCGGTCGCCGTCCGGAACCGGTCAGCGAGCACCCCGGCGAGCACGGACAGCAGTCGTACGGTCATCCCGGTCACCTCCCTTGCTGATGGTCTCGTTGCCTGCGTTATTTTCGGCGGCCCCGAGGTCCCTGTCGGTTGTCTGGTGTGCCTGCTCGGGGTGGGGGTGGAAGTCCTCGATGTGCTGCATCCGGGCGGCGAGTTCGGCGGGGGTGTCGGCTTCGATGAGGCCGATGCGTTGGCGGTATCGGGTGGGGGAGAGTGCCCACCAGCGTCCGGTGGCGTGGCCGTACCAGGGACGCCAGTCGGGGAAGCGGAGCCTCAGCGTGCGTAGCGCGCGGGGGTCGTCGCCGGGTTCGTGCCGGAGGTGTTCCGCGTCCGCCTCTGCCTCTGCCTGGATGGGAGGTGCGCTCATGCCGTGACTCCCTTCCGGTGCGACTCGCGCCTGCCGGGCCGTGCTCCTGGCGGCGATTCGCGTCCGTAGGGCGGGGTGGCCGGTCGCGCGTGGCGTCCCCGGATGGTGGGGGAACCCGTGAAGGGGAGGCTCGGCGGGCGCGGGGTCACGATGGCCGGTACGGAAGGCGCGGGCAGTCGACCGCAGAGCCCGAGGCGACGCCGGGCCGTCATGCGGGTACGGACCTGGGCCGAGGTGGGCTGCTCCCACAGGTGCCCAGGGCGGTGCGGCAGGCTGGCGGCGTCGTGCGCGTACGGAGGATGACCGCACCAACGACAGCCCAGGGGTGAGGGCGGACGCTCGGCATGCCAACGGATACGGATGATTTTCGGAGTTCTACTACTGTGAGACACAGATCGCGCACCTCCAGAGTGCGGTCGAGGCTCTGCCAGGCGACGCCATTCGCCAGGCAGAGCCGTTTTTGATGTTCTTGGGCTCGCCGGTCGTGAGCACCCGCCGTTCCCCGCCGGATCGGGTCGCTGTTCTTTCTCGCCGCTGCTGCGGGCAGTGGATACGCGCGGAGGAGTTCTCGCCACACCTCGGCGTGCTTCGTCGGACAGGGCGGCGTCGCCCGCGTGCTCGGGGGCGCGTTTCTTCAGCCGATCGAGGGCATGTATCGAGGCGGTGCTCATGGGCGTCCATCTCTCACGATCCAGCTTGCTCAAGGTGCTGACAGCAGACCGCACGACCTGATTTGCTCGCAACGAACAGCAAAAACAGCAGGGAGTGTTTGGATGGCTACCGAAAGGAAAGGTGGTCGCGGGCGGCCGGCCAAGGCCCTCGACCCAGGCTCGTCATTGCTCGCCGCGCTGGGGTCCAGGATGCGCGAACTCCGTAAGGCGCGCTCGCTCACGCTGATGGACCTCGGCGAGCTGACCGGATACTCCTGGCAACACCTCGGCGCCGTGGAACGGGCTTCGGTCGCTCCCTCGGAGTCCGTGGTCCTCGCATGCGACACGGCGCTCGGCGCGGGCGGAACGCTCAACAACATGCTCCCGGGTGTCATCCGCGAGCAGGCGCATCTCCGTCACCGCAGCGAAGCCGCGCGTAGGCCCAGTTCGGAGGCGCCGGATTCCGGTGTCGACTGGGGACGGCTCAGCACGTGCGGCAAGCACGTTTCGGCGATCACCTCCGCCGTGGTGGAGGACATCGAAATGATCACCGTGCGCCAGCGCCGCCTCTACCACGAACTGACATCGGCCGAGATGCTCGTTCCAGTCGATGGCCACCTCGCCCTCCTGTGCTCTCTCCTGGAGGCTCCCGCCCCTGACAAGCTGCGGCGGCGAATCGCCTACGCGGCGGGGGAGGCGGCCGGGTTCGCGGCGTGGATCTGGTTCGATCTCGGTGACCACTTCGCGATGGGGCACCGGTACGCCACCGCCTTGGACGCTCTTGGGGAAGCGGGCGACAAAGGGCTTCGGTCCTACGTCAGTGCTTACCGTTCCATCACCGCGGATACGGCCGGACGGGCCGATGAAGCCGTTCGACACGCTTCAGCGGCTCTGGACACGGCTGGTCGTTCTGTCACCCACGTGACGAGGTCCTGGCTGCACGCCGTGAGCGCCACCGCACGTGTCCACGCGGGCGACGGCAGAGCGGCACTGGCCGAACTCAACAAGGCGAACACGGCCCTGGAACGGGCCGGTGACGAGCGGGACGAATGGATGTACGACTTCGACCGCGAGCGACTGCTCGGCTACCAGGGCAACTGCCTCCTCGAACTCGGTGACTACACCCAGGCCGCCCGTTCCTTCGAGCAGGCCATCGGCGGGGTTCCCGCCACGTGCGTGCGCCGCAAAGCGGAACTCACTGTGGACCTGGCGCAGGCACGCCTCGGAGAAGGCGAACCCGCCGAGGCCGTACGGCTGGCCCAGGAGGCGATCGCCGTATTCGCCCGGCGAGGATCGGTCGCCGGGATGTCCCGGGTCCACCGCTTCCGCGACCGGGTGGCACCCCGGCAACCCGAGGTCGCTCGCGAACTGGATGACTTCGTCCGATCATTATCAAGAGTGAGCCCTATCCCCGCTGAGGTCGTCGCCCGCGCCACCGTCTCGTACGACGCGGTCCAAGCGGTCGGTGAGACCGTCTACTGGATCGAGGGACGGCCGGACGGGGATGTGCTCGTGCGCTGGACCGCTGCCGACGGCCGCCAGGACGTGCTGCCGGAGGGGTTCCACGTCGCTTCCTACGTGCATGAGTACGGCGGAGGTGCCTACCTGGCCACCGAGCGGGATCTGTGGTTCTGCAACGCGGATGACCAGCGGGTCTATCACGTACGCGACGGCGGTCACCCTGTGCCGGTGACCCCCGCGTCGTCGGGAAGCTGGCGCTATGCCGACCTTCGTCTTCTTCCGGGCACCGGCGAGCTGGTCTGTGTACGGGAACGTCATGAAGAGAACGGCGTTCACAACGAGCTGGTCGTTCTGTCGGCCGAGCCGTCGATCATCGCCTCCGGCGAGGACTTCTCCATGTCCCCGGAGCCCAGTCCCGATGGGAAGCAGCTCGCCTGGATCTCATGGAACGCGCCGCTCATGCCGTGGGACGGCTCCCGGCTCTGGCTGGCCGACATCGGGCCCGATGGTGCGCTTACCGGTACGAGGCTGATCGCGGGCGGGGACGAGGAGTCGGTGTGCCAGCCGCGGTGGAGTGACGACGGGGTGCTGCACTTCGTTTCCGACCGGTCGGGCTGGTGGAATCTGTACGCCTGGCGCGACGGCCATGCCGAGCCGGTCATCACGGGGGAGTTCGAGGTCGCGGCGGCTCCCTGGGAGTTCGGGTATCGCACTTATGTTCTTCAGGGTGATCAGGTCATGGCCGTCATCCAGCAGGGGCCGCTGCACTCCTTGGTCGTGAAGCGCTCCGGCGGTGGTGTGGAACGGCTCGCGTTGCCGTACACCTCGATCAAGCCCTACCTAGCGGTGGTAGGCGGGAAAGTCGCCTTCATCGGCTCCAGTCCCACTCAGTTGCCCACGGTGGTGCTGGCCGAGGCCAGTGGTGCCGTTCATGAGCTGACGCCGGCCGACGTCACCCTTGACCAGGCATCGCTCGTCCGGCCAGAGCCTTTCACCTTCGGCACCCGCGACGGGGATGAGGCGCACGGCCTCTACCACCCGCCCTCGGAAGGAAGCGATGGGCCTCCGCCACTGCTTGTACGGGCTCATCCAGGGCCGACGGCGAATTGGCCGCTACGGCTGGATCTCCACGCGCAGTACTTCACGAGCAGGGGCTTTGCCGTCGTCGATGTCGACTACCGGGGGAGTACTGGGTACGGTCGCGCGTACCGGTTAGGGCTTCGTCATGGGTGGGGGACGGTCGACGCCACCGACTGCGCCGATGCGGCTCGTCATCTGGTGTCCGTCGGTCGAGCGGATCCCGGGCGGGTGGCGATCTGGGGGGCCAGTGCCGGCGGGTACACCGTTCTGCGTGCCTTGGCGATCACCGATGTGTTCGCGGCCGGGATCGCCAGGTCAGCCGTGGTCGATCTGGAGAGCTGGAGCAGAGCCGCACCGAAGTTCCAGGCTCATCACGCGGAGTTGCTCCGGGATGAGCTCTCCGGCGAATCAGAAGCCGCGATTCGACGTCCGTTGCTTCTGATCCATGGAGATGAGGATCGGGTAACCCCACTTGACCAGGCTCGGACTCTTAGTCGGCACTTGGGTTCCGGCTCGCGTCTGGTCGTTGTCACCGGGGTAGGACACAGCCTGCGGAGAGCTGCTGACATCCACCATGTGCTCCGCCTGGAGTTGGAGCACGTTTGATTGTCACTCCTCGTCTCTGCCCTCAAGCTTGGTCGTCACCTTGTTCACGGGCGGCGCCTTAATGGAGACCTTGCCGCCCCAGCCGGTGAAGCGGGTCTCGACACTGATCGTATTGCCCTCCCAGCCGGTGCTGTCGTAGATGCCAGTGGGTGGGAAGGACGTGGTCAGGCGCTGTGGCAGGTGGTTTCTGTCCAGGGTGAGCTTGAACGTCACCACGGTCTTGTCGCTCGACCGGAGCGGCAGGGTGGCACGGAACCAGGGCGAGACTTTGGCGAGCTTGCCGAAAGTGGTGGTGCCGCTGTAGGTGGTACGTGACTTCTTGGCGCCCTTGAGCAGGCTTGCCAGGGTCGCCGGCTCTGCGACGTTCACCAGCTGGCTGAACCAGCCGCCCACGCCGCCCGTCATGCCGTCCGAGCCCTTGTACCAGCTTTTACCGCTCGGCATCTTGTCGCGGTAGGTGCCGCCCTGAGAGTAGCTCGTGGTGCCGATCCGGATCGTCCGCCCGGAGACGGACGAGGTGAAGACTTCATCAGCTGGGCCGGGGCCCTTCGAGCTGATGTCGGAGGCGACGATCCCGCCTCGGCCAAACTGGAAGGAGCCGGTGCGCCGCAGGTAAGGCTGCCCCTTGCCCTCTTCGATCATGGTGGTCCGGTCGGTGAACCTCACCCCCTTGCCCGGAACGAACTGGCTCTTTAACGCCTTGACCGGGTCGGCAGGGGCGGCTTGAGCGTGGGCTTGGGCGGGTGCCCCGGTCACGAGCGCGACGGCCGTGACCGCGGAGATGCTCGCGATCATTCGCTTCATAGGGGTTCCTTGATAGTCCGGGAAAGGAAGGGCAATCTTCCCCGACCTTGATCACGGACGTGTCTCACCCCTGTGGGCCGTCATAGCCGAGCATCAGGAACACGGCTCGTTTCACAGGTGTCGGTCGTACCGATGCCTCGACCTGCTCGTAGGACGGCACGTCGTCGGTGATTGTGGCCCCTTTCCTCCCCGCCGCCGTGTTCGGTGAGATCCGCTCGGCCGTAGGCGGGGTCCACGGTTGGGCAGATGGGACGGCGAGAGGCACCTCTGAGAAGACCGAACGGGCATCCTTGCTGGTACCCCTCGGAACTGAGATGGACCTGGCCGAGTAACCTCGCTCGAACCGAGGTCGCGCATGCCGTACCTTCTCCATCTCCGAGGTACGAGGGAAGGAACCACCATCCACAACTACCAGCAGCCTGCGAAGAAGCCGGGAGGCGGATGCCTGAAACTCCTCTTGCTCGGTGTGGCGGCCCCCGTGGCACTGCTCGTGTACGTACTCATCGGGGCCGGTTCGAGGGACGAGCAGAGTCTCGCGTACACGCCCGCGGGTACCCCATCGCCCACTTTCTCGCCAGGCGTGCCCGTGCAGAAGGCGGAGGAGGTCCTCGCTGAGGTGTCGACCCCGAAGCCGACCCCGAAGGCGCCCGGAATCGGGGATGTGGTCAGGGACGGGAAGTTCTCATTCAAGGTAACCAAGGTAGAAAGGCGGTCGGTGGTGGGACAGGGACTGCTCGCCAAGAAGGCTCAGGGGCAGTTCGTTCTGATTCATGTGACGGTGAAGAATGTCGGGGGCAAGGCCGCGACGTTCTCCGATTACAACCAGAAGCTGTTCGACAGCAAGTACCGGGAGTTTAAGGCCGACTCTGGAACTGCGGTTATGCTCCTGAAGAACTCCAACGCCTACCTCAAACAGATCAACCCCGGCAACGGCGTCAAGGGGATTCTGCTGTACGACGTACCCAAGAGCGCCAAGCTCACCACGCTGGTGCTGCGTGACTCCGTCTTCTCCGCCGGTGCCAGGGTCGGCCTTCGGTAATCGGTGGTAGGCGTTCACTCACTCTCGAAGAGGCGACGCTTGTCCAACCTCGCGTCGTCATGTCGGTCTGTCAGGTGAGCTCGAACCAGACGGTGGTCGCGGTGGGGTCGCGCTGAAAGCGCCAGCGGGTCGCGAAGTCGTTGACGAGCATCAGTCCTCGACCACCCGTGGCGTCCAACCCGGAGTTCTTCACGCAGGGAATCCGCGAGGAGCCGGTGTCCTGGACGGCTATTAGCACGCCGTGCGGGACGAAGGCCACCGTGACGACGAACTCTCTCGGCTGTTCGGCCGGTTCCGTACCGTCCCGGGCGGTGTGGGCGGTTGCGGTATCGGTCGGTCTGGTGGCGTGTTCGATGGCGTTGGTGGCGAGTTAGCTGGTGAGGAGGGTGGCGTCGTCGCGCAGGGGGTGGTCGTCGCCGAGGATGTCGGCGGCGAAGGCGCGGGCGCCTCTGACCTGGTCGGGGGTGGCGGGGAAGCGCTGGGAGATGACGGGGATGTGCTTCGGTGTCGTCGACCAGCCGGGGGCAGAGCCGCGGCCCATCACGCGGAGCTTCTCCGCGATGAACTCTCCGGTGGCGGCGTAGTCCGGATGACGATGCTCCTCCAGTGGAGGCGATGGCTCATATCGACACGGCCAGTGCCTCTTTCGCGATCCGTGTCGAGTTGATGAGCGAATCGAGCAGCGGCTCCGGCAAGATCCCGGATCCCAGACCGGAGCGGGTCACCAGCTCCGACAGTGCCTCGCGTCGCACGTCGGTCAGCCCTATGCGAGGGCTACGGTATCCGAGCACGTCGCGTGCGGCGTATCCGTCGTCGGCCTCGACCGTCTCCGCGACTACCTGGGCGAGTACGCGGTCGGCCGCATCGGCGTCGGCGACGTCGGCGAGGGTGGCCACGGTCAGCCCGAGCCGGGCACGGAAGACCGCGTAGCCGGGCACAGGCTCCCGCCCGAGAAAGTGCCCGACCATCGCCGTGACGTCCCGGCTGATCGATGCGTCGTTCGGGGCCGAGCACATCACGTTCAGGCAGGAGTAGACCTGCTGTTCCCACGGTTGTGTCGGAGTGCTCTCTTCCAGTTCCGCGCGCGCCGCCAGCGGAGCTCCGCGCAGGCAGTGGGCGATGATCGCGGCTTGCCGCCCCTCCATGAGGTGCAGTCCGACGCCCCTGTGTGCCCTGGCGTGCGCGACCGCGTCGTCCCAGCGCCCGGCGAGGGCCAGGGCGCGGATCCCGTCCGCGAGATACTGCAGCCAGACCCACTCGCGTAGTTCGCGGTGCTCCTGCCGTGTGCCGGTGAGGTCGGCCAGCGGCAGCGTGCGCTCGTCGACGACCAGTTCGGTGTTCGTGATGACGGCCTGATACATCGCCTTCAGCAGTCGCAGGGCCTGCCCGCCACTGTCGGCGCGGATCTGGAGACGGGCGAGGTTGAGGACGGGTTCGAGCATGTATCTGGCTTGCGGCACGGTGAGCCGAGGGCCTGCCGCGAGGTAGACGTCGATGTGCTGCCTGCACAGTTCACGGGCCAGATCCGCCAGGCCGCAGTCGCTGGCCAGCAACGCGGCCTTGTTCAAGGCATGGGCTCCTTCGGCCATGCCATCCGAGCCCTGTCGTCCGGCCGCGCCCGCGATCTCGGCGATCTCGGTAACCCGTTCGGGAAGTGATGGGCAGGCGGGCCGGGGACGGCCCAGGAGCGGGAAGCGGCGCGCGGCGGCGCTCAGCGTCGCGATGTCCATGATCAGCTCCGGGGCAGGATGGCTTCGATCACCGCGCGGGCGAGGATGCCTTGGGTAGTGGCTGACAGGCCGAACCGGTTCCAGTGGAAGATCAGCACGTGGGTGAGGACGGCGCGCACCCCACGGTCGAGGCGGCCCCTGGCAGCCGCATCGCCGAGCCGGCGGCCGGCGGCCTCGAACGCGGCGAGCCAGGGCGCGGCGAACTCGACCGGCCCGCCGGGCGCGAACAGCGGGCTGTCGACCTGTGCGGGCAGGGCCAGCAGGGCATGTACGCCGTCCGCCAGCCGTGCGACGCGCGCGGCGTCGACGGCGGAAGGTGCGGGGCGCAGCCGGGCCACCCGGCCGAAGACGTCGCCGCGTTCGAACCAGTCCAGTCCCGCCGCGTGCAGCAAGCCATTGATCAACAGGACGGACAGCTCGCGACGGCCGAGGCCGGGAGCACTACGGCGGGCGTACTCCAGCACGCCGCGGCTGTCGGCGCAGAACAGGTCGTGGACGGCGTTCACACCGGCCGGTCCGCCGAAGGCGGTGATTTCCGGTTCGTACACGGTCGGCCACCAGCGTGCGAGCACTCCGGACGCGGTCAGCTCGTCGAGCACCTGGTCCACCGCCGCAGTGTCCGCTCCGCGCAGGCGTAGCCGCCAGCAAGGGTGCTTGCGCAGGAACCACCATCCGGCCACGGCCCCTTCGGCCTGAAGCCGGTCCAGGTGCGGCCCGAGCCACATGGCTCCGGCCGTCTCCGCGATGTCCCAGCCGGGGAACTGAACATGAAGCTGATACCACCCCGTTTCCGCGCGCCGCTCCAGCGCGGTGAGCCCGGCGGCCTGATACACCCGCAGAGCTTCCTGGAGGTCGGCCGGGTCCAAGCCGTTCTCGGCCGCGCTGGTTCCAATGGCGGCGCCCGCGAGGACAGCGAGCACGCCGTCCGCGATCTGGTAGGGCGGGACGTCGGTCAGGTGATCAGCAGGCATGCGTCCCATCCCGAGCGTGGCGGCGTGGCGTGCCGCGTGGTCTCCAGCACCAGGCCCACTCCGGCACCTCCGGTCAGCAATCCGGTCTTGTCGTCGCGTACGGTCGCCGTGTGCCGGGTCAGTGCGGCGGCCACTACGGGAATCCGCTGTTCGATCGCGGGGTTTCGCGCGTCACGGGCGGCTCGGTAGGCGGTCTGGTAAACCCCGGCCATCCCGTGGCACAGTCCCGTCTCGGTGATCCGGTGGAGTTGCCGGTCAGACAGGCACGCGGCCAGGACCTTCTCTGCGGCCTCGCGCCGCGTTGAATCGTCGGTGGCGATGGCCGCGAGCTGCTGGGCGCGGGCGATCCCGATCGCGCCGTAGCACCATGACGGACGGCCTGGGCCGCCTCGGGCGGGACGGCCGGTGCGCAGTTCCTCGCGGGTGAGCCACTGCGGCCACCACGACCCGTCCGCCGAGTCCTGCCGCCACCGGTCGAACCAGGCGTGCAGGCACTCGATCGCCTCGTCTTGGCCTTCGACCACACAGCCGCGAGAGGTGGCGAGGGCGAGCAGGGCGAGTAACCCACCGATTCCGTGAGCCATCCCGAAGTTCGCGTGCCCGCCAGGGGTCGGCAGAGTCGGGTCTGGGTCGTGAGCCACCCACCAGCCCGGCAGTTCGAGCCCATCGTCGTTACGCGGCTCGGTCAACCGGATGACGTAGCGCAACACGTCGGCGAGGATCTCGCTGCCGGGCATACGGCGCAGCAGGAGCGCGCCGATCCCCGTCAGCCCATAAAAGAGGTCGTACTCGCCGAACGTGGCGGCCTCGCCGCGTTCCATCCGGCCTGCGGCGGTTGTCAGACGCCTGTGAGCCAGGCGTAGGACGTGCCGGTCCAGGGCCGTGGCCGTGGAGCGGTAGCGGGAATGCCCAGCTGCGGCGGCGTGCAGCACGAAGTCGATCGCCGGAGCTCCGTAGTACAGCCCGGCGTGCGCGGCGGCGTCGATCGGACCGGCCGCAGCCTGCCGGATGTGTGTGTGCGCGCTCGCCCAGCCCCCGGAGCCGTTCAGGGCTCGCTCGATATGCAGGAGCGCGGTCCCAGCCGTCCCGGTCGCCAGGGACTGGCCTGCCACTTCGTCGGTGGTGAGCGTGACCGGGCCGGTGTTCACAGGGCATCGACCAGGGCCAGGCGGCGCAGCGCGGCGGCACGGGCGAGGCGATCGGTCACCCGCTCGAACGCCGGATCGACGCCGACGGCGCGCACGTGGTGCTCGTGCAGCAGGGTGCGCAGCGCGGTGACCGGGTCACGCTGGGAGGCGAGAGCGCGATGGTAGGAGGTCAGGGCCGCGTCCCGGACGCGCCATGCGGCGGCCACCGCGTCGCCGCCCGGCAGAAGCCGTACGGCTCGGAAATCCTCGGCGGGGTCGGCCAGGTGGAGCGCGTGGTCGCGGAGCGTCCGGTCCAGCGGCCCGGTCTGCTGTTTCAAGCGCCGGATCAGCGCCCGGTATCCGGAGGTGGTGTCGGCGGCGAAAGCCGCGGCCAGGTGTGCCATCGAGGCGGCGGCCAGGGCCTGGGCGGCGATCCCGGCAGCCTCGGCCATCGCGATCTGGGCGATGGCGGCCACCGTGTCGGCGGCGAACACCCGCTCGGCCGCGATGAGCGCCGGACCCTCACCGTAGCGTGCGGGATGCTGCGGGCAGGAAGCCAAGGTGAGCTGAGCGGGCAGGCCACGCGCCTGGAGGTCGGCGGCGAAGGCAGCCAGGTGGTCGGCGGCTGAGCCGTACTGTTCGGGGGCGGTGAGCCGCAGGAACACGGCAAGGTGCTGATCGGCTTCGAGCCGGATCATGTCGCGGTGCCGACGCACCCACCAGCGCTCCACCAGTGGGCCGAGCATGTCGACGAAGGCAGGCAGGTGACCGGTCAAGATCTCGTCGAACCGCGCGGGATTGCCTACGACCTGCGCGTGCACCAGCGCGGAAGCACCTGGCAGCAGGACGGCTCCCGGCGCCGTGGTCACCGGCAGCCTGCGCGGTGGCGGGGTGATCGCGGTCATCGGGATCAGCAGTTCCGTCGGTCGCCCGATCCAGTCCTGACAGCCGGGCGGGCCGTCCTCGGCCAGCTCGATCCGCCCGGCTCGCTCCAGCCGCGTACGCAGCAGGGTGCGGTCCAGCGCGTGCTCCAGATCGAGTGGAAGCCGTAGCTCCCCAGCGCACAGCACGACCCTTGCCGGTACCCGCCACTGTTGCCGCCAGGCGCCCACAGCCGCATCCCACCGGTCGCCGATGAGGGCGCCCGGTAGGTCGGTGGAGCTGAGGATCCATCGGGCGGCGGCCAGCACGGTGCGTCGATGGCGGATGCGCGGGACGTACGGCAGGGTGCGCGCGGCACCGAGGTCGAAAGGCCCGAAAACCGCGCTGCGCGCGTCGGCGACCTCGGCGAGAAACCGTGCCAGCGGTGGGGTCTGGACAGAGGTGTCCAGCGCATGCGGTATCCGGGGGACCACGCGCCGCCCGGTGGAGCGCTGAACCAGATACATCTGGTCGGCATCGACGGTGACCGCCAGGTCGTCCACGTCGATCACATCGCCGTCAGGGTGCTCGGACAGGGACACGACGTCGGCCAGCAATCGCGGTAGGCGCACCACGTTCTCGTTGTGCGGGCGGCGAGGCGGGAAGGACAGCTGCACCGCCGTCGCGGCGTCCTGGTCGTCCGCCGCATAGGACGCGGCCAACAGTGCGCGGTCGGTGTCACCGAGCAGAGGAGCGAATCGTCCGGCCATGCTCGTATGAGCGCGAGGTGCGGCGGTGACCCGTAGCTCGAAATCACCCCGGTCGATCGCCTCGATGGAGGTGGCATGCAGCGCGACACCGAGCTCGATGCGCTGCGGCGGCACGATGTCGGCGTACTCGCCCACGGTCAACGCCTGGATGTCGGTCTCGGTCAGCTCGATCTCCTCGGCCCCATCCAGGACCGCCTTCTGGATCAGCGCCAGCAGGACGGCGTCGCGCTCGGTCAGCGTCCGCCAGGCAGGCCGGGCGCGTGGCGCGCCGAGATAGCCACCGGGGTAACCGAGCCCGGAGTCGGCGACCAACTCCCGCACCGGCACCAGAGCACCGGGGCCGTAACGGGCGCGGAAGCGGACGTGGTAGTCGAGCCAGGCCGCCGAACCGAAGGGCCGGGGGGAAAGGCGTAGCAAAACGCCGGCGGCGAGTGTGGCCTCGGCCAGCACGTGCTCGGGGACGGTGATCCGCGCGTCCAGCCGCATGTCGGCGGCGAGCACATGCCCGGTGCCGGGTACGAGCGCGGTCATCCGCGCGGCGACCGACGCTCGGATCGCCGCGGCCTGTTGTGGGTCGACGCCGGTGTTGTGGCGGACCAACTGCGCGCTGATCTCCTCAAGCCGATGTAGCAGCGCCGCGATGTCGGCCAAATGCTTCGCGTCCGCCGTGTGTAGCGCGCCGATCAGGTGGGTCAGCCCGTCGGCGGCCGTCATCGGTGGACGCAGGCCGGTGATCAGGATGCGCCGGTCGACCAGGCCGTGCAGCAGAGTGAGGACCTTGTCCGGCGAGGTGGCCGGGAAATGGGAGGTCAGCTGGGCGGCAAGCGTGTCGAACCGTATCGGCGAGGTGGCCGCGGCCAGCGCGACCCGCACGGGCCGGGTGTGGCGTACGGAGATCTCTTGTAGCGGTCCGGGGGTGCGGGCACCCACCTGTGCCCGTCCGGCCACGATGAAGCGGCCGTCACGCACGATTCCGGCGCTGTCGGTCACCACCGTCAGATGCGGGCGTAGGTCCGGGCACCGCTCGATCTCGTCGATCAGGGCCGTGAGCCATTCGGCATCCGCGCGCACCAGCGCACGGTGTCGGGCGCCGACTGCCGCCGTCGCGGGGCCGACGCCGGCGGTGGCGACCCCGGCGAACATCCCGAACGGGGTGGCACGCCGTTGCCAGCGCAGCAGGTAGGAGGCCACAGACACGATGGCGCGACGCAGGTCGCCGCCGATGGCCGGGCCGGTGTCGGCGCGTAGGAGCTGGTCGATGCGTGATCCCAGGACCGGGCTGGCCATCCGCAGTGCCTCGCGCACCTCACCGCGACTCCACATCTTCGCCAGCCACGCCAGGCCTTCCCGTTCGATCGCGGCCGGGTCGGATACGTCCAGATGCGTCGGCGGGTCCAGGTCGCCCGGGTCTGTCGTCGCGCGCACCAGTACCAGGCCGGTGTGCCGATAGCGCGTGGGCACGGTCACGGTGATCCGACTCCTTCTCGGCCGGTCGTGGATCGCGCCGTCGGCGCCTCGCGTGCGAGGGCGCCGACGGCAGAGGGACTGGTTCAGGACGGGTCGTTGGAGCTGGTGCTGCACGCACTGGTGCCGCACGTGGCGCCGCACCCGTCACTGGTGTCGCACATCATGATCACGAGCGGCGTGGTGGCCTCGACCACGCGCATGTCCAGCTCGAACTCCTCGTCGGCGGCGACGGCGACCTCGGCTTCGGCGGCGTCGAGAGTCAGCGGTGGAGCCATCGGATCACACTCCTCACATTGCAGGGTTGGGGGTGGTGCGTCCTGGCCCGCGCGTCGCTCAGCTCGTCGCGGGCCAGGAGATCGTGACCAGTCCATGGGTCTTTTCCAGGACCGCCGAGCCTTCGGGGATCCGGGTGAGGTCGCCGCCGGTCGGCCAGAAGGCGAACGTGGGGGCCGGACCACTTCGGGCCTGCCGGTCCCACGCCTGGATCTGCTCGACCATCGCGGTCGCGGCCTCCTGACCGTGCGCTCCGTAGGCGCGCGCCCCGAACTCGACTCCGGCACCTTCCACGGCCGGGCGCACCGCCAGATAGGCGAACGAGTCACCGCGTACGACCCCGAAGGGGAACCACTTCCCGCGCTCCCCGGACAGTTCGGTTCCCTCGTCTGCGGCGAGCTTGCAGAAGCCGGGCAGGAAGCAGGCGAACCACAGGTGTAGGTCGGCGAACGAGATCCCATGCCCGATCGTGACGCCGGACCACACCGCGGTGCGCTGGGTCGCGAGCACGCCGTCGAGCAGGCTCGGGTTCTCCGGCACTCCGGTATCGAACCGGAGACTGACGTGGCGGCCTTGGGCGTCGGGGAGTCGGAAGACGGGCTCGGAGTGCTCGCCATCGCCCCGCATCGCGACGAACCCGCACACCTCAGCGGACGTGCTCACCAGATGGTCCGCTACACGCCGGAACGCGATCGAGCGGGTGACCCCGTTCATCCGCAGCGGCACGACGATCACTCCGTCCTCGGCCAGCTGATCCAGCCAGGCCGGAGGCAGATCCCACGCGCCCACTTCCCTGTTAGATGTACGTGTCTTCGCGCATCTGAAAGGGAGGTGGCGTGTGGGGTGGAGGGTGTACTGGACGCCGGTCCGGCGCTCGGTTGTGACCGATCGGGTCCCCGTATTGTCCGGTTGGGAAGATCTGGCGGAGCGGGAGGAGCGCACCGGAATCCATCCGGGTGACCCAATCATGTTGTCGCCGGACTGCCGGATCGATGAATTGCTGAGTTTGTTCTTCTGTCGTTCTTCGTTCGCGCGCTTGGCGTCGGAGACGAAGCGGAACTACACCGACGACTACCGGATTTTCTTCGACTTCCTGTGGTGGCGGGGAAAGGCGTGGACGGACGCGACAGCAGATGATCTATGGGATTTCGAGGATTGGCGGACGAGATCGCCGAGGAACCTCGAAAAGGTCGGTGCGGCCCGCTGGAACCGAGGGCTGGCGGCGCTGACGCGCCTCTACCGGTGGGCCGTGCGATGCGAGTACGTGGCGACGAACCCGATCGAGATGCGGGAACGGCCAGGCCTGTATGGCGAGGTCGTCGCGACACCGGCTGCGCGGGCGAAGAACGCCAAGTCGAGCAACGTGCACTGGCTGACACCGCGGATGTTCCGGCTCTGGGTGAACGTTGGCCTGCGCGGCCACACGACCAAGGGTCTGGTCGGCGGAGAGTGGGTGGGCCGGCTGGAGGACCGTAACGCGAGCTTCGCCGACCTGCTGTTCTGCTCCGGCTTGCGGCTTACCGAGGGCGCCTCACTGCTCACCCTTGAGCTGCCCGGCAGCGCGCTGGACGGCGGCAAGTACTACCCGGCCCGGCTGGCCAGGGCGGTCACCAAGTCCAAGAAGGCCAGGACCTTCTACATCTCCGCGTCGGCGCTGGTCCAGATCGAGAGCTACCTCCAGGCCGGGCGCGCAGCCGCGATCCGGCGCGCGCAGGCGCGGGATCTCTACGACACCTTGCCCGAGATGCGGGTCGTCACCAAGGTGTCCGGTCACCGGAAGAAGGTCCTGCACTGGCATAACCGGAACGGAGCCGAGGGCCGGACCGCGTTGAATGACGCGACGGTCGAGGAGCGGATGACGTTCTTCACCCCTGGGCCGACAGGGCCGGAACCGCTCTGGATCTGGCTGACCGAGGCGGGCTTGCCGTTCCGCCCACTGTCCTGGGAGAACGTCTTCCGCGCGGCGAACGAGCGCTGCGAAACCGTTCTAAGCGGGGTGATGAGCGAACCGCCGTTCGCCACCCCACACTCGGCGCGGCACTCCTTCGCGCTCTACATGCTGGTGGCCCTCCACCACGCCATGGACCTGCGGATGGGCCTCACGCCGGAGGAGCGAAGGGACTTCCGGCTGCTCTACGGCGACCCCTGGCGAATGGTCCAGGACCTGCTCGGGCACTCCGACGTCGCCACGACCCGCGACCACTACCTCGCACCCGTCTCGGATCTACAGCTGCGCTCGCTGCTCGCCGATCCCGATCCCGCCCGTTCGCAGGAGAATGCAGAGCGCTCTGACGAGCGGGTGACCACTTTGTTGGCCCGGCTGGCGCGGGAGAGCGAAGGAATCCAGGACTTCCATGAGGCGGTGGTCTCGTGAGCACCCGGGGCCGCAGGGCCGCCCGTCCTGAGCAACCGCATCACCGGCCGGTTCCGCTTGCCCCGCAGGGCCTGGTGGTGGAGCACCGCGACCGCAAGGGCCGTATCGCCACCTATGACTTCGGGACGCTGCCGATCGCTCCAGCATTGCAGCGGTCTTGGGCGGTGGTGTTCGCCGCGTTCTGCGCACCGGGCGGCGGTTGGGACTCCCGGCACACCAGCGAGGATATGTGGTGGCTGCTCGGCCAGTTCGCGCGGTCCTTGGCCGAGCACGACTGTCCCCCCACGGAAGTCGACGAGTTAACCCCGGCGCACTGGGCGGCCTGGCTGATCAAGATCCCGGTGGACAAAGGTGGAGGCTACGGGAAGACCACGAGGATCTCGGGCTTTCTGCGGGCCGACCCACGGCTGCGGGCCGACACCCGACAGGCTCTGGCCAAGCGGATGCAGAAGCTCAAGCCGCAGGAGAAGGCCTTCACCGAGGAGGAGTTCCACGAGGTCCGGACGAAGGCCAGGCGGATGTTCCGCGCCGCGCATCTGCGGATCCAGGAGAACACCAGGATCTTGGATGACTGGCGGTCGGGCCGCTTGGAGGAGAGGAGCGAGCAGTGGCTGCTCGGCGAAGCTTTGGATGTCTTGGCGCGCACCGGAGATGTCCCCCGGGCCGCCCGCGTCGACAACAACGGCAGTCAACGGGTGGATCACCGCTATGTGAAGGCGTTGGGCGGTGAGGACGCGTACTTCACCTGGAAGCGTCTCTATCTGAATCGGATGGAGGCCGCGGCGCTGGCGGTGCTGCTGGCGGCGGAGTTCGGGCTGAACGCCACGACGGTCGAGGAGATGGCGACGCCGCGGGCCACTCCCGACTCCGGAGAGGGCGGGTCTCCGACCTACCGGCTGGAACTGGAGAAACGGCGACGGGATAGCGGTCGACACTTCGAGACCCGGAACGTCACCGACCTCGGTGCTGACACCTCGGGAAGGTTGATCACCCAGGCCCTTGAGGCGACCGCTCACGCTCGCACGTTCATCAGGGGCTGCGGCAGCGACGTCGACCGCCTGCTACTCTGGCGCGCTCACCACACACCCCGGTCCAACGAGACGGTGCTGCGGGTGGGGCCGTTCGGAGCCGGTCTTCACCGCAAGGCGCTGCAGGACTGGGGCACATTGACCGGTCTGGGGGCCTCCCCGATGCGGCGGCTGCGCAAGACCACGAACGTCCTGCACCGGCGTGCGCCTAGCCAGAACTCCCAGGACACCCACGATCGCGTCTATGTGGTGACCGAACCGCAGGCGCAGCAAGCCGCGGTCCCCGTGATCGCCGAGGGCGCCGCCGACGCGCTGGAGGCCGCTCGCCGGACCGTGGTGGCCCAGCTGGCCGACACCCGCCGAGACGGAGACCAGGGGACAGCCACGGCCGACTGCTGCGGCTACCGCAACAGTCCGTTCGCCCCCCGCGGCCAGGCCTGCGACGCTTCGTTTCTCCTCTGCCTGGCCTGCCCGAACGCGCGTATCACCCCGGACCACCACCCCCGGCTCGTCCTGTTGCACAAGGCCCTTGACGACCTCCGGGGCGTGCTTCACCCGGACGTCTGGGCCGAGGACTGGGATGACGCCCATGCCCGCCTGGCCGATCTTCGGCAGCGGCTGGGAGAACCGACCTGGCAGGCCGCCACGGCCGAGATCTCCCCGGCCGACCATGACCTCGTCCATGACCTGCTGAACGGACATTACGACCGATGACCGCACTGGCCGCTGAACGCCCGGCACGCCCCGCCCCGGACACACCGATGATCAACTCCACGCTCATCCACGGCCACGACGGTCCGGTGGCCCGCTACGCCGATGACGCCTGGCCGCTCGGCCCGCTCTCGGACAATCCCAGCGCTGATCGGCGCACCATTTACTGGAACAAGGTCGTTGCAGTGCTCCGCGAAGAGCTGCGCTATCTGAGCTGGCTTTTGATTAACGAACCGGTCCCGGATCGGTTGCTATTCGACCAGGCCCCCTCCTACCGGTCCCGGCTCGGCGCCCCCAGGATCTACGCCACCGCGCTGGCCTGGCGGAACTTCGCTCGATGGCTCGCCCAGCGCGGCCTGACCTCCCTCGCGGACTGCTCGGAGCGGGACTACCGCGACTACATCAGGCACCTGACCGCCAAGGGCACGTCCAGGGACCAGACCAGGGAGGCACTGAACTGCCTCACCCGTCTTTGGGTCTTCGACTCCATCAGCGACCCTCCACTGGGTCTGCCCGAACCGCCCTGGCAGCGGGAAGGCGCCGACGACTTCCTGCCCGCCGCGACCAGCCGGGGAGAGAACATGACCGAGCCGATCAGCCCGGCCACCATGGGACCCCTGCTGATCTGGGCAGTGCGCGTGATCGATGAGTTCTCCGCGGACATCCTCACCGCCTGGCAGACCTTCCAGCGCATGACGACGGCCGCCGCGCAGAATACGGCGACCAAGCAAACGCTGGTCGCCCTGAATGCCTACCTCGCCGATCTCGCCGCGCATGACCGGCCGCTGCCCAGCATGCCCACGCGGAACGGCCGCGGAACCGCGAACACCTACATCAGCGCCCTCACCGGAGCCTCCCGGACCCAGTGCCACAGCACAACGAAACACCCAGCCTGGAGGAACTACCTCCAGCGCAACCCGGGACCCTGCCCGCTGCCGATGAAGATCACCGCAACTGTCGACGGACGGCCCTGGACCCGGGCCATCGACTTCACCGAGGCCACGACCTTGATGAAACACCTGGTCACCGCCGCATTCATCGTCGTGAGCTACCTGACCGGCATGCGCCCGGGAGAGGTCCTCGGACTCCGCGCCGGCTGCTGCCCGGACCCCGAATCCGGCCACCATCTAATCCACGGGCACGTCTTCAAGACCGCCCGTGACGACTCGGGCAACCATTTGTCCGCAGGCCAGCTCCGCGATGTTCCCTGGGTCGCGATCCCCCCGGTGGTGAGGGCGATCCGGATCCTGGAACACATCGTTCCCGACGGGCTTCTGTTCAGTTCGGCCGCCCACGACTTCAGCAGACGACGAGAACTCGTCGGCTCGGCCACGAAGACAGCCATGGGAGATCGGATCGAACGCTTCGTCACCTGGGCCAACACCTTGGCAGCCGACCTCGGCCGCCCCTACGAGATCATCCCCGCCGACCCGCACGGCGCGATCGGAACTGCACGCTTTCGCCGCACCCTGGCTTGGCATATCGCCCGCCGACCCGGCGGCTTGGTCGCTCTCGCCATCCAGTACGGCCACCTGCGCACCGCCGTTAGCGGTCACTACGCCTCCCGCAGCCGCGATGGCGTCCATGACCTCCTGGACATCGAGACCGCCCGCGCCACCGCCGACACCCTCGCCGAACTCAACGACACCCTCGCCACCGGCGACGGCATCTCCGGACCCGCTGCCCGCCGCGCAATTCAGGCCGCCGCACACGCACCCGCCTACGCGGGCGCCGTTCTCACCGCCCGAGACGCCCGCAACCTGCTAGCCAACCCTGCCCTGGCCGTTCACAACAACCCGCACGCCCTGCTGCTCTGCGTCTATGACCCCCGCAAGGCGCTCTGCCGACGCCAAGGCCAGCAAGCCGCCCCCAGTCTCGACCGCTGCGTCGCCGACTGCGCCAACATCTCCCGCACCGATCAGCAGGCTCACCAGCTCGTACTCAAAGCTGAGGCCCTGGAGAAACAGGCCGCTGGCCTCGTCCCCGAGCCCTTGGCCGAACGGCTTCGCGCCCGCGCCGACACTCTCCGTCTCTACGCCGATCAGCACGAATGCACTCGCATCACTCTTCAGGAGCCTTCCGCATGAGCCCCGCCCTCGACGAACGCGCCCGGATCCTCACCGCCATGGATCGCATCCTGAACGGAATCCCCCAGCATTCCACCGGAGCGCTCACGATCGTCGCCCTGGCACAGGAGGCCCAGGTCCCGCGCAACGCTCTCACCCAGCGACACGTCGACCTCAAGAACGACTTCTATGAACGCATCAGAGCACGCAAGGAAGTGCCCGAGACCGAGCAGAAACTCCGGAAGCAACTCGCCAAACTCAAGAAACTCCGGGCCGCCGAACTAGAAGAACTCCAACAACTAAGAACCGACAACGAGACCCTGGTCGGAGCACTTCACCAAGCACAAATGGAGAACCGGCAACTCCGCCTCGAACTCGCCAAGCAGACACCTCGCCTACGCGCTCTTCCGGGTCAACCTCGCCCTACCTCACCGCACTGATTCAGATTAAACACCACGTGTCAGGTCGTTCGGCTAACCTCATCGCTATGGCGCCCCCCGTCAAGGCAGAGACACTGCGCTCCTCGATAGCCAGCGCGCTCGCGACAACGTTCAAATCCTACGAGCTTCCCCAAGCCTGCGAAGCCCTTGGCCTGGAGTCTGGAACCGAGGACGAAGCTTTCAGGAGCAAGCATCGCTACGTCATGGCACGGCTACGCCAACGCTCACTCACCGAGCTGACGACCCTCGCGCTGCGCTTCCTGGATGAATACGACGACGCCGACCTGGAAGTGACCCTGGCTTCCCTAGGACCCCGTGGGGTTGATGGCGAGTTCAAAAACTTGATCTTCGCGGCCAACGGCCCCAAACCGAAGATCGTCCTCCGCAGCGCCATCAACAACGACCTAGAGATCACCGAGAACGCCGAATACTGCCTCACATACACGCGCCCTCTGACACCAGCAGGCCTGACCTGGCGAGACCTCATCACCTGGTGGCGAGAAACGGTTCCTGATCTGCGCAATGCAGACGACATCCAGGTCTCCCGCAACCTTTATGCGCGACTGCGTGCATCTCTAGATTCTCCTCCCGAAGAGATGTTGTTCGATATTTATGGCGCCTTCTACCCGCAGCCAGGCGGGCTTGATCTCCCTGCCCTGATTCCACAGGTCTATCTTCACTACGACCCCCAGCTGCGACGCTCCCCAGCTACTCCTGGGCCGCTGCCCCGGCAACGCATGGACTTCTTACTCTTGCTCCCGAACCGAAACCGCGTGGTCATCGAGATCGACGGCGTCCAGCACTACTCGACACTCACTGCGGATGCTCCATCGTCAAGAACGCCCGATCATTTCGACATGAATCCCGACCATCGGCGCCCAGACACGCGCAAGTACTCCGAAATGGTTTCAGAAGACCGACGTCTACGGCTCGAAGGCTATGAGGTCTACCGATTAGGCGGCTATGAGCTGATAGCTCGCGATGGAAAGCGAATCCTCCTGGACTTCTTTCACGCCCTGTTCGTTCGCCATAACATCGCCCCGTCTTAACCTGTGGAGAACACAGAGAGCTTGGTCGCAGGAGCGCTGACTGGCCATCGTGGGTGGAGACTTGAGCCAGAATCTTGCCCCGAATTCCTTGCTGCAGGAGACGTCCGAGCGAAGAATCCGATCATCAGATGTCGGCTTTGAGGCTAGAGGTTCTCCCTAATCCACTTTGCTACTTCATCGAAGATCTCATTGAGATGCGCATGCATGCTTGGTCGTTTGACGCTAGCGTCTTTACGCCACTGCTTCTCAAGAAGAATTCCAGATTCGGCAACTCGCTGAATCTCAGCGATCAAGTATACGGAATCCTGTTCCAGAATGGCATTGAAAACTATATGAAGTTTCTTGTCTGGAGTGGTGATGGAATATACGATATCGGCTTCCGGCTCAAACCCGTCTTCGGAATTTGGCTCGAAGTCGTGATCGCCTATGGGGACGATTGTGAAGCCGTTTGTTCCGTCCTCCGTGATCCATGAATGAGGATTTCCGGTAACCTCCATTGACAGGTTTGATATGGCAGGTTGCATGTGCTCATGAATGGTTCTTTTTGAGCTTCTCAAGTGCTCAATTATTGGGATTAAAGGGCGCCATCCTGATGTAACTGCCGAAGATCGAGGCGGTTCTTTCTGGGTATCCGAAGCATGTGTTTCTAGCCAGTAACCAAGTTCGTTGGCGAACTCTTGCATACTAGGCCGGTCATGAGGGCGGAACCTAGTCGCAGCTTCAAGGAGATGGCCAATTGATTCCGCCGCTTTGCCTCCCGCGCTCCATAGAGAAAATTCCCGGGCGGTCGCAACATGAGTACCACCCGGTGGATGCAAACCCCGACCCGGGAGAGCGAGTACGAACATGGTTTTAGCCAGAGACCAAACATCGGCGAGATTATCGGAAACGTCTTTGGGGCGTTTCAGCATCTCGGGAGCTAGAAAAGATACGGCCCCAACCTTCTCTCCTGTTGAAGTGAGCGGTTCTCGGCCCGGCCATGCGGCAATCCCGAAATCCCCAACAACAGCGCTGTGCTCATACCAGAAAAGATTGTCAGGTTTAATGTCCCGGTGCGCAATTTTTTGCTTGGCAAGGCGGGCTAAAGTCTCAGCAACTTGATGCACCGCCGATACGGCGCTATAGAAGTCTGGCTTCGACTCTAGGTGTTTAGCGAGCATTTCCGCTTCCGGCATTACGAACCAGCTTGGATCGTCGCTCCTGTCATAGTCGATGACAGGAATTACTCCAGCTTCCCCGGAAAGGGCAACCATCTGCTTAACTTCGTTACGATAACGCCTTTCGGCTATAAGTAACCGATAGCTGTCTTTTATTTCCTTACTGTTGGGGATGAGCTTTACTACTCCATGGACGTCTTCATCGTCAACAACGAAGCGAACTAGCGGCTTGCTTCTGCGTACTTCTCCGATGTCGCGCCAACGACCCCATCTTTTTTTCGGGGAAAAAGAGGAGCTGTGGTAGCGACCACTTTGACCGCGTCTTGCCCTGGACATGAAGTGATCTTATACGGGATCGACGTACCTGATGCAATAGATTAAGCGCCTGATGCAAGCAGAGAGACGAGTGCGCCCCTGTCGAATTTGTCCGATAGCGGATGCCTTTAGAGGTTTTGGGGAAGACGGGAAGGGTTTGATGACATTTGGGACTATTGGGATCTGACTCCACAGACAGCTTTCGCCTGGAGAGCTCGTGGTTTCCCGCCCATCCTGAAAAGATCTTGTGTGTCAACACGCTGGACTTGACAGAGAAGCCCACCGTCACGATGATCCGGTCGAACAACTCGGACGCGGGCACACCGTGCTCGGCGTCGGCCAGCACGACCGTTACCCGCTCGCCGTACCCGGCCGCCTCCAGCAGGACCTTGGCCCGGTCGGTCACCTCCGGGTCGATGTCCACGCTGACCACACGCCCATTCGGGCCGACGACCTCTGCGAGGAGCGCGGCGTTGTAGCCGCCCGAACCGATCTCCAGCACGCTCATCCCCGGCCCGAGCCCCGACTGCTCGATCATCAGGGCCTGGATGAACGGCGCACTGATCGAAGAGACGATCACGCCGTGCTCGTCCGTCTTGGTCGCCACCGAGTCGTCCACGTTGTACGTGGCCTCCAGCGGCGTACCCTCCGGCACGAACACGTGCCGCTCCACCACCGCGAACGCGTCGGCGACCCGGTCGTCGCGGATGAATCCTCGCTTGCGCAACTGCTGGACGAGAGCCTCGCGCAGCAGCTCAGCGGAAGGGGAGTCGTTGTGCCGGGACGTCATCATGAACGAGCTTCCTTCAAAGGGTTGGCGAGGACGGCAGACCGCCGTCAGGGCGATCATGTCCTCGTTTCTCAGGCGGTATAGCTGTCTTCACCGGACATCGGGGCGCGGTGCTGCGGCGGCACTTGGTCGCACCGCCTTGACGTGCACCCACCGGAAGGTGACGGACCGTAACCGTCCAGGTTGACGCTAGGTGGCTCCGCGTTCGGGCATCAACGAACTTCTACGAACTTGCAGATGAGTCCACTATCGGAGATCGTCGATGGCTTTTGTGATCAAGGCTCGGGCGGCCCCGCCATACACGGCCATGTCGGCGAGCCCACCGAACGCCTTGATGTAGAGGGCGATCTCACGGGGCTGTGTGACAGTCACCTGGGCCGAGAGCAGTTCGATGTTCACTTGCATGTCATCAAAAACGCTGAAGCCCTCCAGCGGCCACACGGGGCGCCCGCTCGTGGCGAACGGGACGATTCCCAGACTGACCGAGGGCAGAGCCGCCATGGCGATCAGGTGGCCAAGCTGCCCCGCCATCACCTCCGCGTCGCCGACCTGGTAGCTCAGCACCGATTGTTCGACCAAGACGGCGAACCGCGCGCCGGAGTGGAGCACCTTCTGACGCTCCATACGGACGGCGACCGCCTGCTCGATGTCGTCGGGAATCTCACGGAAAGCCGTGATGGCCCCCATCAGCGCCGTCGCGTAGCCAGGAGTCTGAAACAGGCCGGGGATCAGGAGCGAATGATAGAAGCGGAAGTGACGGGTCCGCTCGTAAAGAGGGATGGAAGACCTCTGAAGCCGCCCGAGGCCGGTGCGCTGGACCCGGCGCCATTCGACGTACATCGAGGAAACGGCTCGGGCTGAGGCGATCAGGTCTCTGGTCTGCTCGGCAGCCCCGCACACCTCGCACCAGGTCCTGATGTCCTTGTCAGACGGTGAGGTCCTGGCGTTCTCGATCCGAGACGTCTTCGACTCGTGCCACCCCGCCGCCGCCGCCAGCGCCCGAGCGGACAGGCTCGCATCGAGGCGGATCTCACGAAGACGGCCGGCCAGTACTTCCCGGGCCTGCTGGACGCTGGACGACGGTGACGAGGACATGACCGTGTGGGGGGTGAGCAGCAGGTCAGGCGGGACGATAGTCGTGGTGGTCGACGGCGCGTTCCCACACCCGTTCGAAGGCCTCGACACACAGCTTCACGACAGTGGGATTCTCGGTCATCTCGTCCTGGACGAACTCTCCGTTGCCGCCGAAGTGACTGAGCCGAACCAGGCGGCCGTCGAATACCCAGAAGTCGTTGCCGGGAAGCGCCAGGTCCGAAGCCCGGCGCCTAGGCAGCCACCGCACCTGTTCGCCGGCCGCGATGTTGGAGAAGGTGACGTCGTACTCGAACTGGACATAGTCGCTGACCGGTTCGGACACGACACGGGCGCGACGCACCTGGACGCCGCGGGCGACGGCTTCAGCGATCACGCTGTGAAAGGGGTTCCACCACTCGTCACGGTTCGCCGGATTCTCGCGATGGCCGGACCGCCAGCTCGCGAACCGGCGGGAGCCGGGATCGTAGACATCACGCATCTCCAGATGCATCGCCGACCGTTGGGTGCCGGAGATCAGCTCACTGAACGCCGGGACCGGAGCCGTCTCCATCGTGTGCCTCCAGAACGAACGGGATCATCCGTACTGGAAATCGTATGACCGTCTCGTTCTCGGGGACGACGCCGATCTCCGCCTGGGTCTTCGCGTCAGTGATCTTCCAGCCTTGCAGGATGAGGTCGCCAGTCATCTCGTCGAGCCACACCGTGGGCGAATGGTCGTTGTCGCTGCCTGGGTCCTTGCCGATGAACCGTAGTCCCATGAAGATCTCCATGTGTCCAGGTGTGCACGGACTTGCAGGATCGACCTTCACCCGATGCGGTGAACCGGTCAAGGATTTCAGCATGTCAGCCGTTGTTCTGACCGGAATCGGACAACCTTCGGGTCACCGCGTTCAGAGTGACCTCGCCCTGATGACCCCGCTGCGTGACCGGCTCGCCTGCCATGGACCCACTTAGCCGAGAGGTACGCGAAGCGCTCATCACCGGTAGACGGCCGACGCCGGTGCTCGACCGCCGGGGGGATGGTTGAGGACGTGGCGGCGCTGCTCCTCCAGACTCGCGTCGCCACGCCGGGTGGTTAGGTGAGTTCGAACCAGATGACGGTTCCTGTGGGGTCGCGGTGGAAGCCCCAACGGGTGGCGAGGTCGTTGACGAGGAGGAGTCCTCGGCCGCCGGTGGCGTTCAGGCTGGGGTTCTTGACGTGGGGGATCTGTGTGGAGCCGGGGTCTTGGACGGTGATGATGACGCCATGCGGGGTGAAGGCGACCGTGACGACGAACTCCCGTGGCGGGTCCTTCGGCTCGGTGGCGGCTGGTTGGGTGCCGGTTGGCTCGGTGTCGATCGGCCGGGTGCCAGTCGGCCTGGTGGTGTGTTCGACGGCGTTGGTGGCGAGTTCGCTGGTGAGGAGTGTGGCGTCGTCACGGAGTGGGTGGTCGTCGCCGAGGATGTCGGCGACGAAGGTGCGGGCGTTTCTGACCTGGTCGCGGGTGGCGGGGAAGCGCTGGGAGATGACGGGGGTGTGGTTCGGCATCGTCGACCAGCCGGGGATTCGGCCGGGGTAGGGCGGCCAGATGGTGGCGGCCGGTCCGTTGGGCTCGTCGGTTGTCGTCCGGAATCGGTCAGTGAGCACTCCGGCGAGTACGGACAGCAGTCGTACGGTCATCCCGGTCACCTCCCTTGCCGGTGGTCTCGTTGTCTTCGGTGCTCTTGGGGTCCTGGTGGATCTGCTCGGGGTGGGGGTGGAAGTCCTCGATGTGCTGTATCCGGGCGGCGAGTTCGGCGGGGGTGTCGGCTTCGAGGAGGCCGATGCGTTGGCGGTATCGGGTGGGGGAGAGTGCCCACCAGCGTCCGGTGGCGTGGCCGTACCAGGGACGCCAGTCGGGGAAGCGGAGCGTCAGGGTGCGCAGCGCGCGGGGGTCGTCGCCGGGTTCGTGCCGGAGGTTCTCCCTTCCGAGGGAGAGGGTGCTCATGTCGTCACCCCTTTCCGATGCGTCTCGCGCCTGCCATGCCCGGACCGCGTGCCCGGCGGCGATTCACGTCCGTACGGCGGGGTGGCCGGTCGCGCGTGGCGTCCTCGGATGGTGGGGGAACCCGTGAAGGGGTGGCTCGGCGGGCGCGGGGTCACGATGGCCGGTACGGAAGGCGCGGGCAGTCGACCGCAGAGCCCGAGGCGACGCCGGGCCGTCATGCGGGTACGGACCTGGGCCGAGGTGGGCTGCTCCCACAGGTGCCCAGGGCGGTGCGGCAGGCTGGCCGCGTCGTGCGCGTACGGGGGATGACCGCACCAACGGCAGCCCAGGGGTGAGGGCGGACGCTCGGCATGCCAACGGACTCGGATGATCTTGATGGCTCTACTAGGGTTGAGCACAGTTTGCACCTCCGGTGTGCAGGCGAGGCTCTGCCAGGCGAAGCCACTCGACTGGCAGAGCCGTTTTCTCTGGCGATATCACCGGCCATGTCCGTGTCCTGGCTGGTGACAAAGGGTTTCCGTGTGAGGGGCGGTGCGTTCGTCAGGTGGGTTCGGCCACCTGCTTCGGCGCCTGATGTGCTTCACGGAGTTCGGCGTATCGGGACGAGGGACGCCCCGGCCGGCTGCACGCATGGAGGGCATGCCCGTAACGGACGTTCCAGCCGATCTCCCACATGGCGATTCCGTCCGTCGCACTACACGACGGGTTCGCGCTGCACGAACAGGAGCGTCGGCCTGTTGTATCGATGCGCCTCCGTAGAGACCCAGCACCGCGGGCTTCCACTGGAGTCAGTCCGACAGCTGCTCCGACCGTCAGGTGACGGGAACAGTGGCCACTCCCACACTCATCCATCCTCACGGAAAGTGAAGTTATGAGTGCGGAGAGGTGTGGACATCAACGCCCTTGATACTTTGACGAGGAGGGGAGTCAAGAGAGTCAAGGCGGGTTACCGTGAGGCCATGACCTACTCAGACCCGGCGGCGGAGAGCGTGGGAAAGCGCGTACGACGTGCGCGTAAGCGCCTGGGCATCACCCAGACCGAACTCGCTCGGCGCGTCAGCCGAGCGCAGTCCTGGGTGTCCGGCGTCGAGAACGACAGCATCCCTCTTGACTCCATCGCATTGATCAACACCGTCGCCCGAGTGTTGCGTGTGCACCCGAACGAACTCACCGCACGCCCCTACCGGGGCGACACCCCCGCCGAGGATCGGGGACACTCCGCGATCCCCGAGATTCGCCGCCATCTGGAGCGCTACGACCTCGACCCTGAGTGGGGCGGTGAAGTACGGTCACTGCCTGACCTTCAAGCCGCGACCGAGCACGCCTGCTGGTTGCGCCTGGAAGCTCGCTACGGTGAATTGGCCGACGCACTACCGCCCCTGTTCTCCGAACTTCAGGCGGCTACCCATCTGTACGCCGAGCCTGACCGGAGCAAGGCGTTCGGACTGCTCGCTTTCGCTTACCAGACAGCGAACTCGGTCGCCCACAACCTTGGGTACGCGGACCTCTCCCTGATCGCCACCAGCCGAGTCCGCTGGGCTGCAGAACGCTCGGGAGACCCGTACCACGGTGCTGTATCCGCTTACCTGCGGATACGAAACCTGTGGACCAGCACCTCGTGGAACGACGCGCTCGCCGTACTTGACGCGGCCTGCGCGAGCATCGAGGACGAGTACGTCGCGGGTAAGCCCGAGGCCCTGGCTGTCTGGGGCGGCCTTCAGTTACGGGCCGCGATCACCGCGGCTCGCAAAAACGACGCCGACGAAGCATGGTCACGGCATCGCCTCGCGGCCGAAGCGGTCACCCGACTCGGTGCTCGCCAGCGCACCAACTACTACGAGCTGTGCAGCAACCAGCACAACATCGACATCCACGGCGTCGCCGTCGCCGTCGAACTCGGTGACGGCCCCCGAGCCGTGACCCTGGGAAAGAAGGTTCGCCTACCGAAGGGCCTTCAGGCCAATCGCGTCGGACACCACCATCTCGACCACGCCCGAGGCTTGCTCTGGTGTGGCAAACGCGACGACGCCCTGGCCGAAATGGAGTACGCGGAGAAGGTGGCTCCCCAACTTGTCCGCAACCATCCGATGGCCCAGCAGGCCGTACGGACCTTGCTGGACCTGGAGCGGTACAGCTACCGGGAGCGGATCCGTCGACTGGGCGTTCGGATGCATATTCTCTGACATGTCCGGGATGGCCGGTTGTGGACATCGTCATAGCCGTGCTCTGTCGCGATCGGCGAGAAGGTGAGAACGTGGAAGCGCTTCATCGATCTTGACGCTGGTCAGGCGACGTGGGCGGTCGCTCGCACCCCAGGGAGGTCCGTGTGCTGGACAGGGGCGATGCGCAGTGGCTGGGCCGCAAACCCGTCGTGCTGGGCATGATCCATCTGCAGCCGCTGCCAGGCACCCCGTTTCACCGCGAGGGCAGCTTCCCGCAGATCTTGCGAACGGCGGTGGACTCGGCGCGCGCCTTGTACGACGGCGGCGCGGACGGAGGTCTGATTCAAACGGTGGATCGGGTCTACGCCCCCGGTGAGGAGAGTGATCCCGCGCGGATCGCCGCGCTCAGTCTCATCACCCGTGCGGTCACCGATGCCGTCGGCCCCGACTTCCGGGTAGGTGTGCAGCTGATGCGCAACGCGGTGCAGGCATCGCTGGCCGTCGCCAAAGTCGCCGGCGGTGCTTTCGTACGGGCAGGCGCGATCGTAGGGGCGACGCTCACCACACATGGCATGGTCGAAGCCGATCCGCTGGCGGTGATGGAGTACCGCAAGAAGATCGATGCCTGGGATGTGAAGATCATCGCCGAGGTGGAGTCGATGCACTACACATGGTTTGGCGGCGGCAGGACGGTCGCCGATGTCGCCAGGGCGGCCCGCCAGGTCGGCGCGGACGCGGTGTCGCTATGCCACTCCGATGAGGCGCGAGTGCTGGAGATGATCGCCTCGGTACGTGCCGCTGCGCCGGATTTGCCGATCATCCTGGCCGGCCACACCAACCACGACAACGCCGCCCGGCTGCTGGGCTCGCCCGAAGGTGCCGACGGTGTATTCGTCGGGACATGCCTGGAGGGTGACGGCTGGGGCAGCGCCATCGTCGCCGACAAGGTCAAGGCGTACGTGGACATCGTGCGTGCGGGAGCACGGTGAGTTCGGCCCTCGGCGATGAGGTCGGCAGAAGGTGAGCTTCGGTGCTGACGGTGGCAGAAGACAAGGAGGAACACGATGACCCCCTCCTACACTCTCGCGGAGATGTTGCGCCAGGCAGATGCCCTGGCCGGGGACTTGCGCACTCTGCACGGTCAGGCGCTGGAACAGATCCGCAGTCTGTTAGTCGTTGGGGAGCAACCGGTGATCTCACGGGTGTACCTCGTGGGCAGTGGCGACTCCTACCACGCCGCGTTGGCCGCGCAGATGGCCTTTCATCGGTTGGCGGGGGTGTCGTGTGAGCCGTTGAGTGCGTTGCGCATGCTGGAGTACGGTGCCGGCTGGAAGCAGGGTGACGCGCTGCTCTCGGGTGCGCTGATGATCGGGATCTCCGCCTCCGGCGGTAACCGGCGCCTTATCCAGGCGCTGGAGCGAGCCGCTGAGCACGGTGCCCATACCTTGGCCATCACCGCCACCGCGCACAGCCCGCTCACTCAGGTCGCCGCCCGCACTTTGACACTTCCGCTGGCGGACCTACAGCCCTGCCCCGGGATCCGCACCTACCAGGCCAGCCTGCTCGGCCTGCTGCTCACCGCCATCGAACTGGGGCGACAGCGTGGCCACCGATCGGCGTACGCCGATGTGCTCAACCGGGAGGTGCTGGCTGTGGCCGATGCGGTCGAAGCCACCACCGGGGCACTGCGCTCGCGGTGCGAGCAGCTCGCCGGCCGGATTGCCGAAGCACCGGTGACGATGGTTCTCGGCAGCGGCCCCGGCTACGGCACCGCTCTGTTCGCCGCCGCGAAACTCATTGAGGCCGCTGGAGTGTTCGCCGCAGGGCAGGACCTGGAGGAGTGGGAGCACGTCGAGGTTCTGGCGCGTCCTCGCGACATGCCGACCATAGTGATCGTCACGCCGGGTCGCAGTCGCAGTCATGCTCTGCGGGTAGCCACCCGCGCCCGTGATTATGGGCGCACTGTCATAGCCGTGGCCGACGAGGGAGATCAAGACCTGGCTGAGACCGCCCACGTGGTGTTGCCGGTGCATGGCACGATTCGTGAGGAGTTCTCCGGGCTTGTGTCTCACCTGTTCGCCGGCCCGCTGGCCTGCTTCGTAGCTGAACGCCTGAACCGGCTGCCATTCACGACCAACCGTGTTTCACCATAAGGACAGCGGTCAGCAGCGCGGGTTGGCGGACAGGTGGACCTTCGCTGCTACTCCCTTGTGAACAACCCCGCAGCTTTTGGGTGCGTCCCGGGTCACGTCCAGCGAAGTGGTGTATGAGTCGCCCTTCGCGTGATCCTGTTTCTGCAGGTTAAGCGGTGAGTGTCTGCGGGTGGAAGCTCAGTGCCGGTGTGTCGCCGGCCAGCAGGCGCATCCGGCACTTGGCCAGGATGTCCAGGCCCATGTAGCGGCGGGCCTCGGTCCACTCATCGGTCTGCTCGGCCAAGACCGCACCGACGAGACGGATGATCGCGCTGCGGCCGGGGAAGATCCCGACCACGTCGGTGCGGCGCCTGATCTCCTTGTTCAACCGCTCCTGGGGGTTGTTGGACCAGATCTGCCGCCAGGTCTCCTTCGGGAAGGCCGCAAAAGCCAGGAGTTCCTCGCGGGCGGCGTCCAGGTGCTCGGCGGTGGCCGGATACTTCGCCTCCAGGGCGTCGATGACTCAGGCGTGCTGGGTACGGACCTGCTCGGTGGCGGGCTGGTCGAAGATGGTCCGCACCAGCGTCGCCACCCACGGCTGGGCTGATTTGGGGACCGTGGTCAGCAGGTTGCGCAGGTAGTGAAGCCGTTAAGAATCAACACGGCGAGATGGAGGCGAGGAGCGCGGCTGCGGTCCGGTGACGGGTTGGGGCGGGCGCGGGGTTGTAGGCGTCGTGTTCCAGAAGTGGGCGGGTCTCGATGAGGGTGTCGCCGATCGTGCGGGGGCTGACTTCGAACAGTTCGCTGAGGACTTGCCGTGTGCAGACTTTCCGTCGGTAGAGGATGGCAGCGAGGATCCGCTCGGCGTCGGTGATCTTCTGTTGGAAGATGCCGCCTCGGGCTCCGGGGAGTCGTTCACCGCCGCGTCGCTGGTAGCGGAGGCGTTCGAGGCAGGCGGCTTGGAGCGGGGTGAGTCGCTCGATCACCTGGCGGAGTTCTTCGCGGCTCATCCCGGTCAGAGCGGGGTGCGAGAGCGTTTCGGAGATCCGGGGTCGCTGGGCGGTGACGTCGCCGTTGTCCAGGAAACTACGCAGCTGTTCGGCGGTGGTGAACCGCATGGTGGTGGCGGGGACCGTGACCTGGTGCTCGGTAAGCAGCTTGTGGGTCTCGGCGATCCAATAGCCGATCGTGAAGTCGCTGACCTCGAGCATGTCCGACAGGACCTTCTGGGAGCAGATCTGGCGGAGGTAGACGACTGTGATCAGCACCCGGTCCGCGTCGGAGAGCAGGCTGTGGGACCCGGCACCCTTGGCGCGACGGCGTTCGCCGCCGCGCTGGTGGAAGGTGCGCTGCTCGGCCCGAGCGGCCTGGGCGGTGGCGAGCCGGCGCGCCAGGTCGTCCAGTTGGGCTTCGGTCATGTCGGTCAGCCGAAAGTCGGCCAGGGCGCGTAGTGCGGCAGCGCGGATCTGCGCGCGGTCGGTGCCGACGACGGGTGGCCGGTCGGCGGCGACCAGGCCGGGGTGGATCGTGTAGTTCCAGGAGCCGTGGGTGGGGTGGGCGCGGATCGGCAGCTCGGCGAACCGGGCCTTGCTCACCGTGACGCCCAGCGGATATGAGGCGGTGTCGAGTTCGGCCTCGACCCGCAGCCCGGTGCGGGTCCTCGTTGAGGCGATGGTGTTGACGACGACCTGGTGACTGGTCAGCGGCCGTCCACGCCAGTTCATCGTGATGTGGGAGAACAGCCGGTGCTCGATCTTGTTCCATTTCGAGGTGCCCGGCGGGAAATGACACACGGTGATCGCCAGGCCGGTTTCTGCGGCCAGGGCCGCGAGCTCGGCCTTCCAGACCCGCAACCGGTAGCCGTTGGAGCCTCCCGCATCCGCAGTGATCAACAGCCGAGAGGCGTCCGGATAGTCCAGGCGGCCTTGGGCCTGCCACCAGCGGCGGATCGAGGCGACCGCGAACGTTGAGGTGTCGTGGTCGATGCCGACGTTCACCCAGCCGGTGTTCGCGCTGATGTCGTAGATCCCATACGGGATGGCCTGCTCGACGTCCGGCCCAGTGAAGAAGAAGCTGTGGTCCTCAACCTCGATCGGGTCGCCCTTCGGCCGCCACTCACGGCCTGGGTTGGGGAGCCGACCCAGTTGCTCGCGTTTCTTCGTATCGACACTGATTACTGGATCGCCTGCGGCCTGATGGTCCTTGACCTGCTCGTTGATGTAGCGGAACTGCGCGTCCCGCTCCGGGTGCTGCTTTCCTTCCAAGGTCTTGGCGTTGCCCTGCAAGCTGAACCCGTTCTCACGCAGCAGCCGCCCGACCGTGGGCGGTGATATCCGATACCCCCGCCGGGCCAACTCCTCCGCCAGGCGCCGCAGCGACTTGGCCGTCCACCGCAGCGGCGACTCCGGGTCGCCCCGCTCGTCCGGCTCGACCAGCGCCAACAACGCCGGCAGCACCCGAGGGTCCTGCTCCTCGACGCTCTTACGCCCACCGCCCTCACGACGCACCCGCCCGTCCGGTAGCACATCCTCGCCGTCCTCGAGTTCGAACACGCCCTTTCGCACGGTGGACTCGCTGACCCCGGCGACCCGAGCGACCGCACGAACCCCGCCATGCCCCAGTAACCGGGCCTCGGCCGCCATCAGCAACCGCCGCTGCCGCTCGTTCAGATGCGGCAGCACGACCTCGAACTTCAACGCCAGCTGATCGAGAACGCCGGGCAAGGTCGCCATAACATGACATCCAACCCGAAAGATCGAATCGTCGCGTTATTTCCTTACAGCTTCAGTGGGTGCGACACCTCTGCCAGGACGCGCCCGGCATGGTGGCGCCGATCGCCTCGACCAGACCATGGTGGGCATCGGAGATGACGAGCTGCACCCCGCCCAGGCCGCGGGCGACCAGGCTGCGCAGGAAGGCCAGCCAGCCGGCGCCGTCCTCGGCCGCCGACACCTCCAGCCCGAGGATCTCCCGGCGGTCGTCGGCATTGACCGCCGTGGCGACCAGGACGTGGACGTTGACCGTCCGCCCGCCCTCGCGGACCTTCTGCGTCAGCGCGTCCAGCCAGACGAAGGCATACGGCCCGGCGTCCAGGGCGCGGGTCCGCAAGGCCTCCACCTGCTCGTCGAGGATCTTGGCCATCTGGCTGACCTGGCTCTTGGAGATCCCGGTGATGCCGAGCTGCTCGACGAGTTTGTCGATGCGGCGGGTGGAGACCCCGAGCAGATAGCTGGTGGCCACCACGCTGATCAGCGCCTGCTCGGCCCGCCGACGGCGCTGCAGCAGCCAGTCGGGAAAGTAGCTTCCCGAGCGCAGCTTGGGAATGGCGAGCTCAATGGTGCCCGCGCGGGTGTCCCGCTCCCGGCTGCGGTAGCCGCCTGCGCCGGTTGGTCCGCTCATCGCTGCGCTCGCCGTAGCCGGCGCCGCACAGGCCGTCGGCCTCGGCCGACATCAACGTCTCGGCCATGGTCTTCACCATGGATCGCAACAGATCCGGATCGCCGTGCTCGATCTGCTGAGCCAGCCACGCGGCAGGGTCCACACTGTTGGTCGCGGCCATCGCTTCTCTCCTTCGATCTTGAAGTTCGCACTCGAAGGATCACGCGATGGCCGTCCTCATTTCACGGTGCCACGCCTGCTAGCTGGGCAACCTTACCGACGAAAACGAACCGGCCGCAGCCATGCACAGCGGCACGCACCGGCTACAAAAGCGCCCCGACATCGTCCAGGCATTCTTCACCGACCCCCACCTGGCCTATATCGGCCTATAACACCGATAGTCCAGAAACTTACGATCTGCTCAGTAGCAGATGGCGGCCTCCTGATGTTGAGGGAGAGAAGCGCCACTGAAAAGTGGATCAGAGTTCAGATTGCGGTATGAGATTCGGAGATTGACTCAATGAGGTGATCTCACCAAGATCAATAAGGGCGGTTGTGATTCGATGCCTTCAAAGCGGCGCCCGCTGACATGAACCGGGATGGATCGCGATGCCCC